>JADFFS010000199.1 GCA_022568195.1 Chloroflexota bacterium | reverse complement strand
TCCCCGCGACGGCCGAACGCGTTCCAAGGCGTTCAATCCCTTGATAAAAGAACGGACAAAGGGAAGCCGGAAGAAAACATAAAGCATAGGTATGGGTGGAAAGATTATCGCGGCGCAGCGCAGGCGTGAGCCCGGTGGTGGAGGTGAGGGGATTCGAACCCCTGACCCCCTGCTTGCAAAGCAGGTGCTCTCCCGACTGAGCTACACCCCCTGGAGAAATCCAGTATAGGAGCCGCCGGAGCCGCCCGTCAACGAGGCTGGTCTCCTACCGCTCGCACCCAACCCCGTCTTTATCCCCGCCGAAATTGTGGATTTCGAATTTGACGGCGCCCTAGATGCCAGGCTGATCACGCGGGCCAAGGCCAAGGGCAAGGCTCCTGGTGACGGGAACAGGCCGGATGACGTTGAATTTTCGCCCAGCAAGGGTGGTCGGAATGGCGTGGTCATGGAACGTGGTCCCAACGGCGAGGAGCTGGTCGACGATACCTTTGCCGGTGTTGACGACGATTTCACAGACAACCTGGAGTCCCAAACCCGACAGCTCGAGCGTTACACTGGACCGAGGCAGAGCCATGATATTTAATGGGTTGTGGTCGGCGATTCGGGCCGCGTTTCTCATGGGTTACCATCTGCCCCAGGGGCGGCGCTGTGCGCAAATTGATGGTGTGGACGACGACGATGATGATTGTGACGGACGCGTTAATTAAGCGCCGGGCCATCGCCCAGTCGAAACGGATCCAGCGCAGCATGGAGGCAGGAGTGGTGTCAATCGCGTCGGCGGGCGTCGTGTCGCAATGGTGGGAGTCGGAAGCAAATGGCTTTGTTCGTCTAGACCCAGATGACTCCGACAAATTCGTAGTGGGTGGGTACGGCACAAAAACAATAGGGTTACCGGCGGTAGGACCACTCAGAGAAGAGTGAACAATCAACGCTATTAACAGAAATTTTTCAATATTCCTCTGTCATGTGGCCCAAGACTAATCCTGATTGCCTTCTCTGACATCGTAGATGGATACGGCTTGTGTATAATAACCCGCGATGGCTGCCCAATTCAAAAGTGTGACTGCTTTACTAGCTGGTGTACTGGTAGTTACGACTGCGGGGTGTACCGGTGAGCCTACACCCGACATCGAAGCCACAGTGGAGGCTCGGGTTAAGTGGGAACTGGCGGCTCAGAAATCCAACTACGTAAAGCCCGATCCCGACTCCCGGCCCGAAGCCGACTTCCGCATCGGCTGGTATATTGAGTCCATAAAGAACTCGCCGACCCATGAGGACCAACATCGTCTAGCGATCAGCCTGCTCATCGACGAGGCTAGAATTGACCCTAACCTCTTCTATTTTCCAAACTGGCCATCCTTAGATGAACCGTCTCAATCCTTCGACCCTGCCAAGGCCGAGCAGCTTTTTACGGAACTTGGAGATTTTCGGCCATGGGGAAAGCGAGAGTTCGGACGTATGTGTGTCGTTTCGTCAAGCAAAGGCGATTTACAGGATCGTCTTCATGCGATCGGCGATGACATCGCGGCTTCGCTAGAAGCTGAAGCAGCTTTGGACGCTGTTCCGAATGATTCATCGTGTACTGCTGGCCGCATAAGGATTATTGCGCTAATAGGGCGATACAGTTCCGAGCAAGAATAGCGATGTGCCGCTGCACCAAAGAATAATAGATCGTTTTGACAGCAGATAACTGAACAGGAAATGGTGGGCTCTCTAGCTACGGAAGCACAGCGTTGAGCGCGGGATGGTTGCAAAGCAGGTGCTCTCCCGACTGAGCTACACCCCCTGGAGAAATCCAGTATAGGAGCCGCCGGAGCCGCCAGTCAACGAGGATTCATCTCCGCGTAACCATTCGACGCATTCTCGGTCGCGGTTTATTACAACTGCTGATGCGGTTCACAACGGCACGCCGTAGGTCCTCTTCTTGATACCCAGGTTGAGAAAGGTCTCGGTGCGCTGTATCCCCTCGACCGGCGCAACCTTAGTATGCAGAAAGTCACCCAGGCGCTGCGCTGATTCCAAACCTATCCAAATGAAAACGTCGAAGGCGCCGGTGGTCACGGCGGCGTAGTGGACCTCTTCTAACCGTGCCAGGGCCTCGGCAACGTCGTCGGCCCATCCCGACCGGGTTTGCACCCCCACCAAAGCAGTGGCCGCGTACCCCATTTTTTCGATGTTGGGGACAGCGGTGATCCTGATTACATCGTCCTGAAGCAAGCGGCCCACGCGGCGGCGCACGGTGCCCTCGCTGACTCCCAACTTGCGAGCGATCTCGGCGTTGGGAATCCGCCCGTCTATTTGCAGAAGGCTCATGATTCTCTGGTCCAGTTCATCCATATCGGTTACCTATACCTCAGCCTGGCCATTCGGCGAATGGCCTCCTCCAAATCGAATAGTCCATTCCCCGTGGCCAGGGTCCCATATTATCACCGATAGCTTGGCATAGCTCCAAGGTACCCACAGTCTTCCAGTGGACAGGCCCTGCTCCCATCATACACTCTGGGTGTCGAGTGCCGGGATTCACAACCGCCGGCATAAGACATACGTTATTATAAATGACACGGGCCATGGAGGGAGAGCATGAAACTGGCCAGATTCCGGGTCAACGATTGGGAAAGCTACGGACTTGTGGAAGGGGATCGGGTTAGTGTCATTCAGGGGAGCATCTTCGGTGAATACACAGTTTCCCAGGCATCTTATCCCTTACATCGGGTAAAATTCCTTCCCCCTACGCGCCCCACCAGCTTCTGGGCGATTGGCCTCAACTACGCCGCCCACGTTGCCCACCAGGAGGTGGCACTGGACGCCGAAAGGATTCGCCGGGAGTCCGTTGGCTTTCGGCCTTGGCACAAAGGCGCAGGCTGTATCATTGGCCACGACGACCCCGTTGTGTTGCCTTCCGAGGCTGACTATGTCCACTACGAGGGGGAGTTGGTAATCGTTATCGGCAAACCCGCCAGGAGAGTGACGCCTGAAGAGGCCCCAAACTTCATACTTGGCTATACCTGCGGGAATGACATCAGCGGCGAGGGCTCCTGGTCCCCCGACCTATCCAACTGGCGTAAGAAGGGGAGCGATACCTTCGGCCCCGTGGGTCCATGGATCGAGACCGACGTCGACCCCCACCGGCTAGAGATCGCCACCATATTGAACGGGACGGAGCGGGACCGGGGCAGCACCTCAGGGATGGCGTATGACTGCTACGCCACGGTGAGCGGCATCAGCCAGTTCGTCACCCTTCGCCCTGGGGACCTCATCCTGACGGGTGCTCCCGGCGCCGTAGAGCAGCTACATCCCGGGGACGTAGTTGAGGTCGAAATCCCTGGCATTGGGACACTGCGTAATCCGGTGGTATCTGAGGAATCGATGGGATAAGTTTGGGTCCGGATCCGCAGGGTAAACCCTTTGGGTGTATCTCCCCGGACCGGTCCATCTAGCAGGCTATGCACCCGAGAAGTAACACATATCCTCTCCGGCCGCTATCCGGGCAATCCCCAATCGAAGAGCTCGTCAACACCTATACCCACGGCTTCGGTCTGCTCCTGAGTATCGGTGGCCTTTCGGTTCTGGTAGTTTTCGCCAATATTTACGGGACCGTCTGGCACGTTGTGGGCAGCAGCGTTTACGGCGCTACTCTGGTGCTGCTCTATGCTGCTTCCACTTGTTACCACGCGGCCGGTTCGGCTGGTTCCATGAAGGGCAAACAAAGCCTCCGCAACGTTGAACAGGCGGCTATCTTTCTGTTTATCGCTGGGACATATACGCCGTTCACTTTGGTGGTCCTTAGTGGAGGGTGGGGATGGAGTCTCTTCGGGGTTGTATGGGGATTGTCCGTCGCAGGGATCATTGCGAGCAGGCTGTACATCCACCGCTCCCCGGCGATTTCAAACCTGATTTTCCTGGGCTTGGGCTGGCTTTCCTTGGTCGCAATAGTACCCTTGAAAGACAATCTCCCTTTGGGGGGACTGCTGTGGTTGCTTTCAGGAGGGGTTGCCTACACTCTCGGGGTCATTTTCCTGTCGCAAAACAGGATTCCCTTTAACCACGGAATTTGGCATGTATCGGTGCTTGCCGGTAGCACTTGCCACTATTTCGCCGTGCTGTTCTACGTCCTACCCTTATGATGGCTGGGTCTGTTGTTCTCCGGGCTAATAAAATTTTAACGGAGGTCCACGCCCCCCAAGGTCAGCAGGTGAACGCGTTGCCCAATACCTCTTCATAAAGGAGTAATAAATGAGACTGGAAGGGAAGGTAGCTCTGATCAGCGGCGGCGCAAGGGGAATGGGCGCCGCCGAAGCCCGGCTTTTCGCCAGCGAGGGCGCCAAAGTGGTGATCGGCGACCTGCTGGAAGACGAGGGGCGTCAAACCGAGGCCCAGATCAACGAGGCCGGCGGCGAATGCCTGTTCATCCGGCTGGACGTTACCAGCGAGTCCAACTGGCAGGACGTTGTCGCCACCACCGTCGCCCGGTTCGGCAAGCTGGACATCCTGGTCAACAACGCGGGGATTTTCCGCACAGAGCGGGTAGAGGATACCAGCGAGCAGTCGTGGGACCAGGTCATGGATGTCAACGCCAAGGGCGTGTTCCTAGGCACTAAAGCGGCCATCCCTGAGATGCGCAAGGTTGGCGGCGGTTCGATAGTCAACATCTCGTCAATCGCGGGGCTGGTTGGAAGCCCTTATTCTTCGGCTTACAACGCTTCCAAGGGCGCGGTCCGCTTACTCACGAAGTCAACGGCCATCCAATATGCCAGAGAGGGCATCAGGGCGAATTCGGTCCATCCTGGGGTGATTGAAACGGAGATGACCCGCGAGGTGGTGAACGACGAAGCGTTCCGCCAGTTTAGACTCGTTACGAACCCCATACCCCGGCTGGGCCAGCCGGAAGATGTCGCCTATGGCGTGTTGTTCCTGGCCTCTGATGAGGCGTCGTTCATGACCGGCAGCGAGTTGGTTATCGACGGGGGTTGGACGGCGCAGTAAGCGCCGGCGCCGGCCATTTGCCGGGCGGCGAATCTGCTCTCTGACCTGGAATAGCCACGTGGGCCTAACCGCTGGCGATGGAGCCGTAACAGCGGACCCTTTCTACTTGCTACCCGCTGATATTCATCGTGCTTTACCGGGAATCCAGATCTCCGCTGTGCGCAACGACCCGTCACCGTCCCTGCCACCCGTTACCAGGACACTTCCATCGGGAAGTAAGACTGCGGCATGATCTCTTCTGGGACCGATCATGCTGTCTATGAAGGCAAATGTTCTGGTCGCCGGATTGTATACTTCAGCCGTGGCAAACGGGGGCAGATCCGAGTCTATCCGCTGCCATCCGCCGGTGATGAGAACCTGGCCGCTGGAGAGCAAAGTGTTGGTGTACTCGCCCCGGTTTGCCCTGACGATCCCAGTAAAGCGGAAGGTCTGGTTGGCTGGATCAAATAGGTTCGCGCTACCGCCGTCGGAGGGGAGCAGTACGATACCGCTGTTCAGGACCATGGAGCGGCCGGTACAATTTGATCTAAGTTTAGGACCACCCATCAAGCTAAAAGTTCCGCTGATTGGGTCATAGAGTTCAGGGTCACCGAGACACTCGTGCTGAACCTCGCCCTTAGGGAATTTCCCGCTTCTGCCGCTGGTGATAAGTACCTGTCCGGATGGCAACAACGTAGCCGCATGGGAATTTCGGTGCACATTCAGGCTCCCCGTTAAGGTAAAGGTCTCGGTCGCCGGATCGAATATTTCCGCGATGTCCTGGCTGACATCACCGCCAACCTCGAATTTGTCTCCCCCGGCGATTAGCACTCGGCCATCGCTAAGCAGCGTCGCAGAGTGCCTGCGGTGTTCCGCATTTAGCTCCCCTACTCTGGAGAAATTCCCGGTGTCCGCGTTGTAGATTTCGGCACACCGGGGAGCATTTGACCCACCCGTTATCAGGATATTGCCATCGGCGAGGACCGTCGATGTGAGTTGTGTCCCATGGCTGCAAATCGGGCTTCCTGTGAAACTGAATGTGCGGCCATCGGGATCGTAAAGCTCTGCGCCACCCCCGCCACCGCCTACCACCAGCACCTGGCCATTAGCCAGCAAAGTAGCAGTGTGTGAGCTGCGCCTCGCCCGCATGTCCCCCACGGAAACCCAGGTCGGGGGAACCGCGACCGTCACCGAAGCAGTCCGTCGACCGCCTTTATAGCTGGCGCTTGCGGTGACCTGGTACCGGCCTTGCTGGTTTCCAGCAGTGACCTTACCGGTCTGGTCTATGGCCAGGCCCTCGGCGCCCCAGACGAATGAGAGCCCTTCGATTGGGTTTTTGAACAGGTCAAATCCCTGGGCAGCCAACTGTATCGTCTCGCCTGTTCGAACCACGGCCGGCGAAGGCGCTA
>JADFFS010000198.1 GCA_022568195.1 Chloroflexota bacterium | reverse complement strand
TCCAAGGGCGGATGGGGGTTGTTGTGACACTCGTCCCCAGCGATGGGGCACCTGTCGAGGAATCGGCACCTGGGCCCGGGATCCACCCCCGACGCCACGTCGCCGAGGATGTTCACCGGGTTCCGTTGGTAGGATGGATCGGGTATGGGTACTGCCGAAAGCAGGGCCCTGGTGTAGGGATGGAGCGGGTTAGCCAGCAGCTCCTCGGTCTCAGCCAACTCCACGATCTTGCCCAAGTACATAACCGCGATACGCTGGCACATGTACCGCGCCACGGCCAGGTCGTGAGTAATGTATAGGTAGGTAACTCCCAACCTCTGGGCCAGCTCTTGCATCAGGCTCATGATGCCGACGCTGATGGACACGTCCAGCATGGAGGTCGGCTCGTCGGCCACCACGAATATCGGATCGATCACCAGGGCCCTGGCGATGGCCACCCGCTGGCGTTGACCACCCGAGAGCTCGTGGGGGTAGCGGAACAGCATGGTGGCTGGGGGAGTGAGGCCAACCTGCTCCAACAGTTGGCTGACCTTGTCCAGCCGGTCAAGCGAGCTGCCGATTCCTTGCACCACCAAGGGCTCGGCCACGGTGTCGTAAATCGTTCGGCGAGGGTTCATGGACTCGTAGGGGTCCTGAAAAATCATCTGGACGCGGCGCCGGAAGGCTTTTAGCCCGCGGCCCTGGGTCTGGGCGATGTCGGCGTACTCGGGTATTTCCCGCCCGGAAGAGCCGTCAGCCGGCGAGTCACGAAACAAGATGCGCCCTTCAGTAGGGGCCAAGAGCTTGACCAACAGCTTGCCGATGGTGGTTTTGCCGCACCCCGACTCGCCCACCAAGCCGAAACTTTCGCCTTGGAACATGTCGAATGACACGCCGTCGACGGCATGTACGTAGCCCTTGGGACCGCGGAACAGACTCTTGGAGATGGGGAAAAGCTTGGTCAAGCCCTGGACTTGAATCAGTGGCAAGCCGCGACCATCCGCCGCTCCGCCGTTAGAAGGCGTTGGAGAACCTTGGGATGTGTCGTGAGCCTCGGCCATCTCGGTGTTACCTTCCAGAGTCAAACAACCTTCATGTCCCGGCTTGTGATAGAACGCTGGCGTCACCCAAAGGGTTCCAGCAGTCGGCCCAATGGCTGCCCCGCCGCACGGTAGGCGGCTCTTCCCGCTGGCATACCTCGGTGGCGTAGGGGCAGCGGGGGTGGAACCGGCATCCCGCGGGCGGGTCAATCAAGTTGGGAGGTTCGCCTTCCAATGGGGTTAGGGGACGCTTCTCTCCGCGAATGCTAGGAAACACCGACAGCAGCGCGGAGGTATAAGGATGGATGGGATTGTTGAACACGTCGATGGTGTCTCCCAATTCCACCAGCTTGCCGGCGTACATAACACCTATGCGGTCGGTGAACTCCGCCACCACCGCGATGTCGTGGGTGATGTAGACCATGCTCATGTTCATGTCGCGCTGAATGTCCTTGAGCTTCCGTAGAATGCGGTCCTGAACGATGACATCCAACGCCGTGGTCGGCTCGTCGGCGATGACAATTTCCGGTTGGCAAGCCAGGGCCATGGCGATGACCGCCCGCTGCCGCATGCCGCCGCTGAACTCATGAGGGTAGCGGTCCATCAACCCGGGTTCCAGCCCCACCAACTGGAACAGGCTGGCTACTCTCTCCCGGGACTCCTTTATCGGTACGTCTTTGTCGTGGGCCTCGATCGCCTCTATTATCTGATCGCCTACCTTGTAGACCGGATCGAGGGAGTTCATCGCGGCCTGAAACACCATGGAAATCCGTTTCCAGCGGTAGCTGCGCACCTCATCTTCAGTCATGGCAAGCAGGTCCTGCCCGCCTATGAATATCTGGCCGCGAATCAGACGGGCGTTATCGGGAAGAAGCCTCATCAATGACATGGCTACCGAGGTTTTGCCGCATCCCGATTCTCCCACCAGACCCAAAATCTGCCCCGGCATAAGGTCAAAGCTGACACCGTCCACGGCCTTGACCTCCCCCTGCCGGGTTTGGTAATGCATGGTCAGGTCGGCAACCCTCAGAATTGGCTCAGTGGTAGCCATTGACCTCACCGCCGCCTGAGCCGGGGGTTGACGACCTCATCCAGCGCCCGCCCCACCAGGTAAAAGGTGCTGCACAGCAGTGTGATGGAACCTCCCGCCGGTACCAGCAGCCACCAGTACCTCACGCCCCCCAGCAGGTACCCTCCTTGGCTGGCGGTGTGAATCATTATTCCCCAGCTCATTCGGATGTTAAGCAAGCCGAAAAACGAAAGGACCGCTTCCGAGAAAATCGCCGCGGTAACCGTGAACATCATGTACAGGAAGGACAGAGGTAGCAAGTTGGGGATAATGTGCACCAAGATGATGTGGAACCGGCCGCCTCCGGCGACCCGGGCGGCCTCGATGTAGGGCTTGACGCTGATGCCCAGAGCCTGGGACTTCAGTACTATGGAGGTGCCGCCAAACCCCCCCAGGATTCCCAGAATCAGCGCCAGGAAAAACAGGTTCAGCTCGAACAGGGCAGACAGAACGATCAGCAGAGAGATGCCGGGCAAGGCAACTACCAGGTCGGCCAGACGCATGAAAAAACTGTCCACGATGCCGCCGTAGTAGGCCGCCACAGCGCCCACAGTGGTGGCTATGGTGACTGTGACTATCGCGGCCACCAGCCCCAGAATAAACTCGGAGCGAGTGCTGGACAGCAACTGGCTGAGCACGTCCCTGCCCAGAGGGTCGGTCCCCAAGGGATGGGCCCAAGAAGGAGATGCCGGTTGCTCTGTTTGGTCAAAGGCGTATCCCGTTACCGGGTTGTAGGTGGCGTCGTCCCAGATGGTGGCCATCAAGATGGGGTGGGAGATGGCCATCAGGGCGAATATTACTATGACGGCCAGGCCGATAACGCCGATCCGGCTCTCCACGAAAATGACCCAACCCTCCCGCAAGCCTCTGAGGGCCAAGTGCATTTTGGCGGCGCGGATCTGCATGGCGGTGGTTGCGCCGCGCTCCAATGCGGGTTGCCCTGGTTCGGGCGCCGGTTGCCGGATCATTGGTACCTTATCCGGGGGTCAAGGTAGGCGTACAAGATATCCGCCACCAAATGGGCAACCAATGCGAAGATGCCGATAAACACAAAGGCGCCCATGGCCAAGGGCAGGTCTTCGCGGCGCACGGCATTGAGCAGGGTCAAGCCCATTCCCGGCCAGGAGAATATGGTCTCGATGATGATGCTCCCGTCGATGGCGAATATGAGGCTGTAAACCAGGCTGGTTACCACGGGGAGCAGGGCGTTGCGGGCGGCGTGCTTATCGCGGACCACTTTTTCGGGTAGGCCCTTGGCTCGGGCGGCCAAGACGAAGTCCTCACGCAGAGTTTCCAGCATGCTGTTACGAGTGAGCAGCATGGTCCCTGCGAAGGAAATCAAAGTGAGGGTGCCGATGGGCAAAATCATGTGCTTGAGGATGTCCACCGCCAGGTAGCCGGTTCCCGACACCGCCCACGCCAACAGAGTGATCAGCCCGCCAATCCCCGCCGCCGGGAGCAGGGCCCTGGTCCAACGCCTCCCGCCAAACTTTCTGGACGCCAGGATCACCAGGAACATAAATGCGCTGAACGCCCCAGCAGTCAGCAGCATGTCGTTGAAAACCGAGTTGGCCGCCACCGTCGCGTCGCGCCACAGCAGGGGGTCAAGAAACTTGCCCAAAGGGAACCAGCCCAATTTAAAGGCGAAAATCCAGATCATCATCAGGGCAAACCAGGGCGTGAAAACGGTTAATAGCATAGCGCCTGATATGGTCGCGGTGTATTCCAGCAGACCGCCTCGACTCCAGGCCATCGCCTTGCCCAGTACAAACCCCAGGTAGAAGGACACCACCGTGGCGGTCAGAAACAGGACTGCCGTTCTGGGAAGGCGCTCCTTGATCACGTCCATTACCGACCTGGGGTAGTGGGTGAACGAGACGCCGAAGTTCCCGGTAAAGGAGTTTTTGATGTGTAACAGGTACTGCTCACCCAGGGATTTGTCCAACCCGAATGCCGCCTGAATCTGCGACCTGACCTCGGGCGGCAGGTCCGGGTTGTTGGCGTAGATGGACGTGTAGTCGCCAGGCTGGGCTTGGACGAGGAAAAAGGCCAGGGTGATAATAAGGAAAAAAGTGAACAGGATCTGAACCAGGCGGCGGACGATATAGGCGGTCATGAGGTTCTAGCTCGCGCGGCCGCCGTTGGGTAGGGGGCCATTTACAGGGCTGCTTAATCGAGGTGGCACCCGAACTGCAACCTTCACTTGATCACTACCGTAGTCGTCATACCGTTGGTGCTCTGCAATCCGCCCAGGGTCTCCGTGTAGGGGAACTCCAGCCGGTCGGCGCGGTAGGTCTCCAGGAGCGGTGTGGTGAACAGGACCACATAGGGAAGGTCGTCGGCCAAAAATTCCTGCATCTTGAATACCTGGTCGCGGGCTGCGTTCAAGTCGGTCTCCGCCAGCAAGGCATCGGCCAGGGCGTCGAACTCGGGGTTGGAATACCCGCCTCGGTTCAGCCCGTCCCCTTCGGCGTTCCGCGAGTGGAAGAAGGCCTCCAGGTAATCGGGGAAGTTGGACAGGCCCCAACCCAGGATCCAGATATCAAAACCCTCTGGGTCCCGGATTCTTTCCACGATAACGTTGAAGTCGGTAAGCTTGGCCCGGGCTGGAATTCCAATGTCGTTTAGCCAGCGTTCAATCCAGATGGCGAAGGTCGACCGCAGAGGGTCGTAGCCGGGGGACGGCGATAGGATCTCCAGCTTCGGCATCGGCTCGCCGTTGGGCATCTTCAGGCCCTCACCCTCCTGCTCCACGGTCCCGTTTTCGCTGACCTTCGGTTCCTTCTCCCAGGTAAACCCCGCCTCCTTGAGCAGCTTCACCACTTTCTCCGTGCGCTCCAAACGGCTCAACCCTTTACCGATCAAGGGCACATCCGGGTTGTACCAGAAGCCATTCCCCTCGGGCACGGTGGTATACATGGGGATGGCTACTCCCTGGAGCACGGTGCTGGTTAAGAATTCTTTGTCGATCAGTATAGCCACTGCTTGCCGGAACGCTTTGATGTCCATGGGAGGTTTGCGAAGGTTGAATCCCAGGTATCGGAACCCATTGTTGGCGTTCTCCAACGTGGCCAGACCGGGTTGGCCCTTGAGCTGCTCCTGTAGGCCGCGCTGCAGGCCCAGAGGATTGAGCATGAAGTCGATGTCGCCCTTTTTCAGGGCCAGCACCGCCGTCTCCTGATTGCCGTGGATGCTGTAAATGGAGCTTTCGCTGAATGGTCCTACTTTGTACTCGAGAGTCTTGTCCCCGGTCGGGTCTCCGTAGGCGGAGAAGTCGTAAATTCCAGGTTTGCTCTCGGAGTAGGCGCCGTTGGCGTACTGGACAATTGTGGAGTCGGCAAAATAGTAATCGGGGTTCTTGACCTTCTCGGCAAAGGCGCCCCTTTCCCATTTCTTGAAAATGAAGCCGCCGGCGCTGGGCTCGTTTTCGGGTACGTGGCCGTACAGCACTTTCTGTTGTTCGATGAGGTCGTCCTGCTTTTTGGCCTCCTCCACTATCGGCTCCCAGTAGGCTTTGGATAGCATCGGCATAAATGCCAGCCCAAACTGCCACCTGGCAAGCCCTGGTTTTTTCTTGAAATAGACCTTGAGCTTGTAGGGGTCCAGGGCCTCGGCGTGGTCGAAAAATTCAGTGTCCACCGAGGAGCTCCAGTTGCCGGTGAGTTCCAAATCGCGGACCGTATGCGCGGTGAACACGAAGTCGTCGGCGGTAACGTCGTTGCCGTCGCTCCACTTCACGCCCTTCTTCAGATCAACCTCGGTGGTCCAGAGGGTCTTGCCGTCGACGGTTTCCTCTTTGAGCGGTGTGGGGAAATCCGCCGCTACCGATGGTATCCAGTCGAACCGCTGGTCCGAAAGCCCGTAAAGACTGGGCTTGGCTCCGCCTAGTACGTAAGAATTCCAGATTGTGGTGTCGGGCCCCAAGTAGGACCAGAAGTTGGTGGTGGTCAGGTCCTCGAAGATGCCCAGTGAATACACTCGGGGACCGGTAGGTCCAGAGTCAGAGCTAGGCGCGGAGTCAGTTGTAGGGGCTTCGGCTATGGCAGTAACCAGGACCTCCTTCACCACCTCTTTCACGACCACCTTCTCGACCACCTTCTCTACCGGCACTTCTTTGATGACCTCTCTGGTGCATCCCGCGAACACTACCAAAGCCAGCAGTAGGCTAAGTCCAAACAGCGATCTGTATTGGGTAAAACTACGGATCATCTTTTTCACCTGAAGGGCCAGCATAGTTCTTTGCTTAGATCAGAGCACCAGGATTTTACTCAGGCCGGATATTCCCGAGACTCGTCAGGGCCGGGACTGGCGCGCACGGTCGGCGGGCAATCTGAATCATACGCAGA
>JADFFS010000197.1 GCA_022568195.1 Chloroflexota bacterium | reverse complement strand
ACCGTGACGACCTGATTGAAGAAGAAGAGATGGTGGTCACCCTCTCGCAACGGGGATACGTCAAACGCATCGCTTTGGACACCTACAGAGCACAGCAGCGCGGTGGCAAAGGCGTGATAGGCGCAAAAGCCGACGACGAGGACCCCATCTCGCATCTGTTCGTCGCCAGCACGCATGACTATTTGCTGTTCTTCACGAATCGAGGCAAAGTCTACTGGAAAAAAGTGTACGACTTGCCTCTGCAGGGTCGGACATCCAAAGGACGCGCACTGGTCAACCTGCTGAGGTTACAGGAGGGCGAAACGGTCTCCAATTGTATCGCCGTCCGTGAATTCAGCGATGATAAATTTTTAATCATCGCCACTCGGAAAGGACTGGTGAAGAAAACGGCGCTCACAGCATATAGCCGCCCCTTGAAAGGGGGCCTCATCGCCATTAAGCTCGACGCCGGCGACGACCTGATCGAGTGGATTCGCGGCTTCGGTGTCACCACGATTCACACCGGTCATGCGCCGGGCGAATTGATTTCGGGCCAGACGCTGATTGCCAACTACGGCCTGGTGAAAAACCGGCACAAGCACCAGTACGGCACCACAGATGAGCAGTTTGCCGAGATATCGGTCGTGACGCGCAAGCACGCCATGCGCAACCCCGAAGCGGTGAAAGCCATGACCGACCTGGAGTTCGTCGGCGTCCGGGAAATTACCGTGGAAGATGTGCTGGACTCCAGGACGATAGCCCATCCGTTGCACCTGCTGGAATGCTGCATGGTTTCCGACGGTGGGGGCGCCGTGCTGGTTGCGTCCGCTGACATGGCCCGGAATGCCAGGAAGAAACCCGTTTGGATCATCGGCGCCGGCGAGGCAACCAAGTACCGGGAAAACGGCGGCGACATCACCGTTAGCGCCGGTGCTCAGTCGGGCCCCATCGCTTTCGCCGAGGCCGGAGTTTCGCCATCGGAGATCGACATCCTGATGGCGTACGACTCATTCACCATCACCGTCATGTGCCTTATCGAAGACCTGGGGTTTTGCCGGAAGGGCGAGGGCGGGGCCTTCGTCAGCGACGGCCGCCTCCACTTCGACGACCCCCGCAAGCCCGCGGTGAACACCGATGGCGGAGGCCTGTCCTCCAACCACCCCGGGGCAAGGGGGATATTCCTGCTGATGGAAGCCACGCGCCAGCTGCGGGGTGAGTCCACGTCACAAGTCAACGATGCCAAGCTGGCGGTGGCCGTGGGCAACGGGGGGCAACTCGGCTCCCGCCACGCCACCGGCGTGACTATCCTGGCCGCTGATTAATCACCCTTCAGGAGAACAGTTAGATGCCACCTCTAAGGCCGCAGCCCAGGTTCCCCGAGAACGACACCCAGCCCTTTTGGGATGCCACCAAGCGTCGGGAGCTGACCTATCAGACCTGCAACAAGTGCGACGGGGTGATTTTCTACCCGAGACGCCATTGCCCCAATTGTGGCTCCGACGACAACACCTGGAAGGTCTCCCAGGGACTGGGAACGGTATACACCTTCAGCGTCATCATGCAGAGCCGTCACCCGGCCTTCAAGGACCTTGGAGCCTATGCCGTCGCCTACGTCGACCTGGACGAAGGCTTCCGCATAATGACCAACATCGTGGGCATCCAGGACCCTATCAAGGACATCCAGTGCGGTATGCGGGTCAAGCTGCGCTGGGAGGACCAAGGGGAGGGGGAGATCGCGCTGCCTATGTTCGAGCCGGCCTAGGCAGTGCTCTCAGCTCCCGTGGCATCTCTTGTACTTCTTGCCGCTGCCACAGGGACACTTGGCGTTCCTGCCGATCTTCGGTCCGTGTTGCTGGAGGATGGTCCGCTTTTCCTCGACGATGGACCGTTTCTCGTCGCAATTGACGCAGGTACATGCGGTGGGGTGGTCGGCGTACCAGTTGGCTCTTACCATGAGTCCCCTCCGACAGTCGTTGACCCGTGAGCTATCATCGTTTGCGGCGGCTAATGGCAACATGGTCCGACGTGGGCCTTGTGCCAAAAAAAATCCGCCCCAGACTGCTCTGGGACGCATTCATTTTCCAAACCCTAGAAAAAGAAAACCTCAACGTTTTGTCGAGGTGCTGTGCATTATAGCATAATGGAATGCCCTTGGCAATACCCTGGTCGTGAAACTCATCAAAACAGTTTTTGATTCGATTTCGCCTTTTTGGGGAGCAGAGACCTGCGGTAGGTGTCTTCGCCCGATCGGAGGCGGCTAAAGGGCTTCCCTGCATCCAACGCCGGTTCTATTAAAACAACAAGGAGGAAGACGTGCGCAGCATAGACATTCACGCCCACCTGACCCCTCAATGTTTCCTGCGGGCCATGGACGCAGGGAGGGAGTGGCACAGCATCCAGCCGGGGACACAGACCGTGAATCCCCGGGGCACTTGGACTCCGGAGCAACGCTTGGCCGACATGGATTCCCTGGGCGTGGACGTGCAGGTGGTGTCCACTGGAGCGGCTTTCTACCACTACGATTTAGCCTCAGGCGTTACTGGGGCCATGCACCGGGAGTGCAACGACGAGGTGCGCCAGATGACCCTGGACTACCCTGAGCGGTTCAAGGGGTTTGCTCAGATTCCCATGCAAGACGTGAGGGCGGCCATCGACGAGCTGGAACGTTCGGTGACCCAGCTTGGTCTGGTGGGAGCTATGATCAACGATACCGTCAACGGCCGCACCTTCGACGACCCGGAGCTGCTGCCCTTGTGGAAAGCGGCGGAGCAGATGGGGGCAATCATGTTCGTCCATCAGCAGGGCGGGGACACGCTGGTAACGCCCCGGTCCAACCGCTACCACCTGCCCAATACCATCGGCAACCTGGTGGACCGGGCGGTTACCTTCGCCTCACTGGTGTTCGGAGGTGTCATGGACGCTTGTCCGGACCTGAAAGTCTGCCTGGCCCACGGAGGCGGTTACACCTGCTTCGGAATCGGGCGGATGGACCGGGGTTGGCAGGTGCGATCCGAGGCGCGGGTCAATATCCAAAAGCCGCCTAGCACCTATCTCAACAAGTTCTACTACGACTGCCTCACTCACAGCGAAGCGGCCCTGCGCATGTTGATTGACACCGTGGGCATCGACCGGGTCGTCTTCGGCACTGACTGGCCCGCAGATATGGCCATCGACTGGCCCGTATCCTGGATCCTGGGGCTGGAAAGCCTGACCCAGGACGAGAAGGATGCCATCCTCTGGAAAAACCTGGAGAAGCTGTTGGGAATCTAGCAATCAGTCGATGACATAGCCGTCGATGGTGCCGGAGCCGGAGCCCACCGAAAGGTCGAAGTTGACGATGGACTTGCCGTCCAAGGTGGCTACTACGTCGAAGTGGTCCCGGACAATGATGGCAGCGGTGGGCCAGGTGTAGGTCGGCGGCCCGGAGAACTCACTGAAGTTGACCAGCAGGTCGCTCCAATAGGCGCCCGCCGTTGTAACGGCCGACGCCGTGTAGGTCAGGGTCCTGATTTCTCCGCTGAGAATCTGGCCGGTGAAGTCCCAGTCCAGTTGCTGACGCGTGTCCGAGTCCGGGCACAGTGTGTTGCCTCCAGGGATGTTGACCTGAGGGTCATCCAAAGACACCGCTTGGTACGTTGCCGACGAGGCCACGTAGCAAAACCCCAGAGGGAGCAAGTCCCGCATGCCGTAGGAGGTCGGGCCGCTGGGACCCAGATTCAGGGGAATGGCTCCCAGGTTTTCCATGGTGATGGTGTATTCCACTTCCAATTGATAGGTTTCGGTTGGCGGTGAAGAACCGCTGGGAATTACCCCCTGGATGTTGGTGACCCTCTTTTTGACGGCGACACCAGCATCGCTACCAACGCAGACGTTGTAATCTTCGGCCACCAAGCCGACTTTTACGGTTGCCGTTTTGCCGGTGGTGGTGTTTTCGTCCCCCGGCTCGGCCCACGCCTCGTTGCAATAGTTTCCGTCGGCCAGGATGGCTCCGGACCTGGTGGCTTGAAATGTTAAAACTACCGACTCGCCGGACTGAAGAGGCGGAAGACTATTGACGTTCCAGACTGTCTCTTGTCCCGTGGGGCAACCCTCGCCGCCGGGATCGGGGTCGGGAGCCCACGTTTGTTGCGTAACGCCGTCGGGGAGCAGGATTGTGGATGTGCCGGCGCAATCGTACTGGAGACCTGGGGGCAAGGCATCGTGGATTTTGTTCAAGTTGACGCCGCTATCGGACCGGTTGGTCAGGGTTATGGTGTAGGTAAATGGTGTCTTGTCCGCCGACAGGAACTCGTCGGTGGTCTCAACTGTTTTGACGGGCTGAATCCTACGACTCGAGTAGGCGGGGGGCGGCATCAGGAACAGGTTATCGGGCGCATCGTCCTCATCGGTAACGGCTGGAGAGTTTGGATCGCTGGTTATGGTAATGATGATTCCGTTGGGAGCGCCGTCGGCGCATGGAGACATGGTTTCCGTGCCGTCGGGGTGGGCTGCCCACCAATCGGCCCATGTCTGGGGATCAAGGGTTAGATAGCGGACATATTCGACGGCCGCCAGAGCGCAATACTGACGCTTGAGAATATCGGTCTTGACGCGGGAGTCGGTGCTCAGCACGCTGCTAAGACCCAACATGCTGGTAACCAGGGGCACCGCCAAAGCCATGAAGGCCATGACCATCAGCATGGCTGTCGCGCCCTTTTCGCTTCTCGCTATGCTCTTCATTTCCTTGCTGGCTCCCTGAAGTTGGATCGCAAGTTGGTTTGATCGAAGTTCAGGAAATCCAGGCCCGGCAGGAGGAGGGATTCCTGCCGGGCTGTTCCGGGGTGGTGCGGCCGAGGGGATGGCCTCGCGCCGCTCACCACAATCAAGGAGGCTTTAAACTAGGCTGGTGCGGAGCCACACGCTGCCGCCGGGCTCTCGGCGTCCTCGGGCTCCCAGGCGGCGTCCGCGCGGTTTTGCGCGTACACGTCACCCGTGGCTGTCCAGCAGTAAAAGTAGATGGTGGTGGCCTTCCTCAGGTAACCGCTCAAGTCGTTGGCGGCGCTGGGCATGGCGGTAAAAGTCTGGACGCCCACGGTCACACCGGTGTTAGCGTTCACCGTGGTGAGGTTCAGGTCGGCCATCATGGCGCTCATGGCCGTCTGCACGGTCTCGGTCTCGGCCGCTATGGCTCCTTCTTTACCGCTGCCGGTGAACCGGGTCACCAGCGGGATGGTGATGGCTGCCAGGGCCACGATGATGCCGATGACCACCAACAGCTCGATCAGGGTGAACCCACCCTCTTGTCTCAACATGGTGTCCTTTGCCCTTTTGAAAAATCGTCGCATGTCCTGTTACCCCCTGAACGGTGTATCGGTTCGCTCGAATGACGACTCTATTTTTCCACCGGTTCGCGTTGGGTCTAAGTACCCGCAAGACCCACATTTTGCCGCAAGTTGGGTCTATTCCGGAGGTACCTGGGGGGTCACCAAACGGCCCAAAAGGACCACCGGCACCTACTTGTAGACAACGGTCATGGTGTGACGGTACCATTCCCCCATCATGGCCAGCGAGCGAATTCAGCGGCAGATCGACCGCTTTCTGGATGAAGCCGAAGAAGCGGTGGCCCAGGGTGACTGGAGTGTTGTCAGCGACAGGGCCAACAAGGTATTGGCCCTGGACCCCGACAATGCCGACGCCCGTACCTACACGGCCGCCGCCCATCGGGCCCAGGACGCCCCAGGTGACGGGGTTGCACCGCCTTCCGGTCCCGCGCCGGCGTCCCCAACCGACGGGCCTACCGCCGGTCACCCCACTACACGTCGCCCCGATGAAATCGGGGGCAGGACAAGCTTCGCCAACGGACGTTACCAGGTCGAGAGGCTTCTGGGCGAGGGAGGGAAGAAGCGGGTATACCTGGCCCACGACACCCTGCTGGACCGAGAGGTGGCCTTTGCCCTGATCAAGACCGATGGCCTGGACGAGACCTCTCGCACCCGCATCCAGCGTGAGGCCCAGGCCATGGGCCGGATGGGCTCTCATCCCCACATCGTAACCGTCTTCGACCTGGGTGAAGAAACAGTCTCGGAAGATGGTCCGGGTGAGTCCCAAACTCGTCCCTACATGGTTACTGAACTGATGGGCGGCGGCGATGTGGAAGGTCTGATAGAGAATGCCCCCGACCACCGGCTCCCCCTGGAGCAGGCAATCAAGATCGCCCAAGAGACCTGCCGGGGCCTGGAGTTCGCCCACGCCCGGGGCATCGTCCACCGCGATCTGAAACCGGGCAACATCTGGCTCACCGAAGAGGGGACCGCGAAGATAGGCGACTTCGGCCTGGCGGTGGCCTTGGACCGGTCCCGGCTCACCCGGGAAGGAATGATGGTGGGCACCGTATTCTACATGCCCCCGGAACAGGCCATGGGCGGCGAGGTGACCCCCCGGTCCGACCTGTATTCCTTGGGCGCTATGCTCTACGAAATGGTAA
>JADFFS010000033.1 GCA_022568195.1 Chloroflexota bacterium | reverse complement strand
GCCTGGTGCGAAAGCGGTCCACCGCCTATGATTCGGACCAGCCAATCAAATGCGTGCCCGGCGTCACCCAGCTTGGCATCAACGGTGTACAGGCGGCCGATGGGATAGCAGCCGGCCCAAGTGCTCCGGCAGTCAAGGTCCAATCGGGGGCTGTTGGTCAACATTTGCACGCTGGCACTCCAACCTAATACCGCTCCAGCGTCTTTGTCTAATGCCAATCCCATGCCCAACAACCCGCACCGGCTATCCGAATCGGCCAGGGTGACAGGGATCCCAGCGGGAATCCCCCACTGTTCTGCCAGCCCGGCGGCCAGACTTCCTATTGCCTGACCGGCCTTGGTTAATGGCGGCAACAACTTGACCGGAAAATCCAGCTTTTCCAGCAGGCAGTGGGCGTGTTTCCGGGTGGCGAGGTCTATCAGGCCCAGCTCGCAGTCCAGACCCTCTGTGGCGGCCACTTGGCCTGTCAGCCGGTAGCCCAACCAGCCGGCGATGGACAGCAGTCTGGATGCTTTGTCCAGGACTTCGGGTTGGTGGCTGCGGAACCAGTTTACCCGGGCCGGAGCGAACATCAACGAAGGGAAGTGGCCTGTTGTCCGGTAAATTTCGGGGCCCGAGACTTCGTCCAATTCGGCTCCCTGAAACACGGCCCGCAGGTCGATGTTGGGACCGCAGTATAGCTCCCGGCCATCCCGGTCCAGCAAAACCGTGCCTTGGCCCTGGCTGGTAATTCCCATGGAAGCTATGTCGTGAGGTGACGCTTGGCCCTCCCGGCAGACCTTCGTTACTGCCCTGCCCAGGTTTTGCAGCACCTCGCTTGGCCGGAACTCTCTGGCCAGAGTGGCCCCACCGGCGGGCGGATAATACTCCATCGGCACATCGGCCGCAGCCGCTACTCGGCCCTTAGGACCCACCAATAAGCAATGGGCTGAGGATGTGCCCAAGTCCAGGCCCAAGACATATTTAGCCAATGGTTGCCGAAACCTCGGGCCACAGGTGGGGCCAAACCTCGGGATTTACTATCCGTAGTGGGATTTGGCCGCCAAGGAACCGTTCGATGTCTTCTACTATCATCATGGAATGCCGGGCTATAGTCTCCTCCGTAGCCCCGCCGATATGGGGCGTCAACACAACGTTGTCCAAATTCAACAATGGATTGTTTGGGGTTATTGGATGGGTCGGAAAAACGTCGAAAGCCGCACCGGCCAGATGGCGTGCCTGGAGCGCGTCAACCAATGCCGTTTCATCCACCGCGTGGTAGGCCGAAGTGTTAATGATCCGGCAGGACGCTTTCGCCGCCGCCAGATGTTCCCGGCTGAGTAGGCCCTGGGTTTCCGGCGTATCGGGAACGTGGACCGAGATGTAATCGGCTTGGCTAACCAAATCCGTTAGATCATCAACCATGTCATCAATCCGGGAGGGCGCATCGCTGAAATTTTGCCCCGCAGGGGGCTCTCGCAGGTAAGGGTCGTAAGCCAATACCCGCATATCGAACCCTTGGGCCAGCCTGGCCACCCGGCAGCCTATACGCCCTAGACCGACAATACCCAGGGTTTTGCCAGCCAGCTCCGCGCCCCGCATACCAGGTGAAGTGTAGGGTTCCCATGGCGATTCCCATTGGCCGCTCTTGACGTAGGAATCCAGGTAGCTGATCCGGCGAGCCAAGGCCAACATCAGACCGATGGTCAGCTCGGCCACGGCCTGGGCGTTGCGGCCCGGTGTGTTGACCACGGCTACTCCGTGGCGGGTGGCCGACGTTAGGTCAACGTGGGCCACGCTGTTCCGTGCCACGGCAACCAAGCGCAAACCGGCCGCAATCTGGAATAGCTCATGGGGGAGGAAATCGGCCTCGACGACCAGTATGGCGTAGCCTTCGGAGGCAATGCGGCGGCCCAGCTCTTCCGGGTCTGCCAGGCGGAGGGTCTCGGACCAGCTCTCGTAGGTCACCGTCGCCAATGCGCGCAACAGCGCCAGCGACTGGGCCGTCATGGGCGCTAACACCAGAGCTTTCATTCCGGACCTAAGCAAGAGGCAGTGGAGATTACGGTCTGGGGCTTTGGGGCAGCATGGTGGTGAACCAGGTTTGGGCCGTTACCCGCAGCTTTTCCGCTTTGGACAGTCCTATGTGGTTGTGTAGGACGTCATAGCCCGCCGATTCGATGCGTTCCAGGACCTTGCTGTACAGCTGGCCCATCACTGCGGGACAGGCCCTGGAACGGCGTGACAGGTAGGGAAGAAGCTGGAACCCGCTTCGGAAGTATTCCCTGGCTCGCTGGGCTTGGAACTCCATCAGGTTGACGAAGGCTTGGTTAACGATACCTGCCCGCAGGTCTTCCTCGGAGTAGCCAAACCGGGCCATCTCGTCTTGAGGCAGGTAAATGCGGCCGAACTCCAGGTCCTCCTGCACGTCCCGGGCAATATTGGTCAACTGCATAGCCAGGCCCAGGTCCACGGCGTAAGCCTTGGCGCTGGCGTCCTTGTAACCGAAAATTTGCAGGCAGATCAACCCAACCACCGAGGCCACCTGGTAGCAGTATTTGCGCAATTGCTCGAAGTTCTCGTAACGGTCCTTCACCAGGTCGGACTCCACACCTGAGATGACACCCTGGAAGTACTCTTCAGGGATCTCGTACCGCTGGGCAATATCGGCCAGGGCCAAAAACAGGGGTCCATCGGCGTGTCCCGAATAGGTTGCCTCAAGGCTGGATTGAATCTGGCCCAACATAGCGATTTTGGCGTCGTGGGACCGCTCGGAGTCCACCGCATCGTCACAATGGCGGCAGAAAGCGTATGCAACGTATATGGCGCGGCGGCGTTCAGCAGGCAGAGTCAGGAAAGCGTAGTAGAAGTTTTTCGCTTCCCGGCGAGTTATAGCCCGGCATTCTTCGTAGGCAAGTTCCAGGTCGTTCAACGCGGCCCGCTCCTATGACCCGGCCGGCCGGTTTATTCGCCCACCACCTGGACCATTACTTCCCGGCTGCGAGGATGGTCCAACTCGATAAAGAAGACGCTTTGGTAACGGCCGAATTGCATGATGCCATCGATAAGGGGGACGGTTTCACTGGTCCCCAACAACAGGTGTTGCAGGTGGGCATGGCCGTTGGGGGACTCGTCCGCGGTCATGTTGACGGTCCGGATACTGAAATCGTTGTGCTGATAGCCGCCGTTGCGGGGAGACATCTTCTCCAAGAAAGCGACCATATCTTGCAAAAGCAGCGGTTCGTTTTCGTTAATCTTCACCGCTGCCGTTGTGTGTTTAGAGTATACAATCACAAATCCATTGGCAACTTTGGACTGGGCCACACATTGGCACACCCAGTCGGTGATGTCAATGAACTCCGGGGCTTCCTTGGTCTCGAGCTGGAGGCGGTAAGATTTTGATTTCATGGTTCCTGTATTCCCCCTTGGGGTACGGCCGTCCCGCGGGCTCCGACTGTGGGAATAGGTTCAATATTGCCGTTTTGCTGGGCGGATAACCGGCTATATCGGCCCATAGCCAGCAGAGGCCAATAGTTTCGGTATAGGTTGTAGTTGAGCATGAAGCCCGCCGGCATATCCAGACCCTGATACCCAGACTCTCCGGGTTTTGGCAGGGTTTGTGGCGGTGCTCCCTCCCCGTAACCGGGAAAACCGGTGCCGGTGTAGTAGGGCTCTTCCCAGAATCCGGCTGCCGTCTGGGTTTCCATCAAATATTGAAGGCCTCGATGGGCTTCCTCCCTGGCCGATTCCCCGGCGGCTAGCAAGGCCAGCAAGGCCCAAGCGGTCTGCGACGCGGTACTGGGTCCGACGCCTCGGAGGTCTGGATCAACGTAGGAACCGCAACTTTCGCCCCAGCCTCCGTCATCGTTCTGGCGAGCCACCAGCCACTGGATCGCCCGGCGGACGTAGGGCTGGGTCATGTCCTCTTCCACTGCCACCAGAGCAGGTAGCACCGCGCCTACACCGTAGATATAGTTGACTCCCCAGCGTCCGAACCAGGAGCCGTCCTCCTCCTGTTCTTGGCGGATGTACTCGATGGCCCGCCGAATAGGAGTGAAGTCTCGCGGATAGCCCAGCTTGCCCAACATCTCCACAACGTGGGCGGTAACGTCTGCGCTGGTGGGGTCGAGCACCTCGCCAAAATCTGAGAAGGGCAGTCTGCTGACGTACCGGCGGTTGTTATCCTTGTCGAAGGCGCCCCAGCCGCCGTCCTTGCTCTGAAGCGCCAATATCCAGTCGACTCCTCGCTGGATGGCCTCCTTGCGGCGTGGCTCGTCCTCCGGGTCCAAGCGCGCCAGGTTCAGGGCCATTATCACCTCGGCGGTGTCGTCTATGTCCGGGTAGCGGCTGTTGTAAAACTCGAAGGCCCAGCCTCCTGGCTTGGTGTCCTTCGCACGGACCTGCCAATCCCCGGGCTCCAGGATCTGTTGGTCCAACAGCCATAGCGTGGACCGTTTGATCATGGGATCTCCATCGGGCAAGCCGGATTCCAACAAAGCAATCTGGGCCAAACAGGTGTCCCAGACAGGGGAAATACAACCCTGGACGGAAAAGGTGTCCTCGTCCTCGATGGCATATCCATCTAGTCCGTTGAAACCTTTATCCATCACCGGGTGGTCGGCCCCGAATCCCAGCTGGTGCAGAGCAATCAGCGAGTAGACCCACGGCGGTTGGATTCCCGCCCAGCAGCCGTTGGCCTCTTGATGGCCCAATAGCCAGTCAACCACCTTGCGTTCGGCCCATCCCCGGAAGGGATGCACGGGCAATCGTTGGTACAGACCCACGGCCTGGTCCAAGTGGTACAGGAACCTGGCCCAACCCAGACCGCCCTGCGGTTTGGGCAAGGAGTAATCGGTCTCGCTGCGAGGCCGGGGGTACAGCTCGTCCAATTGGGCCCAATCGGGTACCGGCCGGCAAGGGCGGTGGCTCAGGATAATGAGCATGGGGACTATGGTGGGCCGGGCCCAGCCTGCGAAATCGTATATGCTGAATGGGACCGAGGGCGGCACCAAGATCAGTTCCGGGGGCAGATTGGGTACACCGCTCCAGTCCCATTGGCCGAACAGGGCCAGCCATATTTTGGTGAACACCCGGCTGTTGGGCACTCCACCACGGGAAAGGATAAAGTCCCGGGCTTTAATCAGGGCGTCCGATTCGGGGGAGCAACCTTGCAGCTTTAAAGCGAAGTAACATTCCACCGAGATGCTCAGGTCCCCCGGAGCTTGGTAATACTGGCCCCAGGAGCCGTCTTCTCGTTGTTTCTTCAGAATGTTGTTCCGAATTTTGCGCCATCGCTCCGGGTCTTCCTTACCCAGGAAATGTGACAGCAGCAGATACTCGGCTTCCATGGTGGGATTGGACTCCAGCACTCCCCACCAGTAGCCGCCGGTGTATTGGTTTTGGCGAAAGAAGGCCTGCGTGCCCCGGATAGCCCGGCCCAGTTTGTCCCAGGGCGGCGCAGATTCGGTTGTACCGCTAGATGCCATTCCAGTTAGGCTCGTCATCTAAATATATCCACGGCCGGTGAACCACCTGACCGCATTCTCCAAGGCCGTTTCCACGGGACTCTGGGGCAGGCCCAGCTCCCGAACGGCTTTTTCGCTGCTTACGTACATTGGCCGTTGGGCCACCTTGATACCCTCCAGGGGTATACGGGGCTCCCTCCTTAATAAGATGCCTTCCAACAATTGGTCAACATGCCCCGCGCCCTTGGCCAGCCAAAAGGGCAGGCGCCACCGGGGCGCTGGTATGCCGGTGAGCTCTTGGAGCAGCTTGAACACCTCCAATAAGGTGACATTGCGGTTGCCTAGAATGTAACGCTGGCCCGATTGTCCTTTCTCCATGGCCAGGATGTGGCCTTCGGCGACGTCTGCCACATCGACCAGATTCATCCCGGTGGCCAAGTAGGCGGGGATGCGCCTACGCAGAAAGTCCACCAAGATCCGGCCGGTGGGGGTTGGTTTGACGTCCCACGGGCCGACGGGAGCGGTAGGATTGACCACCACCACCGGCAAACCCTCCGCAGCCACCGCGAGGGCCAATTGCTCTGCCTCGTACTTGGACCTCTTGTACTTTCCGGCCAGATGGCGCGGGTCCGCCGGAGTATCCTCCGTTCCCATGCCCTGGGGCGGCAGGCCAATGGTGGAAACAGTGCTGGTGTAGACCACCTTGGCCACCCCGGCCTGGCCAGCGGCACTCAGGACTATGGCCGTACCTTCGACGTTGGTCCGGTGGACCAGTGTCGGGTCCCGGCTCCAGAAGGAGTAGACTGCGGCGCAGTGGTATACCCCTTCGCAACCGTCCATCGCTCGGAGCACCGATTCCCGATCCAGGATGTCGCCTGGGATCGGTTGGACTCCGGTATCCTCGATTGTTAATGTGTTGCTTCCCGGCCGGACCAGCGCCCTGACTTCGTGCCCGCGCCGGGATAGCTCTCTGGCGAGATTACCTCCGATGAACCCCGTGGCCCCGGTGACCAGAACTCTCATGGGGCCACATTTCCCCGGGACTCTAGTTGACTCCGACCGAGGTTGCAGCCGGTCCCGGCGTGGACCCAACCGCTTCGGGCAAGCCCCGGATATACTGGATATAGCTGAGTGCGAATCGGGTTAGTACGGCCCGGGCCAAGCGGAACTGCAGGCCCAGTTGTATTAATGCGGGGATGCGCCAGGGCATGAACACCGCCGCAAGGATCGGCCTTAACGGGGACCCGGCCAGACCTGCTAGATAGGCGGGCAGCGTTTGATTCGAGGTGTCCAGGATCACCCTGGCTGAAAGAAAGGGAACACCTGCTTCGGCGGCGGCGGCGGCCACCCAATAGTCTTCCATATTGACCAGCCCCACCGGATACGACTGTCCCAGGGACGCTTTTTCCTGGGCGCCGGACACCAGGCAATCGACGGTCAGCGAATCTAGATGGGATACCCTGACCCCGGCCTCGCAGGCCGCGTCCACCGATTGCTGCCACATCCTCTGGTCGGGCTCTATGAAATCCCCGGTGAAATAAGGCTGTCCGCCGGACGCATCTCCCGCGCCACTTATTGGGGAAATTTCTTCAGCCTGGGCCGCACGGTAATACCGGGTAGACAGGCACAGGGCGCCGGTGGGCAACCTGGTGTCAACGGCTCCGGCGAAACCCACCAGCAGCAAGCCATCGGGCCCACGGTCTCCTGCCATTGAAGGACGCCGGCGCTCCAGCAAAGCCATGACCCTTTTCTGGCTCTCTTTTTTACCTATGCCAATCACTTGCACGTCTACGGGGGGCAGGGGACCGGGAGCTTGTGCGCTGAGGGCGTTTAGACCCCGGCGCAAACCGGCCACTTCATGCTCCATGCTGGCGACTATGGTTAGCACCTAGCGTACCACCATCATGCGGCGGTGATGCCGCCCTTGTGGGCGGCGCCGGCTTTAATCAAGGTGGCCCAATCTTTGGGGGTGGAAATCGCCTGAAATATGGTTGCCGATTCGAAGCCGCAGTGCATCATGCAGTTGGCGCAGCGGGGATCGCGGCCAACCCCGTAATGCTCCCACAGTTCGGCGTCGAAAAGCTCGGCCACGTCCTGAACGTGTTCGTCGGCCAGAGGATAGCAGGGCTTGCGCCACCCCATGACGGTGTACGTCGGGTTGGACCAAGCCGTACACTGGTAGTCCCGCTCGCCGCGAAGGAAGTTCAGATACAAGGGGTTGTTGTAGAATTGCATTCCCTGAGTTTTGGCCGGGTCTAGAAGCTTCTTAAACAGGTTGTGGGACTCCTGGCGGGTAAGGAACATGTTTTGGTCCGGGGCATCCACGAATTCGTAGCCCGGGGATATCATGGAACCCTCCACGCCCAGGTCCTTCACCAAGCGGAACATCTGCCAAAGGTCTTCCACGTCGCTGGTGCGAAACACGGTGGTGTTGGTGCAGACCCGGTAGCCCTGGCTCAAGGCCATCTCAATGCCCTGGACCGCCTTCTTGAACACGCCTTTGCGGGCCACCGACTCATCGTGCCTCTCTTCCATGCCGTCCATGTGGATTACCCAGCAAAAATACTTGGAAGGCGGAATCTTCTTTAGCATGCGCTCCAGAAGCAGACCGTTGGTACAGCAGTAAACGAAGTATTTCTTCTCCACTAAGCTGTTGATGATCTCATCGATCTTGGGATGGATCGTAGGCTCTCCGCCGGCAATGGAGACTATGGGCGCCCCGGACTCTTGGGCCGCGTTCAGGGCCACGTCCACCGGCATCATCTGGTTCAACACCGGCTTGTACTCGCGGATTCGCCCACAACCAACACAGGCCAGGTTGCACATCTCCAGGGGTTCCAACATGGTCACCAGTGGGAACCGTTTTCTGCCCCGGAGCTTGTTCTTTAAGATGTAGAAAGCCAATCGGAGGGAGAGCTCCAACGGCCGTTGCGCAGGCTTCATTTCACTAAACCTCACAGGTGAGTTTCCGTTCGTCGCGGGATTTCCCGCCCTCAGTATTGTCGCTGGGCCAAAAACTCCACCAGCGCTTCGGCTTCGCTACGTGCCCAGGTAGGCAGGGAAACCGATTCCAGGGCTTCCAACGCGCCTTCGGCACTGGCTTCGGTCAATAGCTGGGATTGCTCTCGGGCGCCCACGTCTTCCAAAATCGTCAGCACCCTTCCGATGTCTTCATCGTCCAGGGCTTCCTGGCCGTAGATGCGAAGCAGCTCGGCATGGGCCACTCCTCTGGTCTGGCTGAAGGCGAAGACCACCGGAAAGGACTTTTTCCTGCGGCGGATGTCGCTGACCTCCGGCTTGCCGGTGAAGTGGCTGTCTCCCCAGATGCCCAGAAAGTCATCACGAATCTGAAACGCTCGTCCAAGGTAGCTACCGAACCGGGAGAAAGATTCTACAGAATTGGAATCGCCGGCGGCCAGTAGAGCTCCGATCTCCATGCCGGTACGAATCAAAGCGCCGGTCTTGTAGGAGATCATTTCAAGGTAGTCATCCGCGCTGACGGCTGTAGAGGACTCGAAGGTGAGGTCGAGGCACTGCCCTTGTATCATCTCCAGGTAACTTTCGGTAAGCAACTGGGAGACTCGGATGACAGTTTCGGCCGGCACTTGGTGGTTCGCGGTGTTCAGCATGGTTGCGTCTCCCACTGCCTGCATGGCGTTGCCGGCCACCAGGGCCTTGGGCACTCCCCAGATGGCCCATACAGAGGGTTGGTGCCGTCGCTCTTTATCCTGGTCCTGAATATCGTCGTGAATCAAGGAAAAGTTGTGAATGAGCTCCAAGGCGGCGGCGGCTGGCACCGCCGGGGCCGGGTCATCCGCCAAAGCCTCGCAGGCGAACAAGCAAAGGGTCGGGCGCAATGCCTTGCCCTGGGAGATTGGAGACTCGGCTGGGGTCCCGTGCCGGTCTACCCAGCCCAAATGGTAACGTAGCAGAACGTAGGGATCGACCCCTTCTGGGACAGGGACCGAGGCGGCTAATTCGTCCTCAACCCAGTCCCGGTAACGCGCAAACATAGGCGGAAGGTCTGGCCCTGGACCCACAGCGGAGCTTGTAAATAAAGTGCTGTCGCGACTCATGCCTCCCCACATCGGTAAGGGGTACCCTGACATCGATGCCAGAAATTCGATGCTAGATATATTCCCGATGACAGAATCTTACCGCGAAGGCCGTACATCGCGTACCGATGGTGGAAATCCTAGCAAAGCTCAATCGGCGATGTCAAGGGTAAATGTTTTAGCTATGCCTTTACCTGAGAACGACGTAGTGAAATATCGATTGATGCCGGGGATGACGCACCCTTGAATGTAAAGTTAAAATTTGCGGTGATGCCGCGCGGTCTGCGGGTTGCAGGCGGCGCTCAAGTCATGAATTGATTGTTGACACCTGTGCCTGCGGCACTATATCATCTTATTACTTTTTAATGGTTGTTACCTAGAAAGCGGCGCTTGCCAACACGGATGGAATTTCCTTCGGATAGCGGCGCCATTTTGATGTGCGAACGGCCAGCAACGGAGCGAAAACGTTTCACTACTTTCGGGGACCAACCCGTGACCCCAAAACAAACAGGAGGAGGACATGGCTGACCAAGACATTGCATTGATGGCCCACTTGTTGCGGCGCGCCGGATTTGGAGCGAGCCGCGATGAAATCGAAGCTAAAGCAGCCCAGGGCTACCAAAGGACCTTGGATGACCTCTTGAACCCGGAGAGTCAACCGACTATCGAAGAGGACCTGCTCTTCCGGTACAACCCTTCGTACTGGCAATCGGCGGCCATCGAGAACAACGTGCAAGCGTGGTTATACACGATGATCAACACACCGCGCCAGCTTCAGGAGAAGATGGCTCTCTTCTGGCACATGATCTTCTGTGCCGGACACAGCAAGATCGACAGCGGGTATGAAATGGGTAGAATGGTCGCCATGTTCCGGGAACATGGGATGGGGAACTTCCGGGACCTGATTTACCGTTTGTGCACTAGCCCCGGCATGATGTACTACCTGGACAACACGGAAAGCCACCAGGTTGCGGTGAACGAGAACTACGGCCGAGAGTTGCTGGAGTTGTTCTCCTTGGGTGCGGGTAAGGACGAAGAGTTCAACTATTCCGAGGACGACGTCAAGGCGTGCGCCAGGGCATTCACCGGTTGGAACGTCGCTCCGGCCTACCCTCCCTTCCCCCACGGCCGCAGCCCGTGGGAGTTCCGGTTCGACCCTGCGGACCATGATGATGGTGAGAAGACTTTCCTTGGTGAGACCGGCCCGTGGAACGGAGATGACATTCTCGACATCATTTGTAAACAGCCGGCGACGGCTCGTTTCTTGGCCCGCCACCTGTACAACTATTTCGTGGCCGACGAGGCCCAGGTACCGGCGTGGCGCCTCACTCCGCCACGGGACCTGGACCTGATTCAAGTTATGGAAAAGGCGTACTTCGACTCTGGATACGACATAACCGAAATGCTGAGTGCCCTGTTCAACTCGGAGACGTTCAAGTCGCAGGAGGTCCGCTATGCCAAGGTCAAGAGCCCTGCCGAGGTAGTGGCAGGAACCTTGCGATTGGTCGAAGAACACCGGGAGATCAAGCTGGGCCTTTTCCAACACTCACAAGAGCCCAAGTACATGGGCATGGACCTGATGAATCCACCGACGGTGGAGGGCTGGCATACCGGCCGGGAGTGGATCGATAGCGGCACTCTGGTGGAGCGGATCAACTACGCCGGTGATTTGCTTGGCAACACTGAACTGCCTGGCGTAAAGGCGATGGTTAACCGGCTAATGAATCAGGGCGAGACGCTGTCGCCTGAGGTTTTCGTTGATGGTTGCTTGGACCTTATCGGGCCGATAACGGTTGATGAGGGGACCCGAAACGAGTTGGTCGCACATGCTCAAAGGTCTGGAGACCTACGTCATGGATCCAGTGCCGAAGAAACAGAGTTCACCCGCCGTACCGGAGAGATGTTCCAGATGATCGCCGCCACGGCGGAATTCCAGTTTGAGTAAGAATAGTAGTCGGAGGAAGTAAAATGGTTTCCACCAAGAAAGACCCCGTCCTGGCGATTCTGTCCCTCTCGGGCGGTAACGATGGGCTAAATACGGTGATTCCCCGAACGAACGGACTGTACCGGGACTTCCGCCCGAATCTCGCGATTCCGGAAGATCAGATCATCCCAATCAATGATGAGTTGGGCTTTCATCCAGCCATGGCGCCTCTGAAAAAGTTCTGGGACGAGGGAAAGCTGGCCATTTTCTTGGGTATCGGCTATCCCCACGCCAGCTACTCTCACTTCCGGTCGATGGACATCTGGCACACCTGTGAGCCGGACACTCAGGGGTCTGAAGGTTGGCTGGGCCGGGTCATAAAGGACTTGGACCCCAACTCGGAAAACGTGCTCACCGGCGTCAACTTCGGACGCGGCCTGCCCCGGGCGCTGGCCAAGGACGGAGTGCCGGTTGCGTCCGTAGGGGACTTGGAGACTTATGGGCTGCTGACCGGTATCGAGGGCGAGGACCAGCGTACCGAGGCCTTGGACGTATTTGGCCGAATGTACTCCCCGGCCATCGGCAGAAGCGCGGTGATGGACTATATCCGGAATACCGGCACCGACGCCCTGAAGGGGGCCGATATACTGGCCACCGCTCCTCAAAAGTATAGTTCAGACATTGAGTACTCCAGCACCGCCGTGGGCCAGTATATGAAGAACATAGCCCAGACCCACTTGGCGGGCTTCGGGACCCGCGTGCTTTACACCACCTCGCCGTACAACGGATTCGACACCCATGCCGCCCAGGCGGGGTTACAAGCCGGCCTATGGACGGATGTGTCTAACACGGTGGAGAACTTCTTCGGTGACCTCAGGGACCACCAGGCCAGCGACAACGTGTTGCTGTTCATGTTCACCGAGTTTGGCCGCCGTATCGCCGACAACGGCTCCGGCACCGACCACGGTGCCGGTGGCATCGCGATGGCAATAGGTGAATCGGTCAAGGGCGGAATCTACGGCGAATATCCGTCCCTGGAGTCGAGCAAGCAGGAGGAGGGCGGCAACCTGAAGCACAACCTGGACTTCCGCTCGGTTTACACCGGTATATTGGAAGACTGGCTGGGCCTGGATGCCAAGCCCATCGTTGGAGGCAGCTTCGAGAAGACGAAGTTCCTGTAGACTGGACTCGAAGAGCCTGACTGGCGCCTAACTAAACAATCGGTCAAGGGGCTGCTGCAGCAGCAAATAAGTGAGCTTGGAGCAGCCCTTATTGGTTAAAAATTGGAGAGGTAGATGCGATGAGCACCCATTTCTTTGGGCTAAACGACCGGTCCTTCTCGTATAGCCATTCGTTGGGACGCAACGAGTTTGCCGGGGCCGGATTTCGCAACCCGGTGGACATGGCAGTGAACGACAACGATGTAATGTACGTGGTGAACCGTGGCTATGAATACCGGACCGACGGCGTCCACGTTAGCATGGTTACCATGAACGAAGAGTACATCACCGAGTTTGGGTCCTACGGTTCGGGCCCAGGTCAATTCGTCTGGCCCACGGCCATTGCTCTTGACGGCCAAGGAAACGTTTATCTGGCCGACGAATGGCTAAACCGTATTTCTGTGTTTAATAGCGAGGGCGAGTTTTTACGCAGCTGGCCGGATGGCTTCGAGGGCGGAGCCAGTCAAGACGACTCGGCGCGTATGATCGCGTTTGGCGCCGGACCGGATATCCCGGCTGGGAAGGCGGGCTCCGGCGACGGAGAGTTGGACCGCCCGGCTGGAATCGCGATAAGCAACGACGGCACGTTGTTCTTGACCGACAGCCGCAATCACCGTATACAGAAGTTTACCCTTGATGGAAAGTTTCTAGGTAAGTTTGGCACCTTCGGCAGCGGTCCCGGCCAGCTCAACATGCCATGGGGTATTGCCCTGGACAAGGAAGGCAATGTGTTCGTGGCCGACTGGCGCAACGACCGAATCCAGCAGTTTACTGCTGATGGAACTTGGCAGGCCAGCTTTGGGCAGTCCGGCACTGGCGTTGGCCAGTTCAACCGGCCTAACTCAGTATGTGTGGACGACGATGGCGATATCTACGTGGCAGATTGGCTGAACGACCGCGTACAGGTGCTGGCTCCCGATGGCCGGTTCGTCACCGAACTGCGGGGTGACCACGTCCTGTCCCAGTGGGGCAAGGACAAACTAAATTCTAACCCGGATATGATCCGGCAGCGGGCTCTGGCTTATTCCCACAACCCCAATTACGAGAAGGATTTCAACCACCCATGCGCCGTGAAGATTGACGCGCATGGCCGCCTTGCGGTGCTAGACCACTTTGGTGGACGCATTCAGGTATACACGAAGACCAAGGACCCGGTCTTGGTCTAGAAGCGAAAAACTAAATCCGGCCCTGTTAGGTTAGGGCGGTGCTCACTCCGCCGTGGCATGAACCAAAGATTGCGGTCACGGCGGAGTGTTTTTTTAATCAGTCTTTCTCTGTACCGCCTTCAGTTGGGCCTTCGGGCATCCCGGCGTCGATCCAGGCGATTATCTCCTCAATTTCCTCCCGAGGAAGAAAAGGCCCACGCAACGGCATGCGTCCGAATGTAAGGACGCTTTGGGCTAGCGAACGGACCAACTGGGTTTCCCTTCCCGGCAACCCGGGTTCTAGGGCCCGTACACCCGATAGGACGCTGTCGACCAACTCTTGTCGGGTGTTCCAGTAGTAGCGATGAATTCCCGGCAGTGGCTCCCGTCCCCACCGCTCCTTCCAACGCTCCATGATGCCGTCCAGGATCTCCTTTACTCGGGGCCAGTAGACGACGTTATCTCCAGTGCTATCGCTCAATGCGTAGCTCCCAGTCGTAAATATGAGGGCAAAGGCGCGGGGAGTAGGGTTTATCAACAGCCGGACTGTGGTCAGGTGCCGGCCCCGACACGTCGTGGCGCCCCCACGAGATTGTGGTTCAGTTAACAGGGTATCTGCTGAGTCCCGGGCTGTAAGATGCCGTTAACGAGGATGCTCGCTGACGGTCTCGCTGCGTAGTAGTTCCAAGGCGTGGGCTAAAACAGGGGTGACCACCTCCAGACATTCCCGCACGCCCTTGGGACTGCCCGGCAGGGTAATTATCAAGGTGTTGCCGCGAATTCCGGCCACCGAGCGGCTGAGCATGGCCATGGGCGTGAACTGCAAAGTCTTGGCCCGCATGGTCTCGGCCAAGCCCGGCACCTCCTTGTCGATCACCGACAAGCAGGCTTCGGGAGTGACATCCCTGGGTCCCAGACCTGTGCCACCGGTGGTGATTATCAGGTCCACGTCGGGGGCGTCGGCCCACGAGGCTATCCGGTCGGCGATGGTGTCCTTATCGTCGGTGACGATTTCGTAACGGGCAACCTCGTAATCGGGTGGGGCCAAAACCTCTTTAATGGCCTGGCCGCTGGTATCCTCCCGTTGACCCTGGGAACCTGACGTGCTGACTGTCAAGACTGCTAGCCGGAACATGGCAACCTCCGGAAACCATAATAGCATAGGCGTGTTAGATTTCCGATTGGCTGGAGAATCGTTGCTTGCCTGGCCCCCTATTGGTTCCGTTGACAAGGGGTATCACCGCCTATATATTCACAACGCGCCGGACACGGGCCGGAAACCAACGCCAGCGGAGCAATGCCCATTGAGCACCCAATCCAATTGCGTGTTTTGCCGCATTGCCGCCTACCAAGAACCTGCCAAGGTATGGTATGTGGACAACGATATAATCGTCATCAAGAACCGGCTGAATTGGGTGCCGGTAATGCTGCTGGTAATGCCCAAGGAACACCTGAGCCAGGTCCAGATTTGGAGCAGCGACTTGATGCCCAAGCTGGGAGAAATTGCGGTGGAGATGGGCTGTATCTTCGCCCCCGGAGGATTTCGAATCCTGTCAAATTTTGGCCGGCACGGAATGCAGAGCCAGAGCCACGGTCACCTACATGTCGTCGGCGGAGTCCAACTGCACGAATACGCGTGAGTCAGCCGAAGGCTGAACGAGTCAACTCCACATTTCGGTTGGAGGGTTCCCGTGAAGTCATATATATTCAGCGTCGTGGTCGAAGAAGACAAGTTCGAAGATGGTAGCATGGCGTACCATGCCCACTGCCCCGCGCTTCAAGGTTGCCATACTTGGGGGCATACACCCGAAGAAGCATTGATAAATATTCAAGAAGCTGTCGAACTGTATGTAGAGGATTTGATTGACAGCCCCGACGGTATTCCAGTGGATCCTGAGAAGGGTGTTCTAGAGCGGGATACACCGTCCGTGGTGGTAAATGTTTAGTGAGCCAGGTACCGGCAGGTATTACAGCTCGCCGATTCATAGGTGCTTTGCGCCAGGACGGGTTCATGCTAAGAAGAATGCGGGGCAGCCACCGGGTATACCGCCATCCCGACGGGCGCCGGGTCGTGGTGGCTTACCATAGACTGAGCGACACTTTCCCGTTAGGCACGCTTAGGGGTATGGTGCGAGACGTCGGGTGGAATGAAGAAGACCTACGAAGATTGAGGCTTGTGACATGATAGGTTGTGATACGGGGGAATAAAATGGCCGAGACAGTTCTTTACGAAAAGCAAGATAACATCGTTACCATAACCCTCAACCGGCCCGACTCGCTGAACTCCATTAACCGGCAGTTAAGACAGGAGTTGGGCGAGGCCATCGAGCAGTTCGACGGGGAGGAAGACGCTTTCGTCGCCATTATCACCGGCGCCGGGCGGGCCTTTTGCGCCGGACGTGACCTGAAGGAGCGGGCTGCCGACAACGCCGCGGGTGTGCAAGCCAGGGCCTCCCAAAGTATGTCGGCGGACCGGCCCTATATGTGGCCCCGCACGTGGAAGCCCTTGATCGCTGCGGTAAATGGCTTCGCCCTGGCCGGGGGTTGGTCCATCGCCCAGATGTGCGACCTGCGCATCGCGGCGGAGGACGCCAAGCTGGGCATTAGCGAGACCAAGTGGAGCTTGTTGCCACCCTTCGGCACCATACTGCCCAAGATGATCCCGCTGTCGGCCGTCCTGGAGTTGGTGTTCACCGCCGAGCCCATCTCAGCCCAGCGGGCCTACGACATCGGCTTTGTCAACAGGGTGGTGCCTGGAGACCAACTGATGGCCGAGGCTATGACCCTGGCCCGGCAAATTGCTTCCAACGCGCCCCTGGCAGTGCAGTACTTCAAGGAACTGGCCTACCGGGGACAGAACATGTCGATCCAGGATATCTCGTCGCTGACCTATCACATGTACGACCAGCTATTAACCACTGAAGATTCCAAGGAGGGCCCCAGGGCCTTCGCCGAGAAACGCAAGCCCGTCTGGAAAGGGCGTTAGCTGTACAGGGAAACCGTTTGGAAGGAGGTAGACTTTATGGAACCGGTCATCAGAAATTTCAGGAACCTCTTCACGCCGGAGGGTCCGTCGGCCCGGCTCGTCTGGTTGGACGATAACCCGCCCACCTGCACCATGACCTATTCGGAGATTAACCCGGACCAAACCAGCGCCCACCATATCCATCCGTGGGAACACGAGGTCTACATTATCAAAGGGGCCGGCACCCTCATTTGCGACGGCAAAGACTACCCGGTCAAAGAGGGCGACGCTATTTTTATTCCCGGCGACGTGGACCACTACACCTTGAACAACGGCGGCCAGGGCGCGATCCGGCGGATTGAGATCAATCCATTGATGGCGGCTCAGCAGGGCGGCGCCCGGACCAACGGCGGGATGGGCAGCGGAAAGCCGCCCATGATCCGAAACTTCCGGGACCTGAACTCAGATACGGGCAGCCGCATCATTGGGTCCAAGGACGGCGCCCCCACCTACCTGATGCTTTACAACGGAGCGATGGCTCCGGGCTCGGTTAGCCATCCGGACGGCGGCGGGCACATTCATCCCTGGGAGCACGTGGTTTTCATCCTGGAGGGCCACGCGACCATCTTCTGCGAAGGCAAGGAATACCCGGTGTCGGAAGGCGACGGGATATTGGTGCCGCCCAATACCTTCCACCAGTGGCGGAATAACAGCCAGCACCCGATGACCCGGGTCACCTTCAACCCCCTGGCCTCTGAGGCGGCGGAGCACTAGGCAATTGGAAGGGACTCCAGCTTGACGGTCCTTCCCGTTGAGGCAGACTCGATCATCGCCAGGGTGACCTGCACAACCTTGAGGCCGTCGACCCCCGAGGCCGGCGGGTCTTCATCCATCTGTATCGCCTTGTTGAATGCCTCGGTCTGCCAGGTGAAGAGGGCCAGCGGGTCCGGCTCGTAGGACACTGTGGTGTTCACCGTTTCGCTGGTCACCTCCAGGTCGCCGGCAAGGGCGGGCCGAGATGCATCCTTGAGCACGATCCTACCGTCGCTGCCGTAAATGGTCACGTCGTTCTTGGAGTCGGGCAGACGGCTGCTGCAGCACATCATGCCGATGGCGCCGCCGCTGAACCTCAGGCACATGGCGACCAGGCTCTCCAGGGGTTTCTCGGTCGTCTGACCGTCGGTAACAGCGGATACCTCGGTCACCGTTTGACCCAGGATGAAGTGCAGAGAGTCGATGGCGTGGACGCCGGTACCCATCATGGTGGATGCGCCGCCGATCATGTCCGGGTGTTCCCACCATTCGCTGAGGCCGGTCCGGGGAGCTCTGCTCAACTCTCCGCGGGTGCCCGCCCCGAGCTGCGCTTGCGCCAGAACGATGGCGCCCAGGGCGCCCTCCCGGATCAAGCGCCGAGCCTCCATATGTCCCGGATGGTACCGAAGCTGAAAGCCCACTCCCAGCTTGACCCCGTGGCTCTTGCAGGCGTTCACCATGTCCAGCCCTTCGTCGACGGTCAACGACATGGGCTTCTCCACCAAAACGTGCTTCCCGGCTTGGGCGGCCATCTTGGTGTAGGGACCGTGGAGGTGGTTGGGCGAGGCTATAAACACCGCGTCAACCCGGGAGTCGCTGAATACATCCTCCAAGGAGTCGTAAGCCGTCAGGAAGCCGTGCTTGCCGGCAAACTCCTGCGCCCGCCCCATGTCTCTGCTATAGGTGGCGATGAGCTCCGTGTCCTCGGCCAACGCCATCCCGGGGGCGCCTGCCCTGTCGGGATACCTTCCCGTCCCGATGAATGCCCAACCTATCGCCACGGAGATACCTCCTTTGGGAACCTATTTACTCGTATGCTCAAGATATTTTCCTTTCCATCTTCCGGCCGCTGTTACGTCTGGGTGAGGACACGCCAAACTACGGTAAAAGACGATGCTACGTGTAACGCTGAGGTTGAAGACTTAGAGTCGCGGGATTGTCGATTATCCATTGGACAGGCGTAGTGCACTAAGCCCTTCAAGGCGGGACGTGGTCTTCTACCCAGGGGTGGTCCAACACTGACGCGGCTAAATCTGGTACTCGGGACGGCGCAGCAACTGGCGCGCAATGAGTACCCTCAAGATCTCGTTGGTGCCTTCGCCGATGATCATCAGAGGGGCGTCGCGGTAATAACGCTCCACCGGCGAGTCCTTGATGAACCCGTAACCGCCGTGAATCCGCATGGCGTCGAGGGTCACTTCCTGGCACATCTCGCTGGCGAACAGTTTGGCCATGCCCGCTTCCAGGTCGACTCGCTCGCCCCGGTCCTTCTTGCCCGCCGCGTCGTAGGTAAGCAGCCGGGCCGCTTGTATCTTGGTGGCCATATCGGCCAGCTTAAGCTGGATGGCCTGGTGCTGGGAGATGGGGACGCCAAAGGTCTCCCGCTGCTGGGAGTAGCGGATGGCGGCGTTGAAGGCGGCCTGGGCCACGCCCACGGCCCGGGCCGCAATGTTAATCCGCCCGGTCTCCAAGCCGCTCATGACCTGGCCAAACCCCCGGCCTTCCTCGCCGCCAATCAGGTTCTCGGCCGGTATCCTGAAGTCCTCGAAAATCAGCTCGCAGGTATCCAGCCCCCGATAGCCCATCTTGTCCAGGTCACGGCCTACCCGGAAACCAGGATCGCCCTTTTCCACAATGAAAGCGCTGATTCCCTTGTGATTGGGCTCCGCGTTTTTGTCGGTGCGCGCCAGCAGGCAAAAAGCGTCACCATAACGGCCGTTGGTGATAAAGCTTTTGGTACCGTTGATGATGTACTCTTCACCATCTTTCACAGCGGTGGTTTGCAGGTTTGCCACGTCGGTGCCGCCACTGGGCTCGGTCAGGGCCAGGCCCCCCCGTTTCTTGCCCGACGCCAGGTCTGGAAGAAAGCGGTTCTTCTGCTCTTCGGTGCCGTAGTGGGCGAGCATGTAGGTGAGGATGTGGTGGGTACCGATGGCCCCACTTATGCTCATGAAGCCCTTGCTGAGCTCCTCGAAGATGGAGGCGAAGGTGGTGTAGTCCAGGCCCAGTCCACCGTATTCCTCGGGAACGGTTATGCCGAATAACCCAAGGTCCTTCATCTTGTCGATCAAGTCGAAGGGGACGATGTCTTCCCGGTCCAGCTTGGCGGCCACCGGCTCCACGTCCCGGCGCACAAAATCCCGGACCAAGTTGACGATCTGGGAGCGGGCTTCTTCAGGTGTCGCTGTGGTCACAGGGTTCTCCTTGGCCTTCAGCTATCAGCGGTCAGCAGGCTACCAGCCCAACACCACCGACTCTTTACGGGGGTCCGCGCCGCCGTGGTACACCCCGGTGTCTGGGTTGACCAAGATCGGAGCAAAGCCATTGGACATGCCCCAAGGCCCGGTTGACTCCGCCTGGTGTCCCTTGTCCCGAAGGGCATCGGCCACGCTGGCGGAGATGCGGTCCTCCAAGACTACCTTGTTGGGATCGACCTGATGGGGCCAGGGCGACAGCGGGAAGCTGTAGCCACAGAATCGGGGCGCCGCCACAGCCTCTTGCACGTTCATGCCGAAGTCTACGATATTGTTGAATACCTGCAGGTTGCTCTGGGGCTGGCTGTCCCCTCCGGGGGTGCCCAGGGTCATGAAGGGCCGGCCCTCTTTCAGCACCAGGAAGGTACAGGGCGTGGTGCGGGGCCGCTTGTGGGGCGCGATGCAGTTGGGATTGTCGGGGTCCAGCCAGAAGTAGCAGCCCCGGCAGTTGATCAGGATGCCGGTGTCTCCAAGGATCATGCCCTGGGCCAGGCCCCCGAAGCTGCTGGGCGTGGCCGACACCATGTTGCCCTGGGAGTCCACCGTTGCCAGGTAGGTAGTGCCGTCCTGGTCGCCGGCGGCGGCCTCGGCATAGGCCGCCGGAGCCGCCGCCTTGGGCTCATCGGCCACGGCAAGCATGCGCCGGGGGTCGCCGGGCGGGTAGTGGGCTTGGGCTTGGTTGTCGTCGATCAGGCCGCGGCGCAGAGCGGCGTACTCTTTGGACAGCAGTTCCTCCACCGGTACGTCCACGAAGTCCGGGTCGCCGACGTAACGCTCCCGGTCGGCGAAGGCCAGCTTGAGCGCTTCGACTTGCAAATGGATGGCCGCTGGGCTGTTGTGGCCCAAAGCCGCCAGGTCGTAGCCCTCAAGAATATTCAGTGCCTGGAGCAGGGTGATACCCTGGGTCCATGTCCGGTTGGTGAAGATCTGGTAGCCGCGGTAGGTGCTGGAAATCGGCTCTTCCTGGGGAGACTGGTAGTCGGCGAAGTCATCCAACGTATAGAGGCCTCCCAGGTCTCCCAGGGCCTTCACCATCCGCCGGGCCACGTCGCCTTTGTAGAATACGTCGCGGGCCGAGTCGATGCCGGCCTCCCGGCTGTGTCCCTGGCCCAGAGATTGCTGCTCGGCCTGAATCATCAAGGAGAGGGTCCGTCCCAGGTCCTGCTGGGTGAAGATGCTGCCCAACTCGGGCGGGTTGCCGTCACGCAGGTAGACTCGGGCCGAGTCGGGGTATTTTCTCAGGTTGGCTAGCCGCTCCTGGCTGCCGATGGCCCGGCACAGGAGCTGGTAGGCTGGGAAACCTTTTTGGGCCAAACCCAGCGCGGTCTCGGCCACCTGGCGGAAGCTCATGGTGCCGTAGCTTGAGAGCATGGCCAGCAGCGCCGATACAACACCGGGTACCGTGGTGCTGGGAACGCCCGGGGGGATCTCTCCCCACTTTTCCATGTATAGGTCAACGGTCGCGGCCTGGGCCGCCCAGCCCTGTCCCACCACCGACCTGACTTTGCCGCTGGAGGCGTCGTAGAACAGGAAAGCCACCTCACCGCCCAAGGAGTAGTGAGCGGTAGGCTCCAGCACACCGGCGGCCAAAGCGGTGGCCACGGCGGCGTCCACGGCGTTGCCGCCCTGCCACAGGATGCGCATGCCGGCCTGGGCGGTAAGCTGAGTGCCGGCGCCCACCATGCCACGGGTGCCCCAGACGATTGGCCGGTGGGAGAATTGGCCCTGGCTACCGCGGGTGTGGTCGGAGTTTGCGGTGGTCATCGTCGCGCTCCTATGCAAGCGTTCTTGGTTCAAGTTATACCCTCATAACGGGCGGGTAGCAAGTCAAAGCAAGACGTCCACGCCAGAGTTCGATAGCGTAAGAAGGGAACGGCGACACACTCTCACACTATTCCTACAAAATCTTTCAGGTGTTCTTACCCTTTCCCGTCATACTAAATGTCAGTTATAAGAGACTGAAGAATGGGCCAATGGTCCTAGAGAAGATAGGCCGTCTGGCCGATGTGACATCTCTTGGTCCTGGCTAACATCTAAAGAAGCAAAGATAACCGGCGCCCAACCAGGAGGACACTGTGACGGGGACGGAGCAACGGCCAGCAGCCGAAACCAAAGGAATAGCTCGGCGAAACCCGGATGAAAACGTCGCCAAGGATGCCCAGTATTGGGAGAAGAAGGTGGCCGATGCCATGCGGCGGGTTAGCCAGCGGCTGGCAGCGGGCTAGGTCACTCGTCCGCCTCTTCCACGGGTTCGATGCGGACGGCGCAAACCTTGTACTCTGGGATCTTTGAGTCGGGATCGTAGGCGGCGTTGGTCAAGAAGTTGGCCGCGGTCACTTAGCTTGACGCCGCACTTGATCGGCGGGCCGGGGCGAAGAACACCAGGAGGGTCAGGTCCTCGGTGATGGAGTGGAACTGGTGCTGGACATCCTGACCGACATAGACCATGGAGCCCGCCGCCACCGCCCGGTCCTCGCCTGCCACCTGAATCATTCCGCTGCCGTTGACGACGTAGTAGACTTCATCCTCGGTATGAGGAGACTGCGGGTCCGCGGAACCTGCTGGCAGCACGTATAGGCCCAAGCTGAGAGCCGGCGCCTGGAAAAACTCGTAATACAGACGGTTCGACCGGCTGTGCTCGGCAAGGACATCGGCGAGCTCGAAGGAATCCATTCAACTCCCGGTGGCTAGGTGAGCGGTGGGGTAAGTACCGGTTTCAGCAACCCTGGCTTGGCAGGCCCCGCATACTTGCAGGAGGCCACCAATCCCTCAGAACGTGTCTAAGAGACGGATCCTCCCCTTCCTAAGCGGAGTTCCCGTACTCCCCTAGGTTTCATAGGCATAGCTGTAACTGGGACTGGTGACCCTGCCGCCGTCGACGATCAGGTAGTCCCGGTCGATGGGACGGCCTTCAAAGAAGTTGGTCAGGCAATCACGTATCCCATCGGCGTAACGCTTTTGAGCCTCCAATGACGTTCCGGAAACGTGGGGCGTCATCGCGTGATTGGGCATGTTCCGCCATGGATGGTCGGCGGGCGCGGGCTGCGGGTACCACACGTCTCCGGCGTAGCCGGCCAGGTGGCCTCGCTCCATCACCTCCACCAGGGCGTCGGTGTCGATAATCCGCCCCCGGGCTGTATTGACCAGGTAGGCGCCCCGCTTCATGCTGTAGAGCAGGTCCCGGTCGAACATTCCTTGGGTCGCCGGCGTAAGGGGGATGTTGATGCTGACTACGTCGCACCGCCGAATGAGGGCATCGAGGTGTTCGAATCGAGCACCCAGCACCTGCTCCTCGGCAGTGCTTAAACGCCGGCTATCGAAGTAATAGGTGTGGACGTCGAAGGGTTTGAGGCGGGCGGCCACCCGCTGTCCGATGCGCCCCATGCCGATGATGCCGACGGTCTTATCTTCCAGATCGTGGGACTTGGCGGCGACCTTGCCGATGTCCCAGCCCCCGGCGAGCACTTCCTGGTAAGACGGGATGTAGTTGCGGACCAGCGTCAATATCTGCATTATCACGTGCTCGGCCACGCTGACCACGTTGCTGCCCGTGATCTCGGCCACGGTGATGTTTCGCTCCGCCGCCGCCGCCAGATCGAAATGATCGGACCCTACTCCCGCGGTGAGAAGGAGGCGAAGGTTGGGCGCCTTTTCGATTCTTTCCCTGGTGATGTAGGCGGGCCAGAAGGGAGTGGCGATCAGGACGTCCACGGTGGGGATATGCTCATCAACCCCAGCACCTGTGTCGGTAATCGCCACCAACTCGTGGCCCCGACCCTCCACCATTTCCCGTAGACCAAGCGCATTTTCCGCGCATCCCAGGAGCTCAGGGGTGTCTTTCGCCGCTGGACCACCCGGGTAAAGAACGGCAACGATTTTCATGGCTCGCTCCTACGTACACATATTGATTCCTTGGATCGGCAGGGCTGTTTAAGAATAAGGCCTGATTACTACGTGCTATAAGCCGGGGAACGAATACTTCCAGACCTTAATATGACCGCAGAGAGCACAGAGTAGGCCTAGGGATCAGACCTAGAATGTTCAGTTCTTCGCGTTCTTAGCGCTCTCTGAGGCAAGTAACGGGGGCCTTTTGGCACCTTAGATTATAGCACCGTCAGCCGGCTAGCAGCGCCTGCCCGCTTGTAATTCCTTTACCCGAGATAGGCTCGAAAGGGCGATGCCAGGGTAGCGAACCAAACAGATTTGGTCGCTACCCGACAGGAGGCGGCGCGTAGGGCGACCATTCGATTGTGAACGCGGGCCAGCCAGGGGAAGGACACACTACCTTCCGTTGTGCAGCCCGTACAGACGGTTGAGATTG
>JADFFS010000196.1 GCA_022568195.1 Chloroflexota bacterium | reverse complement strand
CCGCTTGGCGCAAAGGGCGGCCACGGCGACGAACGCGGCCAACATGCCGCCGGTATGGTCCATGCCGTGACGTATCTCCACCGGTGGGGCGTCGGGATAGCCTGTCAGGTGACCCAGACCTCCTAGAGCGGCGAACATGGGTGCGTAGCCGGCGTAATTGCGCTCGGGGCCGGTCTGGCCGTTCGAAGACAAGGACACCAAGATGATATCTGGCTTGACCTCCCGGAGGGCGCCGTAGCCGATGCCCAACCGGTCCATTACGCCCGGCCGGAAGTTTTCCAGCACCAGGTCGGAAACCTGGACCAATTCCAGGGCCAGCTCGACCGCTCTCGGTTCCTTGAGGTTCAGGCAGGCCGACATCTTATTGGCGTTGATTTGCTCGAAGCTGGAGGGAGGTTTGCCATACATGATGTGGGTGCGGCGGGTGATGTCCAATCGGGCCGAGCTTTCGATCTTGATTACCTGGGCGCCCAACTCCGCCAGCATCAGACCGGCGAAGGGCCCGGCGGCATGCACCGAGAAATCGGCCACCCTGACACCCGACAGTGGCCCGATAGAGCTTGGCACTCGGTCAGCCATACCGCTAGCCATCAAATCACGCCAGCCCGGGCCAGCATAACCATGTCTTCCGGTGTATAGCCCAGGCGATCCAGGACTTGGATGTTGTGCTCGCCCAATAAGGGCGCCCGTACCAGGGACGGCGGCGTCTCCCCCATTCGGAAAGGCAGGCCAGCGTATTCGTAGCTGCCCGCCTCGGGATGGTCCAAGGTCACAAAGTAGCCACGGTCCCGTTGGTGCGGATTCTCGAACACTTCTTTGGGGGTGTAGTAGGGGGCGAGGGGAACACCTTGGGCCTGGCCTTGGTGGTAAAGCCAATCTTTGGGGCGGCTAGCGGTCCAATCCCGGACGTTCCGGTTGATTTCCGCGCCGTGGGTTGCCGGGTCTTGGAATTTTTCGGGCGCGGCCCATTCCGGGCTGCCCAGAAACTCGCCAAGGCTCTCCCACTGGCGCGGCTCCAGGGTTAGCAGTTCAACGTAGCCATCCTCGGCGGGCATGACGCCGCCCACCCGGAAGAACCGCGTAAACCGGGTTTCCACGAATCCCTCGGCCTCCAGGCGTTGGATGGGCAGGTAGCCGATGGCTAGCTGGGCCTCCTGTATGGAGCAATCCACGGACTGGCCGGGATGGCCGCCCATTTTGGCGAAAACGGCGCCGGCGATGCCCACGGCGGCGGTGATACCTCCTTGGTAGGAGCCCATCGAGCTCCCGGCGGTGATGGGCGCACGGTCTGGAAACTGGTCGAGGGCCAGGCCGTTGGGCAGCAGATTGCCCTCGCCTGCCGCGTGGAACACGTTGATGTCATAGGCGCGGTGGTTGGCGTTGGGCCCGCTGCTGCCATAGGGCGTGATAGCGGCCACAATCAAGTCGCGGTTGATCTGGGACAAGGTTTCCCAGTCGAGACCCAGCTCCGCAGCCCGGCGGGGTTGAATGTCGTGGATGAGGACGTCGGATTGGGCCGCCAGCTCGCCCAATATGACTCGACCTTGAGGGTCGTCCACATTCAGCGTCAGGCTTCGTTTGCCCGTATTCAGGTAGAGGAACGTACCGCTGCGTTCAATGTGGGGCACGTCGCCGGGAAAGGGACCGCGGCGGCGGGAGGGGTCGCCGGTCTTGGGCGGCTCGATCTTCAATACATCGGCGCCCAGGGCGGCCAGCAGCTTGCCGCAGAACGGCGCGGCCACCATTCCAGCCAGCTCCAAAACCCGGAGTCCGTCCAGGGCGGCGGGTGTGGTGGGGCTCGGATTAACCATTAGGGCGATTCTGCTCGGTCAGCATTTTAGCCTGTACTCTCTTTGACTCCCCTGTGCAGCAGCGGGTCGTCAATTGGAAGACCGGCATCTGCGATAAAATCTAAATCTATATTGTCTGGGTCGCGATGCTGGGGACTACATTTCATGCCATCATTTCTACGACTTCAACTGTGCCGATTTCAAGGTGCGGGTACCCCTTAGCCATATCAAGAGCAGCATCCATGCTGTCGGCTTTCACGATAGAGAAGCCTACCAAGTGATTCGACCCACCATCGTCTGATACACCACTGGAGCTTACGGTCTTAGACTGTCCCAAGGGATGACCGGGGTTGACCACGGCATCGCCAAGGCCGCCGACCCAGGCTTCGAATTTCGCCATATGTTTGGCTCCCTCCTCGGGGCCCTCGGATATTCTCCCACCGTGATAGGCAAAGAGGAAGAAGGAGACCTTCTGCTGGCGCGATGGTTCCGGTGCGGGCCCTGACAGGTGGGATTCCGGGTCCTGCTCGAAAGCCGTCTTGCAGCCGGGAGAGCAGAAGTAGTAGGTAGTCCCCTGGTATTCGCTTGAACCGCCAAACGGGCTGTCGGGGTCGACTTTCATCTGGCAAATAGGATCTATTGCGGTTGCCATGTAGTTATCTCCTTTTCTCAATTTCAGATTGAAAGACGCTCAAGTTTTAATGGCGTCCAACTCAATGTCGATAATACCGTCGGCCAGGGTTTTTGTAATCGGTAGAAAAGGCGACCTTGACATCCCCCAAAAGTGGGGCCTGGAATCATACCGACCAGCTGACGCTTTCAGCTAGGCGTATGTACACCCTGCTCCGGAAGGATGGGTGGCATCTGCTGGCCTTGGGGCACGCTACGTAGGCTCAGGCTGCTGCCGTCGGTGAACCAAGGAACCCGGGGGTCGCGGGAGGGCAGCATCACCGTGGCCTGGCCGGGCGCGGTCACCTCGCCCCGCTGGTTCTCGGCCCATATCTCCAGGTCTACCAGGGGCGCTCCGTCTTCAATATGTTTGCCCACCACTTTGCCCTTCAGCCATTGGGTGTCCCCATATACGTTGAAGCGGCGGCACTCCACCCTCAACCGTTTCAAAAAAGCATCGTCGCCCATCCAGTTGGTGACCAGCGTACCCATCCAGGAGACTCGTTGGGGGCCGTAGTCATAGGCGCCGGGCACACCCACCGCCTCGGCCACCGAGTCTCTCATGTGACCGATGCCGGTGTATTCCAAGCCGCCGCCGGCCTCGGGGTTACGGAAGAAGTGGTCCGGATGCCGCAGGGCTTCACGAAGCAGCACACCGTGGGCGCTGGAGCGGCCGGTGCCCACCAAGAAGGCGCTCACGTCCTGGAGCGACAGCGGCCCGCGCACCACCGGCTCCAATTCGTCGCCGATGTTTGTATCCTCGAAGTAGCGGGTGTCGCCGCCCCGGGCCTTTTCGTTCAGCACCAGTTGGTCGATCTCTTCCAGTTCCTCGGGTGTGTACTCGTGCCGTTTCGGAACGTCGGCGTACTTGCCCCGCTCCCTGGAGGCTCGACGCTGGTGGCGCGTGCACCACCCCACCACGCGGGCTACCAGCTCGTCGCGCTGGTTGGTGTAGATGGTCTCCACGAACTGGATAACCAACGTGGCCGAATACTGGCTCTGCTTCTCCTGAACGTCCAAAACCCGCTCGATGCAGTTGACGGCGTCGCCGGGGCGCAGGTGGCGGAAGAATTCCCAGTCGTTCCCAGCAAAGAAGCCGTGGACGCCGGGAAGGCCCCACCGGGTGCGGCCGGACCAGTGACGCATGTAGGGGGCGCAGGGGTGGCCGATTATGGAGCCATATTTTGAGTATGCGGCGTATTCCTGATCGCGGAATATGGGGTTCGCGTCGCCGATGCCGTTCACGAAATTTAGCAACGCACCCATGGACGCGTCGCGCACAAAGTTTTCGGTGCGGAGACGCAAGCCAATCATGGCTTTGGCTTTGGCTATGGCCTCCGGGGTGATGCCTTCAACCTCGGGCAGGGTCTCGGTGACCCGTTGCTGTTCATCCTGGATCGTCATTTGTAACCTCGCGGGTTAGCTATTGGCTTTCAACCCCACGTTACCAGATGACTTGGTCTTCTTCCAGTTGACGGGATGTTGAAGAATTGTTCAGGCTCCTCATTCCCTGGAGGGCAACACCACCGTGGCGCCTCCACGGATTGTCCGCTCTCCGCGCTGGTCGTTGCCCCAGAGCTCCAGCTCCACCAAGGCGCGGCCGTCTTCCACCCGTTTCCCACTTACCATTCCCTTCAGCCAGGTGGTATCGCCGTTGAGGTTGTGGCGGCGGACTTCGCCCCAGAACTCCCGGATGAAGCCGTCGTCGCCCATCCAGTTCGTGACCACCTGGCACAGCCAGGACACCCGCTGGGGACCGTAATCGTAGGCCTCCGGCACACCCACCCGGCGGGCGAATTCGGTGTCCCAGTGCACCCGCTCGGGCACGTCCGGGATGCCGCTTTCGTTGACGATGAAGGCGTGGGGATGCTTCTTGTAGAAGTCCACCGCTATCTTGTGGGCGTAGACGAAGGGCATGAATCCCCAGCCAATCTTCCAGGCGATGTTATCCGTAACCCGCAGGGGACCCTTCACCACGTGGGGCAGCCCCTGGCCCTCTTCCACGTCCTGCCAATAGCGTGGCTCGGCCCCCCGTATCTCTTCATTTTCGTAGTCGGCGAAGATCCGGTCGATCTCTTCCGGCGTGTAGCTGGCGGGCTCCAGGTAATTGTACTTGCCGCGGTCCTGTGCCGTATCCCGCTCGGTCCGCATGGACCACTGCCTGACCTTTCCTATGGCCTGTCCCTCCAAGGTGCTGAAGTCGTAGGTGAACTCCTGGAGGATGGCACGGCCGGCGAACCTGGTCTCCTTGGGCGTGAGGCCACTGGGCGTCACCGTGCCCCGGATGCCGGTCCCCTCCCTGAGGACGTCCTCCATCTCGAAGGACGCGCCGGACCACATCGCGTGGACCCCGGCCAGACCTTGGTGTGCGCCGATCCCTTCACAGGTGAAGAGAAACGTGGGAGGCGCTATCACGCTCCCCCAGCGGGTCGTCTTCCCGTACTCCTCGTCGCTGAATAGGGGGTTCATGTCCCCCATGCCGTAAGCAAAGTGGGTGATGGTGTCGATGGTGGCGTTGCGGTTGAAGGGGCTCTTGACCGGCAGGGGTTTGCCCAGGAACTGGCGAAGGCGGTCCAGCTCCTCCTCGGTTATCTTGGGGAACTCCTTCTGGTCGACCACGTTGGCACCTCCAGGGGAAATTGATCTACCCTTACCCAGCGACCTTCCGGTGGGTCCGATTTGGTCGGTGCAGTCTAATGGCTGACAGCCAACCAGTTATCCCCACGTTACCAGAGGACGTGGTCTTCTTCCAGTTGATGAATTTCCTCCTCGGAAAGTCCCAGTAGCCCGCCGAAGATCTCCTGATTATGCTCGCCCAACAGGGGGGCGTGGCGGCGGATCGAGGGCGGGGTTTCGCTCAGGTTCCACATGATGTTGAAGATGGGTTCGGCGCCAAGAGAAGGGTGTTCGATATCCGAGTACAGCCCGCGCTCCCGGAAATGTTCGTTGAACAACCGGTCCTCCGCTCCCATGACCGGGATGGCGGCCACCCCGTGGGACTGGAGCAGTTCCGCCGTCTCCTCGGCGTTTCGTTCGGCGGTCCATCGGCCCAAGTGCGCATCAAGCTCTTGCCTGTGCCGAAGACGGGCGTACCGGCTGGCAAATTCGGACTTACCGGCCCAGTCCGGATTGCCCATGGCCCGCTTCAGGCCTTGCCATTCCTCCTCTGTGCGGACGGCCACAGACAGCCAGGAGTCGTCTCCCTGGCAGGGGAAGTTCCCGTATGGCGCCATGACCGGGTCGTAGTTGCCCCGGGGCCGCATAACACGGCCGGTCATTTCGTACTCCATGAGACCGGCGCCCATGGTAGCCACCGTGGCGCGGAGCATGGACAGGTCTATGTACTGCCCTTGGCGGGTGTGTCTGCGCCGGTACAAGGCTGAAAGTACAGCGAACACGGCGTGGAGCGCGGCGCAAACGTCGGCGTAGGCGTGTTTCACTCCCAGAGGGCGTCCTTGGGTTTCGCCGTCGTCGTAGCCCAAGGTACTGTCCAAGCCGGAGAGTGCTCCGATTGACGGGGCGTAAGCCCGAAGGTCCCGCAACGGCCCTGTTTGGCCGTTGGCCGATAGTGATGCCATAACAAGTCCTGGCCTGATGCCGCTCATGACGTCGTAACCCAGGCCAATCCGGTCCATCACGCCGGGCGAGAAATTTTCGATGACCACGTCACAGTGGACCACCAGCTTTTTGAGCAAGTCGATGGCCTGTGGCTTGGTGGTATTCACGGTGATGCTGAGTTTGCTCCGGTTAACGTTATGGAACATTGGGTGTTGTTCCGGGTCCGGCTCACTGCCGATGATGGGCCGGCCCAGGCGCATATAGTCCATGCGCTGGCGGGACTCGACCTTGATGACCTGAGCGCCCATGTCGGCCAGCACCATCCCGGGGATGGCGCCTGCCAACACCCAGCCGAAATCCAGGACACGGTAGCCCGCCAGAGGGCCAGGTTGCGCCTGCTGAGTTTGCCGGTCCAATTCCCGGTCCAAGTAGTCCAGCCTCCCTAGATAATTCCGGTCTGGTGCAGCTTTACCAGTTCCTCGGGAGTGTAGCCCAGGCGGCCGCAGTAGACGTCGCGGTTGTGCTG
>JADFFS010000195.1 GCA_022568195.1 Chloroflexota bacterium | reverse complement strand
CGCGCTGGAACTGAAACTTCGGGCCGAGCGGCGGCTGGGGGAGTTGAAATCGGGAATTCCGGATAGTAATATTCCGTCTGGGAGTCTAAATCGGAACATCCGGTTAGCACTCCCTCAGGTACGTAGGAAAAGTAGGGAGGTTATGCATGAACTTGTCACCCGTAATGCAGAAGCGCCTTGAGACGCGGGGTATCACCTGCACGAACGACGCCGAGTTCGTCAAGCTTGCACCTTGGTTCCGTTTCACGCCCTTACTCAGCGCCATCCTGATAGGACTTGGCACTGGCTTCGCATTCACACCACTGCTGTGGGCCATGGTACCTATAGTGGCCTTGGGGGTTATTTCCCCAAGGCATCCATTTGACCTAATCTACAACTATGGCATGCGGCACCTAACAGGAACCCAGCCTTTACCACGCAACGGGGCGTCGGCGCGCTTCGCCAGCGGGACGGCCTTGGTATTGCTCGTCGGGACGGCGATAGCATTTGAGTTAGATGTGGCTTGGCTGGGATATGCACTGGGAGGAGTCCTCACATCCGTAGCAGCGTTGGTCAGCGTGACCCACTTTTGCATTCCGTCAATGGTCTACCAGTTCCTTTTTGGCCGCCGAGCGATGAGGAGCTCTGCTTAATTTTCGACCGCGCACAATGGTGGGGCCTACAGTGAACAAGCCTAGGGCATTTAGCCCGGTTTATACAATGCCCCGCCGGTGAGAAAATGTTGGCGGACAACCAACACCGTGAGGTGACTCCGAAGCCAGGGCAGAGTGGAACTTAACGTGACCGCATGAGCCTAACCGCACCGTAACCACGGGCCGGGTGTCCACGGCGGCGTGGTAGGCTGTTGGCCTGCCAAAGGCACCCAGTTCGCCCTTCCTGCGCTTCTTGCTCCAGTTGTATCAAGGCCCTTCGGTGCTGGCTGTCCCGGGTCAATGTCCGTTACTAGGCCAACTCTAGCTAACGCAGCGTCGATACTGCCGCCGTCTGACTGCGTCCGCCTGACCGGGGAGCACAGCAGCACTACTTTGAGGGCAAATCATTGGAGCTTGGAGAGTACCCGAAATAGATCACGACCGGGTAAAGCGTGACGTGAGGAAAATCATAGCGGCGTACTTTAGGAGCGAGCAAAATGCCAGCATGGCCAGCGAAGAAGAGTATTGGGCTGGTTTACGGATATTCATGGAGGAGGCATACCCGAGCAACGCACCGCGGCCCGAGTATGAGGCAGTCCTAAACGTCTCCAGCGGGTCAAGACACGCATGGGGAGAGAAGATATTTCAGACACCACTATTGTAGAGTGGTTGTAACGAAAAAGTTTCGTGCACATCTCGTGCACATTTGGTCAAAAAGCAAGAGCCCCCGGTTTCCTGTTCCCAGGTCCGGGGACTCCAACTCTTAGCAATTGGTGCCTAAAATAGTTTGGCGGGAGTGCGAGGGAGTCGAACCCACCTACCCCGCTGTTCACGAGGCATAACGGATTTGAAGTCCGCAAGAGCCACCGGGCCCCATCCACTCCCCCGATAAGAACGCTGTTGCTTAGCTGGCCAGCACCGCGTCTACTTTGCTCTTGAGCACTCCCTTGGCTACTGCTCCAACGATCTGATCCACCGGCTGACCGTCTTTAAAGAAAATCAACGCCGGGATGCTGCGCACGCCGTACTTCATGGCGATGTTGGGGCTGCTGTCCACGTCCAGCTTGCCCACGCTTAGCTTGCCGTCATATTCTATTGCCAGGTCGTGAACCGAGGGAGCGATCATCTTGCAGGGGCCACACCACTCAGCCCAGAAATCTACCAGCACCGGCAAGTCCGACTGAAGGACCTCTTCGTCCCAGTTGGCCTCGGTAACTTCGATGGGTTCCGCCATTGTCTTCCTCCAGAGAAACTTTGTTTGTACTAATTCTTAAGATGCGCCGAAAACCGACTCGGTTCGCTTTGGCCCCAGTTTATACCGCAAGAATACTGGGGTCAACACTCGTCTGACCGGGCTGTTGCCTTGGATTCTATCCCTCATTCGATTATATTGGTTCGTAGAGATGCAAGTAAGCGAGCAACAAATTGCTATCGGCCAACACCTAACCCTGTCCCTGACTTCTTGGGGCCGGTTGGGCGAGGCCATGGCCGAGCACCAAGGCACCCACGTGTTCGTCTTCGGCGGCATACCCGGCGAACGGGTGGTTGCCGAGGTAGTTCGGCTGCATCGCCGCTACGCCGCCGCCCGAGTGGTCGAGGTGCTGGAACCGGCCCCGTCGCGGGTGGAGCCTCCCTGCCCCTACTACGGCGAGTGCACCGGCTGCCAGTGGCAACACATGAGCTACTCGGAACAACTGGCCGTCAAGCGGGAGAAGGTTTCCGATGCTCTATCCCGGGTGGGGGGCTTCACGGATGCCCCAGTCACGCCCGTGGTACCGTCACCCGGCCAACTCGGCTACCGCAACCATGCCCGGTTTACCATCGGCCCGGAGGGTGCTTTGGGGTTCGTGCACCGGGAGACCCGCCAGTTCGTTCGCATCGATCGTTGCCTGCTGATGCACGACGGCGTCAACCAGTGTTTGACGTCATTGCAAGGCAAGTGCATGGAGACGACCCAGCTATCAATTCGAGCGGGCCAGGAAACCGGCGACACTCTGGTGCAGCCAACGCTGATCGACCCCACAATTACCATCGCCACGGGACAAAAAAGCTACCTGGACTCCATAGAAGGGCAGAAGTTCAGGGTGTCATCGCCCTCCTTCTTTCAGGTGAACGTCGAGCAGGCGGCTCAAGTTGCCGACACCCTGCTTCAGAATCTGGACCTAAAAAGCACCGACGTGGTATTGGACGCCTATACTGGAGTAGGGACTTTTGCGGTGCTGCTGGCGCCCCACGTGAAAAAGGTGATTGCGGTCGAAGAGTCCAGCGCTGCGGTGGCCGATGCCCGGGAGAACCTGGGCGGGCTGGAAAACGTGGAGTTGGTGTTGGGCAAGACCGAAGAGATTTTACCCAACTTGGAGGAGCGGCCCGACGTAGTCATCCTGGACCCGCCCCGGGCTGGATGCCATCCCAGGACATTGCAAAGCCTGCTGAGCCTGGCTTCGCCCAAAATAGCCTACGTGTCCTGTGACCCGGAGACCCTGGCGCGAGACCTGAAAATCCTGTGCGAAGATATCTACGTCCTGGACCAGGTGATTCCCCTGGATATGTTCCCCCAGACCCACCACGTAGAGTGTGTGGCCTTGCTCTCTAGGAATGAACCGGCCCAACCGCTGTTTCTGGCTTCGGCGTCGCCGCGTCGGAGGGAACTGCTGGCGGAACTGGGCCTGGAATTCCGAGTGATGCCGGCGGATGTTCCCGAGGAACCCCTCCCCGGAGAAGAGGCTCACGATCTGGTGAGGCGTCTGTCGCTGGCCAAGGCATCGGCCGTGGCGGCGCAGACAAAGCGGGGTTACGTTATCGGCGCCGACAGTATGGTGGTGCATGACGGCGAGCTCCTAGGAAAGCCGGTGGACGCAGCCGACGCCCGTCGAATGTTAATGCAGTTGCGGGGCACCCGGCATCAAGTGGTCACCGGAGTGACGGTCATCGACGTAGACTCGGGCCGGACCATCACCGACAGCATGTCCAGCGATATAACCCTGAGAAATCTCTCCGGCCCCGAAATAGACGCCTCCATCGCCTCCGGCACACCATTGGATAAGGCCGGCGCCTATGCGGTGCAGGACCAGGAGTTGAGTCCCGCTGAGTCCTGGGAAGGCTGCTATTCCAACATCGTCGGCTTGCCGATGTGCCGCTTGATGGAGATGCTGGGCGAGCTGGGATATACGTTGTCTCCGGTAGCATCCCCGGAATCCCTGCCCGTGTCGGCGGGATGCACGGTCCCCTGCCCGTTTCAACCCCAGTCTCAATCCGCGCTTCAACCACGGAGACCGCCGTGAACTTTATGGGCATGGGTGTCATGGAGATTGCGGTCATCCTACTGGTGGCGTTCCTGGTCCTGGGACCCAGCAAGTCCATCGACATGGCCCGTACCGCTGGCAAGATGGTGCGGGACCTGCGCCGCTCTTTCGCCGACATAGCCGCCGCCGTTGACCTGGAGCACCTGGACCAGCCCGCTTCCCCGCGCAAGGACCAGGACGCAACCGATGACCCACCCCAGCAGGGGAGCCGATGAGTCAGCAGGAGCTGACCATTCTCCAGCATCTGAGCGAGCTGAGACGGCGGGTATTCATCTCGGTAGTGGCCCTGATAATCGGCAGCGCGGTGTCCTTCGCCTTCTTCCGCCAGATGATCGAGATTCTGGTACGGCCCGCCCGGGACTTGCAGGCAGGTGGGGCCGGCCAGTTGGTGTTTACGGAAGTTACCGAGCTTCTGGGCATCAGCATCAAAGTGTCCTTCCTGGCGGGGTTCATCCTGGCATTTCCGGTGATCCTGTACCAGGTGATCATGTTTGTTGCTCCGGGCCTGACCTCCCGGGAGAAGCGCTATTTGCTGGGATTTCTCCCCGGCGCCATGATCGCCTTCGTTGCCGGAGTAGCCTTCGCCTACTTCGTCATGACTCCTCCGGCCTTGCATTTCTTGCTGACCTTTGGCGACGACGTCGCTACACCCATGATCCGGGTAAGCAACATCGTCAACTTGATGGTGCGCCTGCTGTTCTGGATGGGTTTGGTCTTTGAGACGCCCTTGGTGATTTACTTACTTGCCCAGTTGGGAATCGTCAACGCCCGGATGCTGGCGAGGTTTCGCCGGTATTGGGTGGTGGTGGCGTTCATCCTGGCCGCGATAATCACGCCGACCTTCGATCCGGTCAACCAGGCCCTGGTGGCCGTCCCGCTGCTGGTGCTGTACGAATTGGGCGTGCTGCTTGCCAAGTGGGTGGGCCGCGGCCGTGCCACCAGCGCGCTGACGCCTTTCTCTCCCCCGGAGTAGCCGGGAATCAGTGCCACGACCGGCCCCTTCAGCCCTATCATTAGCCAACAGAAAAGGGTCCGGCCGCTGCCGGACCCTTCTTGCTGCGATAGCGCTGCCCCGAAGGGCGGCGTTAGAGTCCGTTGTTGTCGGACCTCCTGTCGGTGGCCTGGGGCTCCCGCTCGTCCCGCTCCTCCTTCTCGTCTTCTCCGGTCACCGAGCTTTTGAAGGTCCGGATACCGCGCCCCAGTGACGCGCCGATCTCGGGCAAACGTTTTGCGCCGAAAATTAGCAAAATTATGGCAAGAATGGCCAGAAGTTCCCAAATACCCAGGGGGCCTACTCTCATTTTGGTCACCACCCTTAGGGGATACCTTGCTGCTGATTTTATCAAATTCCCTAGGCAGATACAATCTGAGCGGCGCCCGGATCGAGGATGGTTGATTCTGGGGCTACTAACCGGGCGATGGCATATCAACCATTTGGTTGATATGCCATCGCTGCACCCCGCCTCTTATTGGGAGAGCGCGAAGGTGAGTAATAGCGCCGCCGCCAGCGCTGCTGCTGTCCGTACGTGGTTCCAGGCCGTCCAACTGGTGACGTAGCCATCCCATAGTCTGGCGCCAGCGGCGCTCGCCGGGTCCACGGAGGCCAACGCATCGTTCTTAGGAACGTTGAATACCAACGTCACCAGGATGGCGCCGATGAGATAGGCTAGACCACCGCTGAGCAGGTAGACGGCCCCGGCTTCGTTCCACCTCAACAGCGAGAAGACCACAACCAGCACACAGGCCGCGGCGGTCCCAAAGAACGCTCCCATGAACAATGGATTGATCACCGTGATGTTGATGGACTGCATGGCGGCAATGCCCTGCGCCGACGGGAGGCGGGCCAGAGCCTTCATCACGGAGGTAGAGAAAGCAAAGAGGATTCCCGCCACCAGCCCGCAGCCCAGCGCCGTTATGAGCGTCAACGTAAAAAGTAAATCTTCGTTCATCTTGAGACCTCCTCCCAGACACCGCTGGCGGCAGCATCCCGGGCGTAGTCGCTGAAATCCCGGGGCTCCCGGCCCAGGGCGCGCTGAATGCCGTCTGTTAGGTGGGCGTTGCGGCCATCCAGGACCTCGGTTAAAAGATAGGTCAGAAGCCACACTAAATCAGCCGGTACGTCCTGCTCGGTCAGCAGGGACGTGAACTGCTTCATTGAGACCGGCACATAGCGGATTTCTCTACCAGCAGCCCTGGCGATCTCTTCCACCGCCTGAGCTAAGGTGAGCAGCCGGGGCCCGGTCACCTCGTAGAGCTGGCCCACATGCCCGTCTTCCGTCAGCGCCGCCACCGCTACGTCCGCGATGTCGTCGACGTCGACGAACGGCTCCCCCACGTCCCCGGCTGGCAGTGCGACCACACCAGCAAGTACAGCGTCGAGTAAAAAGCCTTCGCTGAAATTCTGTGCAAACCAGGTCGCCCGCACGATTGTCCAGTCGGCGTCGGTATCTTGCAGCGCCTGTTCGGCGCGCTGCGCTTCCTCTTCGCCACGCCCGGAGAGCAACACCATACGCCTGACCCCAACCTCCAGAGCCGCCTTGGTGAATGACCAGACGGCCTCGACCGCCCCTGGCACGGCCAGATCCGGCTGATATGTGATGTACACTGCGCCCACGCCTTGCAACACGGACGCCCAG
>JADFFS010000194.1 GCA_022568195.1 Chloroflexota bacterium | reverse complement strand
TCGAGCAGTACACCGTGAATGCCCACCGCCCGGGCGCCCAAAACGTCCGACTTGTACTGGTCCCCCACATGGACCGTCTCCTTGGCGGTCACCGAGGCTCGTTCCAAGGCGGCCAGAAACATGGGGGCATTAGGTTTTTCCTCTCCGGCGTCTTCGGGGCTGATACAGAAGTCCAGGTAAGGCGCCAACCCCAGCCTCTCGCAAAGGGCATCCATATCCCGGCGCAAATTGGACAAAACGCCCAAGCGATAGCCCTGGGCCTGTAGGGTGCTGAGCGCGGGAATAGCGTCCTCGAAGGCAACGAAATCCTTGGGAACGGACATGGCCATTTGCCAAATTTGCTTGGCCAGGGCCAGAGTAACGGTCAAACCGGCGTTCTCCAGGATAATCTGCTCATAACGAGCGAAGAACTCCAAACGCCGATCTTCCGAGCGCAAACTTAAGGGCTGATCGGCATTCTCTTGGTTGAAGTAGACGTCGGCCACCGCATAACCACGGGTCAGGTCGCTTTTGGAAACATTCAAACCTAATTCTCGGCAAGCAGCTTGTTGGATTTCGTCCAACGGTGGCCAAAATTGCACCAGAGTGTTGTATAAGTCAAACGATATCGCTTTGATCATTCCAGTTGTTGCTCTCTCTAACCGGCGCGCAGGCGTCAATACCACTGCGGATTTTGAAGGCAATCCCCTTTCAGGGCACCGAGCGGGGGCATTCTAACACACACCGGCCAGCTTGTGAATTATATCGTAAATACTTGCCTCCACCGGCCGCAAAAAGTATGCTGGGTAGCGGCCATATCCAACTTTCCTGACCGGGAGTCCCAGGATGCGACTTGCCGTGGGCGCCGATCATGCCGGGTTCGAGCTAAAGAACCAACTAGTGCCCTGGCTCCGGTCATTGGGCCATCAGGTGGCGGACTTGGGCGCCCACCAACTGGACAACGATGACGACTACCCCGACTTTGCCGCCGCCGTCGCCGAAACGGTCCAGTCGGGAAACGCCGAACGGGGCGTCCTGATTTGCGGCAGCGGGGTTGGCGCGTCCATAACCGCCAACAAATTCATCGGCATACGGGCTTGCTTGTGCCACGACACCTACACCGGGCACCAAGGGGTGGAACACGACAACATGAACGTGATCTGCCTGGGCGGCAGGATCATCGGCATCGAGCTATCCAAAGAAATCCTGACTGCTTTTCTTTCCGCCAGCTTTATCCCGGAGGTCAGGTTCCAGCGGCGATTGGACAAGCTAACCCAGATTGAAAAAAGAGGTCTCGGCGGAGGGCCCTGATCAAAGTCCGGCCATCAAAGCCAACGCCCGGGCCACTTCTCCGGGTGAGTCCAGCCGGTACAGGGCTTTGGTTGGCGCTCTAGCCGGCCCCACAAACACATCAAGTCCGCCCGACTCCTGGACCACGGCGAATCCGTCCTCATCGGTTAGATCGTCGCCAAAAAAGACGGTCAATTTGGCCTGAGGGTGTTGCCCTTGGATGTGGGCGATGGCCTTCCCTTTGTCCCAGTCCACGTTGGGCCGGACCTCCAACACCTTCTTGCCCTCGGAGGTTTTGAGCTGGCCTTCTGCCACCAATGGCGACACCGTTGCTGCGAACCGTTCTTGAATCCGCGCCACTGAGGCATCGGGCGCCAGGCGGTAGTGGACGCTTAAGGTCAGCCCCTTATTCTCAAGGACGACCCCTAGCAAATGCCCAAGCTCCCTTTTGAGGATTTCAAATACCTCAGTTTGGATCCCGCGCATCTCATCCGCCTCTGGATGGACAAACTCCAGACCGGGACCGCTTATTTCCAGGCCATGGTTAGCAGCGTAAATGATCCCGGGTATGCCGACCTTGTCCTCCAAATCATGTAGACTTCTGCCGCTGACCACGCCAAGTATGAATTTCCGGTGGCCGGTCAGCTCAACCAGCGTTTGCCGCACCCCCGGCGCCAGCACCGCCAATTCGGGTCTATCTACGATAGGCGTCAACGTTCCGTCAAAGTCGGACAGCAGCAATACCCTTTGGGCATCTCGAAGCCGAGCACTGACACTGGGCCAGATGTTCAGAAGGTGAGGCATAAGGGATGTGTAAGGATCAGACTTCAGGGACGGGATGAGGAGGAGAGGTGGATTTTAGAATCCAGAAACAGGACGCCGCGCCCGGCGGGCACCCTGCACCAGGTCCACCAACAGCAGAGCCGCCCATTTGTAGATGTTGTTTTCTCGTACGATGTTCCGCATTTGCACCATTCGCGAGTGCCGCTCCTCATGGGGCATCTCCACCGCCTCCAGAATCGCATCGGCGAAGCCCTCGGTGGCGTACGGGTTGACTATCAGGGCATCGGTCAGCTCTTGGGCGGCCCCTGCGAACGGGCTGAGAATGAGGACGCCGTCCTCGTCGAAGCGGCTGGCAACGTACTCTTTGGCTACCAGGTTCATACCATCGTGCAGGGAACTGACCACGCAGAACCGGGCCAGGCGGCGAAGGGCCATCAAGGTCACATTGGGCAAATCGCTGGGCATATAGATTATAGGCCGCCACCCACCCTGGCTGAACCGCCCGTTGACCTCTTCCAGTAGCTGATCGATCTGTTGCGCCAGTTGCTGGTAGGCGTCCACTTCGGACCGGCTAAACACCCCTGCTTGCACGAACACCACTTTACCGATGTACTCCGGGTGCTTTTCCAGGAATCTGCCGATCGCGCGGAACCGGTGGGGAATTCCCTTGGTGTAGTCGATGCGGTCGATGCCCAAGCCCACCAGCATGCCGCCCAAATTCAACTCGTCGGACAGCCGCTCCATCTCTTCGGTGACGTAGCCGCTGCGGGCATCCTCGTCGATCTGCTCGAAGTCGACGCTGATGGGAAAGGGCCGGACCAGCGTGCGGTCGCCTCGATAGTTGACCAAGCTGTAGTCGAAGTCCACCTGGCCGTCCATGGTGCGGTCGACCGTGTCCAAAAAGTTGGTACAGTGGTCGCCAATGTGGAAGCCCAGCATGTCGTTGCCCAGTAGGCCGTCCAAAAGCTCGTCCTGCCACGGGCAAATTCGGAAGATCTCGTGATTGGGCCAGGGGATGTGCCAGAACTGGCCGGTTATAATGTCGGGGTCGGCGTCGCGTATGAGGCGGGGGAGCAACGCCAGGTGGTAGTCCTGGGTGAACACAGCGGCGGGACGCCCGCCTATTTCGTCCAGAACGTGGCGGGCGAACTCCTGGTTCACGGCTTTATAGGTCTCCCAGTCCCTGGCATCGAAGACCGGCTCGGTGTAGGCGTTGTGACATAGGGGCCACAGGGCAGAGTTGGAGAAACCGTAGTAATATCCCCTCTCTTCTTCCTCGGTCAGCCACACCAGACGCAGAGTATAGGCCGGGTCGTCAGGGGGGACTTGAATCCTGTTCTTATCGTCCACCGCGTACCAGTCGCCCTTGCCGCCGCCGTAGGCGATCCACGTTCCGCCGCACTCTTGCATAAGCGGGTCTATGGCGGCGGTGACACCTCCGGAGGGCACCGCATAGCGAAGCCGCCCTTCCACCATTTCATGGATGTAGGGCTGGCGGTTGGACACGACTATCAGGCGATAGTCTCCTATCTCGCGTTTAACTATCCGCTGGAGGCTTTCTCTAGTCCACGTAGGCGCCGTCACTACACTACCCTTTGCACGAATAGCTCCTGGGACTAATATTTCCAATCCAAATATTGCGGCGTGGATTCGGTGGAAGTTGACTCCAAGAGGTGGTTGAGGGGCGTGGCACTCCACGCCTGGAGGAGCAATGTTACGTGTGGTTGATTCTGGCACACTCCCGGCCAAAGGTCAACCAATTAAGCTACCCGTCACAGAATTTACACACTTTAGCTGCCGCTACGAGCGAAAGGGATCAAATTGACACAGCAGGGGACTGTGGGTACGATAGCGGCAAATCTCCCAGATTTTTGCCTTAATTCCCCCGATTTCACCCCAACTTGCGGCTCTCGACAGGAGGGGCTTATGTTTGTCCAAAGGAACCTGACAGACTCGGTGCCTACACCCGAAGGAAACATGCATTATGTCAAGCAAGGTAGCGGGTATCCGCTGGTCATGTTGCATCCTCTAGGCACTTCTACCTGGGCTTGGCACACGGTAATCGATTCCCTCAGCCAGCAATTCACATGTTACGCCTTCGATATGCTGGGGCACGGGGAATCGGACAAACCCCAACGCCACTTCAACATACCCGACTATGCCCGGGCGTTGGACCACGCTTGCCAGATTTTGAATATCCACCGGGGGCATTACGTGGGCAACTCGGTGGGAGCGGTCCTGGCCACCGAGATGGCAGCCAGCTACCCGGAGCGGCTGGACAAACTGGTGCTCGTGGGCTGCCCGGTGTGGCCCGCCCGTTCCGCTCCGGAGCGGCTGAAAGAGATAGCTGGGGGTTACGATGAAAACGGCCTGCCCAAGCCGCGCACCCTGGAGGAGGTACGGGCATCCACCACCTTCGCGAACCCCAAGCCTGAATGGGTCGAGGCGACCAACCAGACCCGGGCCCAGGCCGGGGTATGGGTCCACAAGCTAATGGAGTCTCTGGCTTACTACGACATTATGGCCCGGCTTCCCTTGATCCAAGCCTCGGCCACCATGGTCATGTACGGGGAGATAGACCGGCTGCGGGACGGCGAAGAGCTGCTGCACAACAACATCGTCAACGCCACCAAGGTTGTGCTGCCCGGGCTGGGGCACATCCCCCAGATCGAAGATCCCGAGGCCTTCGTTGGCGCCTTGCTGCCCTTCTTGGAGCCATAACCGCCGGTTTCTCCCAGGTTCATAGCACCCGAGACTGCATTCGGCCGTCACCTTCCAGTCACCGCCGGTCACCGATTCGGCGGGCGGTGGAACGTTGACAGCCCGACCGAAAGGAGACACTGTGGCCACGCCGCACAGCCGCCAACCCCTGCGCCTGATGGAGGTCTTTCGGACCGTCTTTTACACCCCCATATACGTGTCCGTAGCGGGTGGCTTCCTGGACAGCGAAGGACTGGACGTCACGTTCACCACTTGCCCTCCAGAATTCGGCCAAGTCCACCGGGCGTTGATCCAAGGGGCGGCCGACATTTCCGGCAGCGGGATTATGCGCTCCATTATTACCCTGGATATGGGCGCTGAGACGGTACCAGCCCATGTCGCCAAAATCAACGCCCGGGACGGGTTTTTCGTGCTGGGCCGGCAGCCTCAGGACCAATTCCAATGGCAGGCCCTGAAGGGGGCCACGGTCATCCCCGTGGGGTTCTCCCCCATGCCCTGGGCGTCCTTCCAGTTCGCATTGCGCAACAATGGGGTGGAGCCTGGGGAGCTGAAGCTGATCCCTGGGCTGACCCTTGATGAGGCCCTCTCCGCCTTCCGGCGAGGCGAGGGGGACTTCATCCACCTCCCGCAGCCGGCGGCCGAACAGCTGATCGCATCGGGGGCGGCCCATCTAGCGGTGGCATTGGGCCCGGCCAACGGCCACATCGCCTACAGCTCCTTCGCCGCCACAAACCGCTTTCTGGACCAAAATCCGGACATCGTCCACCGCTTCATCAGGGGCTACGCCCGGGCCCTCAATTGGCTGAGCGACAATGACCCGGCGGCAGTCGGCCAGGCAATCGCTCCCTTCTTCCCCGGCGTGGACAGCGAGCTGATCACCAAGTCCGTGGCAAGGTATAAAAGCCAGGAGACCTGGCCACGGGACCCACAACTGGAAGAGCCGGAGTACCAAAACCTTCAGGAAATCCTGATCGCCGCCGGAATGGTGCAGGAACGCCAGCCCTACAACAAAGTCGTACGACCCGAATTCGCCCGCGACGCATTGAAGTAGATTTGCTAACCAGCGCCTCTACCGAACCGACGCGATGAACTGCTTCCACGCTGTCGAGACCTTTTGAGCCAAGATAGATTCGAGCAACCCGCATGATCTGCCCGGTTTGCCGTCAGCAAAACCCGGAGGGGATGAAGTTTTGCGGGGCTTGCGGCGCTGCCCTGGCCAACCTGTGCCCAGATTGCGGCTTCGATAATCCACCGGGATTCAACTTCTGCGGGCAGTGCGGCCGGTCCCTAAGCAGCGATGCCCCCGGCGGACAGGCAGCCCCGCAGCCAACCGGCACGGCGGACAATACTTCCGGCACTGCTCCCACTTCCTTCGCCAACGGCCGCTACCAGGTCAAGCGATTATTGGGCGAAGGCGGCAAGAAAAGGGTCTATCTGGCCCAGGACACGACGTTGGACCGTGAAGTTGCTTTCGCACTGATCAAGTCCGAGGGGTTGGACGAGGTGTCCCGGATCCGCATACAACGGGAGGCCCAGGCAATGGGGCGCTTGGGCTCCCACCAGCACATCGTCACAGTTTTCGACCTTGGCCAAGAGGGGGATCAACCTTACATGGTCACCGAATTGATGGGCGGCGGCGATGTGGAGGGTTTGATAGAGAATGCCACCGACCACCGGCTTCCCTTAGAGCAGGCAATCAAGATCGCCCAAGAGACCTGCCGGGGCCTGGAGTTTGCCCACAGCCGGGGGATCGTCCACCGGGACTTGAAGCCGGGCAACATCTGGCTGACAGAAGACGGCGTCGCGAAGATCG
>JADFFS010000032.1 GCA_022568195.1 Chloroflexota bacterium | reverse complement strand
CCTGGTTACCTATATGGACATTCGGCGGGAACGCGCGGTGTACCGGGAAGGTCTGGAACAGCGAGGAGTGCTTCTAGCTTCCAGCTTGAATGACATATTGGCCAACCACATGTATTTCGCAGAGGCCGACGAATTGCGCGACATCGCCAAGGTGGTAACAAGCCAGCCTGAGATTGCATATTTCAGAATTTTCAGGCCCGACGGCACCCTTTTGGTGTCGGAGCCCCGTGTTGACGGGCAGTCCGCATACCCCACCGGGTATGTCGACGGCGAATCCCGGCCGGTCATTATCCAGGAGGGACAACCGGTACCCCAGTTTCAAGATCGTACGGGACAGGTTGTCAGCCCTATCATGTCCGGCAGGGACCTCCTGGGCGTGGTCCATTTTGGATTCAACGCTGACGCCCACGACGCCGAGATCAGGTCGATAATTCTAGAGCACGTATTGCAGGCCTTGGCTTTAATCGTGCTCGGCGTGGCTCTGGCCTATCTGATCGCTCGGAACGTCTCCAGGTCAATCGGTGCTCTGGCCACCGTGGCCGGGGAAATCGGCCGGGGCAACTTGGACGTAATCGTTCCGTCTCGAGGAACCAAAGAGGCAGTCGAGTTGTCCGACTCCCTAGAACGTATGAGATCGGAGCTGCAGGCCCTCTATGGCGGTCTGGAACAACGGGTTGCCCAACGTACCCACGACCTGTCGCTGGCCACGGAGGAGCTCAAAGCAGAGATTGGCGAACGCCAGCAGGCTGAAGAGGAGGCCCGGCGGCTAGCCGCCGAGAATCAACTGGTGGCTGAGGTGGGCCGGATCATCACCTCTTCACTGGACATTAATCTGGTTTACCAAGGGTTCGCTGAACGAGTTCAACAACAAATATCCTTCGAATACATGTCCATCTCCCTGGTAGGTGTCGAAGCGGGGATTGCGATACCAGCATACGTATCGGGGAAAGACGTTCCTGGGCGACAGGCTGGAGACCGAGTTTCCTTGGACGGCAGCCTAACCGAGGCGGTGATGCGCACACGGTCTTCCATGCTTATCAATGCAGACAACGTAGAAGAGCTTGGTAGCCAGTACCCGGGATTGGAACCCGCCTTGGCCGCCGGAATGAGGTCCTTCTTGTCGGTCCCATTGATCGCCGGTGATGAAGTCATAGCTGTATTAAACGTACGATCGACCCAGCTATACGCGTACACAGACCAAGACCTGAAATTGATCGAGCAAGTGGGCCACCAGGTTGCTCCCGCCATTCAGAATGCTGAACTGTACGAGCAAAGCAGACGAGCGGAGGAGGCGCTGTTAAAGGAGATGGAGGCGCGCAAGCGCAGGGAGGAGGAGATTCAACGCCTCGCTCTGGCAATATCCACCATCGGGGAAGGGGTATGTGTAACCGACCTCCAAGGCGCCATTCAGTTCGTCAATGCTGCACTCGAACAGATGCTGGGCTACAAGTCTTCAGAGCTCATCGGCAGGCCGGTAGCGTTGCTGTATCCCGGTGGGTCCGATAGCGAAGCCCTACAGGAGATTATGGCGGGCGTGCAGTCCGGCGTATGGTTCGGGGAGGTCGAGCTTATCGGCAAGGATGGGGAACGCATTTGGACATTGGAGACCGCCACACCTATGTTCGATGAGGGACGGGAGGTGGTCGGGTATGTGTGCGTCAACACCGATATTCGGGAGCGCAAGCAGGCCCAGGAGTCGCTGGGCCTTCGCAACCAGGAGTTGCAAGCCCTCTCCCGCCAATTGGTGGAGGTGCAAGAGCAAGAGCGCCGCCATGTCGCCCGGGAACTCCATGACGAAATAGGTCAACTCCTGACGGGGCTAAAGCTAACTTTGGAAGTGATCCCCCGCTTGGAGGAAGATGCCGGTAAAGCCAAAGTGGAGCAGGCGAAGACCATGGTCAATGAGCTGATGGTCCAAGTCCGGGAACTGTCTTTGGACCTGCGGCCGGCGATGCTGGACGATCTTGGGTTGCTGCCCACCCTTCTCTGGTATTTTGAGAGGTTCACTGCTCGTACCCAGGTGAAGGTTTCCCACGAGCATGTGGGATTGGACCGGCGTTTCCGCCCTGAAGTCGAGACCACGGCCTACCGGATCGTGCAAGAAGCTTTGACCAACGTGGCCCGGCACGCCGGCACCTCTGCTGTGACTGTACGAATGCGAAGCGACCAGCACAATCTCTTGATGGAAGTTCACGATCACGGAGCGGGCTTTGACCCTGATGCGGTCATGGCCAACCACCACAGTAACGGCCTTTATGGCATGCGGGAGCGGGCCATATTACTGGGCGGACAGCTAACCCTGGAGACAGCTCCGGGAGATGGCACCAGGTTGATCGCCGAGTTGCCACTGGGCGATTGGCCTGTCGGCGATGGGAATCTAGCCAACGAGAACGGGAGCGTGGATGACCTCGATAGTACTGGCGGATGACCACACCATAGTTCGCCAAGGGCTCCGGTTGTTGCTGGAAGCCGAGCCTGATTTTTCCATCGTGGGGGAAGCCTCCGATGGGCTGGAGGTCGCCGGCCTTGTCGACCGGCTGCGTCCCGACGTGCTGGTACTGGACCTGATGATGCCGGGAATCAGCGGTTTGGAGGTGACCCGCAACGTCTGTCAGCAGTTCCCGGAAACCAGCGTGGTGATCCTGTCGATGCATGCTGATGAGTCCTACGTCCTGGCTGCGCTGAAAAACGGCGCGGCGGCTTACGTGTTGAAAGACGCCGGCGCGGATGATCTGTTGCAGGCTGTGCGCGAGGTGGTCCAGGGCCGGCGGTATCTGAGTTCGCCCTTTTCCCAAGTTGGTATCGACACTTATACAAAAAGAGCCGAAAGCACTCCGCTGGACGTTTACGACACGCTGACCTCTCGGGAACGGGAAGTTTTGCACTTGACCGCCGAGGGCTACAGCAGCGCCGACGTGTCCGGGGTGTTGTCCATCAGCCCCCGCACTGCCGAGGCACACCGCGCCAACCTGATGCGTAAACTCGGGTTTCACTCGCAAGCCGATCTGATCCGCTACGCGCTGCGTCGGGGGATTATATCCATCGAAGCCTGAGCTGGAGATCAGACCTTAAACGCCCTCTTTGATCTAGGTAGTTATACGAATTTACAAAGCCGGGAGAATGCCTCATGTTTAAATTAGGCCTTGATTGGCTATGGTGAAGGAACTAGTCGTTGAAAGGTAGCTTCCTAGAGGATTGCGTGTGAACCCCGGATTGGATTCTCCATACTTGATTGTGCGGGGTGGGCCGGATAATGGTGCGCGAGTAAGGGTCGACAAAGATACCACCATCGTGGGCCGCCACCGTTCCGGCGATGTGATCGTCGACGATCCCACCGTGTCCCGAAAGCACGCGGAAATCGTGCGCACCCCGGATGGATGGGCTGTGAAGGACCTGGACAGCAAGAATGGCACCTTCGTGAACCAGCGCAACATCCGGGACCAGTTGCAGCGCCTTGAAGATGGCGATGAAATCCGCCTGGGCACAAGCCACATCTCCTTGATCTACCGGCAATCCTCCAGTCGGCCCCACAGCGATTTGCCGGCAACTCCTGAGCCTGCCAAGGCACCATCGGACGGCGATTCGACCGACGCTGACTCCGGGGGGGAGTCGCATACCACCCAATCGGTAATCACCGAGAGAGATCGGGCCTTCCAAAGGGAAAGGCTCCAAGGGGTTGGCGGTTCCGACAGCGACGAGCTCTACGGGGGCACCGTCAAGCTGAGAGTGGTGGCGGAGGGAGACCCGCAAGACCTGCCCGCCCTGATTGCTGAGCTACGTCGTAAGCCCCAACTGCGGGTGTTTGAGGTGGTCAGCGTCTCCCTGAGAGATGCCGACATCTTGATGACCCTGTGGGAGCCTCTCCCATTGGTGAATATGCTGGCTGAGATTAACGGAGTTTCCAGCGTCAGCCCCGTTGAAGTCCGAGATGATGGAGATGGTTCGGGGGAGGACGCAAAGGACGGGGAGGGGCACTCGCAGGATATCCTCGTGGTGCTGGGCCGACGGTAATCGGGAGTTTTCTGATCCCCTAGGCGCCTGCTAAAGGTTCCGGTAGGGTTGCCGGGAAGCCACCCCCGTTAGACCTTCATCTCACCAAGCTCTTGCTTCACCCGGACGAACCCTTGCTCCAACTCCGTTAGCTTGACACCGGCTGGACCTGGCAGTTCCGACTTATCCAACGCCTGTAACTGCTGACAAATCTCAGCCAGACGGTTAGCCCCGATGGTGACGCTGCTCCCCTTCAAAGTGTGGGCCGCCTTCAGCAAGCCATCCCAATCCCCCCGGTCCAAGGCCTGCTTCATGTCCGAGAGCAGAGTGGATGTTTCGTCGATGAAGGAGCGGGTCAGTTCCGGGGCGTGGGCTCCCAATATTCCCCACAGGTTGCTGAAAACTTCCTTATCGATTGCCGGCGGTTCTTGGACTGGAGCGGCGGTGCGAGGGTACTGGCTAAGCACCTCCGTCAGATACTCCATGCGGACAGGCTTACTCACGTAATCGTCCATGCCGGCTTCCAAGCAGCGCTCCCGGTCCCCCTGCATGGCGTTGGCGGTCATGGCGATAATCGGTATGTGCGCTCCAGTTTCCTCGGTTCGCCGGATTTCAGCGGTTGCCTCGTAGCCGTCCATCTCGGGCATCTGGCAGTCCATGAACACCAAATCGTAAGGAAAGGTCTGGACCATGTCCACTGCCTCTCTGCCGTTGCCTGCCATGTCGACCCGGCAGCCCAGCTTCCGCAGCATTTCGGTAGCTATCTTCTGGTTGAACACGTTATCCTCGACCACCAAGACCCGGGCGTTCACGATCCGTCTGGATGCCCGGGCAACCACCTCGCTAATCTCTTCGGTGGAAATCTCTGGAGTTGGCTCCTCGGCGTGTACGGGCAAGGTGAGGCGGAACCGGAAGACCGAACCTTGGCCCAGGCGGCTGGTTACTTCAATTGTCCCGCCCATCAGTTCGACCAATTGATTGCATATCGCCAGGCCCAGTCCGGTTCCCCCGTATTGGTGATCGGATTCCGAGTGGGCCTGAGTGAATTTTTCGAATATGTGCTCCAGTTTGTCTTGAGCGATACCGATGCCCGTGTCCTCCACCGACATGCGGATGTGCGCTTCTTCGGTGACGGGGCCTTCGCTCTCGACCTTCATCACCACCCGGCCTTCATGAGTGAATTTTATGGCGTTGCTGACCAGGTTGGTAAGCACTTGGCGGATCCTGCCGGGATCGCCAACCAGACTGCGGGGAACTTCTGAAGGGTAGGTCACGATAAGCTGCAGGCCCTTTTCCTCGGCTTTTACGGCTACGATCTCCTGAACCTCGTGGACCACCGATTCCAGGTTGAATGGTATCGGTTCTATCGGCAGCCGGCCGGCCTCAATTCTGGAAAGATCCAGGATGTCGTTTATCAAAGTCAGGAGGCTTTCCCCGCTGGAGTGAACCATGTCCATCCACTCCTGCTGCGTGCTGGTCAACGGGCTGTCCATCAGCAGGCTGGTGGCCCCGATCATGGTGTTCAGAGGGGTGCGGATCTCATGGCTCATGTTGGCCAGGAATTCCGATGTGGTCCGCTTGGCTTCCAATGCCGCCTCGCGAGCGGCGTTGGTCTCGTATTCAAGACGCTTGCGCTCGATGGAGTATCGGATGGAGGACTCCAACACATGGGTATCGATATGCCCTTTGATCAGGTAGTCTTGGGCCCCCATTTGCATCGCCTCAATGGCGAATGATTGAACGTCCAGACCGGTCAAAATCACGGTTGGGACATTTGACGCTTGGTTGTGGGTTTCTCTGAATGTGTCCGGTCCCCAGGAGTCCGGGAGTCCCAAGTCCAGCAGAATGACGTCAAAGGTCTCGTCTCGGAGACGCCCGAGAGCATCGCTGAGTCGTAGAACGTGGGTGAGGTCGAAACGGACCCGATCGCTTTGCAGCAGGGTCCTGTGTATCAGCCGCGCATCCGCGGGGTCGTCTTCGACCAAGAGAATCTTGAGCAGGGTTTCGATCATCAGGGGTCCCTCACCGGAAGCATCGCAAGACTTAACCAGAAGTCCACTATTGTCTTTATCGTGCTTAGAAATTCGTCTACGTCCACCGGTTTTCTTGTGTAGGCGTTCGCGTGCAGGCCATAAGTCTCCAGGACGTCTTCCTGGGCGTCCGAAGTGGTGAGCACCACCACCGGGATAGACTTCAACTCAGGGTCATTCTTGATTTCCGCCAACACCTCGGCTCCGCTCTTTTTGGGAAGGCCGAGATCCAACAGAATCAGGTCCGGGCGAGGCGCTTCGGAATAGGGGCCCTGTCTGCGTAGAAAGGCCAAAGCCTCGATCCCATCCCGGGCTACGCTCACGTTCTTATGTAGTTTCCCGCCTTTCAGCGCTCTTTGCGTAAGACGTATATCCGGAAGGTCGTCCTCCACCAGTAGAATCTCCACCCCTCGTTTGGTCATGCGACGTTTTCTCCCTGACTAGGGATTGAGAAGTAAAATGTGCTGCCCATGCCGACTTCGGACTGGACCCAAATATTGCCGCCGTGCCGCTCGACAATCTTCTTGCAAATGGCCGAGCCCATCCCGGTACCGGGGTATTCGTCCTGGGTGTGCAGCCTCTGAAACATCGCAAAAATGCGTTCCGTGTGCTGGGCTTCGATCCCGATTCCGTTGTCCTTAACGGAGAAGATCCAGCCATCGTCCTCCTTCCGCGCGGCGACGTGTACCTTAGGTGGTTCTGGGCCCTGGAACTTTATGGCGTTGCTAATCAAGTTCTGGAACAACTGTGTCATCTGGGAGGCGTCGGCCACCACCACCGGCAAGGCGTCACGGGTGATTTCCGCCTGGCTATCTTCGATGTCAAGCCTGAGGTCCCCCACAACTTGGTCAAGGACTTCCGAAGTGTCCACCGGAACGAAGGCCTTTCCTTGAGTGTCCACCCGGGAGTAGGCCAGCAGGTCGTTGATCAGCGTCTCCAATCGGCCTGCTCCGTTAACTATGAAGCCCAGGCATTCGTTGGCTTCCGCATCCAGTTTTTCGCTGTAGTCCTTTTCCAATATCTGGCTAAAGCTCTTGATGGCTCGTACCGGGGCGCGCAGGTCGTGTGACGCAACGTAGGCGAACTGGACAAGGTCCTTATTGGAACGCTCCAACTCCTGGGTGCGTTGCTCAAGCTGCTTCTCTACCGTTTGTATTTCCCGCAACTGGTTCTCGATCAACACTACTTCTCGCCTATGGAACCGGTGTATCACCGCGCTGCCCAGCACGAACCATGACAGGATAATGACTATGAAAAGCCCGGCCAATGGTAGGTCCACTGGCCATATTGGACTTGGTCCCTCGCCCCTGACTTGCAACGCTATGGCTAGAATTAGCCCCAACTCTAGCTCCCCGTGGCGGCATGGCTCCCGCCATCCGCTGCCGGCTTCCTTTTAATTGCGACGGTTAACATAATATTAAGAGGATACTTGCGACGAACTCTTTCATCTTACCGTTATAACACTACGTAGGCCCGCTGTCTATTGCAGAAGTGTTAACAACGGTGTTCAAGCATCCACCAGTCAATGCTACAAAATTTGCAAAACCGAGGCAAGGACATGGAATACGTACTGTGATAAAACGGCGCAGAAAAGCAGAACCTGAACGGCGGGAGCGACGTGGAAGACGGCAGTGGCTGGGAGGTGGGGATGTCTGGCCCGCCGCTCTGTGGGGCTAAGAGCGGTTCCAAGGTAACAGGGCCAGTATCCGGTCGGGGCTAAGGGGCAGTTGGTTAATTTGGACTCCCAAGGGCGCCAACGCAGCGGACACAGCGTTAGCCAAGGTTGCGCCCGTGGCCACTATCCCCCCTTCGCCGGCTCCCTTGACCCCCAGGGGATTCAGCGGCGAAGGCGCGTTCTCAAGCACGATGCTCTCGATTGGCGGCACGTCCCTGCTGGTGGGCAGCAGATAGTCCATGAAGCTGCCCGCCAGGAGCTGGCCGGCTTCGTCGTAAACCAAGTCCTCAAGCAGTGTGGCCCCGATTCCCTGGGCAGCTCCGCCCACCGCTTGCCCGTGGACCATGGCAGGGTTGATGCTGCGGCCGATGTCCTCCACCACGATATACCGTAGAATATCCAGCTTGCCGGTTTCCGGGTCGACGGCCACATGGGCGACATGGGTGCCGTAGCTATAGGTTAGTTGGTCCGTTTCAAAATGACCGGTAGCCTGCAGTCCCTGCTCCGTAGCGTCTGGGCTATTGGATGCCAGCGCGGCGATCTCGCCCAAGGCCATCAGCGGTCCCTGGTCCTCCGCTCCCCTGCGGTATACAGACCCGTTTTGAAACACCAGATTGGCGGTGTCGGTATCCAGGTATCCGGCGGCGATGGACAGGATTTTGTTCCGCAGGATCTGGCAGGTTAGATGTATCGCGTTGCCGGCCATCACGGTGCCCCGGCTACCGTAGGTACCACCGCCCAAAGCAATGAAATCGGTGTTTCCGTGGAAAACGGAAATGCTGTCCATAGGGACCCCAAGACTATCAGCACAGATCTGGGCCATGGAGGTTTCGTGTCCCTGTCCCAGAGAGGTGATGCCCAGGTAAACGTCGACGTGGCCGGTCTCGCTGACCTCCAACCGGGCGGGCTCGTAAGGGCCACGGCCGGTGTTTTTGACAAAGGAGGCGATCCCGATGCCGTGGTACTTGCCGTCTGGCTGCTTGCCTTGCCGGGGTTTCAAATCCTGGTACCCCAGCTCATCCAGGGCGCGGTTGAATGCCTCTGGATAGTCGCCGCTGTCGAAAACCGTGTTGCCTTCACTGCGGGTTTTCCCAGCGTCGTAGGGCATGTCCGAGGGTTGGACGAAATTCTTCAGCCGCAGCTCCGCAGGGTCCAGATTCAGGTCCGCCGCGACCATGTCCAGCAACCGCTCTCGAATAAAGCAGGACTCGTAGCGGCCGGGGGCCCGGAAGGTCCCTGCGCCGGTCTTGTTGGTCATCACGCAGTGGACCGTGCATTGGTAAGCGGGCACACGGTAGGGTCCGGTCAACAAGGCTGCCGTTGACGAGGGGACCAGTCCGCCGTGGGTCCTGATGTAGGCGCCCATGTCCCCATAAACCTGGGCCTTGATGCCCAGGATGGTGCCGTCCCGCTTGGCCGCTATTTCGATCTCGCAGAGCACATCTCTGGAATGATTGGCTGCCACCAGATGCTCCAGCCGGTCCTCAATCCATTTCACCGGCTTACCCAAGCGTATCGACGCCAGGGGCACCAGAAAATCCTCGGGATAAAACTCGCCCCGGATGCCGAAACCGCCGCCAACGTCCGGCTCCATGAAGTGAATATTCTCCTCTGGGAAATCCAGCAGGGACGCCAAGACGCCTCTGTTGAAATGAGGCACCTTGGTCGGACCCCAGACGTTTAGCTCTCTGTTTCCCGCATCGTAGCTGGCCACCATGCCCCGGGTTTCCAAGGGATTGCCGGTGTGGCGCTGTATCTTGAACTCTTCCTTGCGGGTGTACTCGGCGTTGCGGAATGCCGCATCGATATCGCCGGTATTGATTGTGTATGTGGCGGCCAGGTTGGTGCCTGCCTCTTCGTGGAGCAAAGTTTTGTCCAGCAATGATTCTCGAATGTCCACGACGGCGGGCAATGGCTCATAGCTTACGTCGATGGCTTCCAGGGCGTCTTCGGCCAGGTAGCGGCTTTCGGCTACCACCAGGGCCACGGGGTCCCCTGTGTGGCGCACCTTGTCACGAGCCAGGGGGTACTGGAGATACGGTTCCAGTCCCGGCAACGGGTAAAGCCTGACCGGTATAGGCTTGGCCGAGTCCGCGAAATCTTGGTAGGTAAGGACCGCGGCCACTCCGGGCATGGCCAGGGCCCTGGCAGTGTCGATGCTTTTAATTCGGGCGTGGGCATGTGGGCTGCGCAGGACGCAAGCGTGGAGCATATCGGGCAGGGTGATGTCGTCGACGAAGGTTGCCCGGCCGGTGAGGAACCGTTCGTCCTCTTTTCGCGTGATGGAGGCTCCGATGTAGGTCTGGACCATCTGATACCTCGGGCCTGGTACTGCGTCAGGTTGATTGTGATGGATTGACCGGTTGAGACGACCTGTCATTCCGAGGAGCGGAGCGACGAGGAATCTGGAGTGGGGCCGATCCCCTCATCCCCACCCCGATGTAATCGGGGTCCCTGCGGTCGGAATGACATTAGTCACTTTCACCTGGACGAGGTACTATCGCTCTGATAGCGTTACCCGGCGTTGGACTCCCGGGTTCTAAGGACTGGGGTCTTTACTCACTTGCAAGATGGCTTGGACGATGGGCGCATAGCCGGTGCAGCGGCAGATGTTCCCTGAGATCCCCTCCCTGACCTGGCTCTCATCGGGGTCAGGGGTGTCTCTGAGGAAGGCGTAGGCGGTCATCAAGATTCCCGGCGTGCAAAAGCCGCATTGCAGGGCATGGTTCTCCTGGAAGGCCCTTTGCAAAGGGTGAAGCTCTTGGCCCGTGGCCAGACCCTCGACGGTCATCAGGTCGGCGCCATCGGCTTGTACCGCCAGCATCAAACAGGACCTGACCGCATCGCCGTTGACCAGGATGGTGCAGGCGCCACAAACGCCGTGCTCGCATCCCAAGTGGGTGCCGGTTAACCCCAACTCTCCTCTTAGGAAGTCCGCCAGTGTCATTCGGACTTCCGCGGTGCGCCGGTACACTTGACCGTTAACGGTGACCTGGATTTCCAGGGATTCACTCATGGGCGGCTAGCTCCATTGGCCTGGTGGATGGCGTCTTCCAGGGCCCTGCGAGCCATCACACCGCCTACTTGCTTGCGGTAGGTTGCCGAGGCGTGGATGTCGGAGACCGGGTCTAAAGCCTGGGATACGGCTTCTGCCGCCGCTTCCCGGTCCGCGCTGTCGACTGTTGTTCCCACCAAGCGTTCTTCGGCGGTGGGAATTCTGGCGGGAGCGCCCCCAACACCGAACATCGTAATCCGGGCAGCCTGACAGGCGCCGCTGCCGTCCAGGTCGAGCAGGGCTATGGCGCCGACCAGGGCGAAGTCCCCTTCCCTGCGGCACACCTCTTGAAACCCCCAGGCCCATCGCCCGATAGTACCTGGGAAGCGGACCTCGGTAAGTATCTCGCCGGGCGTCAGCGCGGTGGTAAGCTGGCCCAAGAAAAAGTCCTCGGCCTTGACCACGCGCTGGCCGGTGGCGCTGGCCAGAATCAACTCAGCATCCAAGGCCAGGCCCAACGCGGGCAACTCGGCGGCGGGGTCGGCGTGGGCCATACTTCCGCCGATTGTGCCTCGGTTGCGGATTTGCGAATGGCCGATATAGGGTACTGCCGCAGCTAGAAGAGGGAACGTCTCCCGCACGGCGCTGGACCGCTCCATGGCACGCTGGCGGGTGAGCGCGCCAATTGCCAGCGCGTCATTTCCGTCCTGGGAGATGTAGGCCATTTCGCTGATACGGTTGATGTCGATGACTACGCCGGGCCGCGCCAGCCGCATGTTCATCAAGGGCATCAGGCTTTGGCCGCCTGCCAGGATCTTGGCCTCGTCCCCAAATTGGGCGGTCAAGGCCAGGGCCTCGGGCAGTGAGCCGGGAGCGTAGTAGTCGAATTTAGCTGGTTTCATACGGGGTTCTCGTGTGCTATTTGACCCGGGATGACGTGCCGAGGGATACGGCAACGGCAGTATAACCGTGTCGTGATTCAACCGCAATATGAAGTCTGCCCCCGAGGTTTTGGCCGAAACTCGCAAAGAGTGCCAAAAGGCAACAGTGCCTGGACTGTTTTACACTAGATGCATCGCTGTCATTCCAAGAAGGGGTAAGCAAATGGGCATGAGCAAGTGGATATCTGGATTGTTCCAGTCATCCGGCGTACTGGGTAGGGACCAGCGCGGCATCACCGGTCTTGAGACGGCTATTGTGCTGATAGCCTTCGTGGTGGTCGCCTCGGTATTCGCCTTCGCGGTTTTGAGCACCGGTCTGCTCAGCGCCGAAAAGAGCAAGGAAACGGTTCTCGGTGGGCTGTCGGAAACCTCGTCCACCATATCCATACGCGGTGACATCATCGCCACCGCCAACTCAACAAAAACCCAAGTCGACTCCATCACGTTCACCTTGAGCAGCGCCGCCCAGGCCTCCGATGCCGTGGACCTTTCCACCGACGGCGTGGTGGTGACCTATCTGGACGACGACGCGGCCATCAACTGCACAGGCAGTGGCTCCCCCAGCTGCTCGTGGTCCACCGAATGGATCATCGGCACCAAAGACTTGTTGGACCCGGGCGAGCAGGTCGACTTGACCGTGACTCTCACGCTACTGAGTGCGCTGGTTAAGGGTAAGGAGTTCACCATCCAGGTCAAACCAAACAAGGGTGCCGTGGTGATTGTGAATAGGACCATACCGAGGGAAATCAAAAAGATCATGTCTCTGAATTAGGTGCCAGGAACGGGCGAGTTCATCCACCGGCGGGTTCGGTGGGAGCGGGGGCGGGGTTGATCAGTCCCGCCGCCAGGGAGTTGGGAATCAACTCCTCCAGCTCGTCCAAGGTCCAGCGCCCGTCCTTGTGAATGCTGCGGATTACGTGGCGCGGTGAATACAAGGACATTTGCCAACCGCTGGTGCCGATAACTTGTCCGGTGATCTGTCCTCCAGCCTCGGTACATAGATAGACTACTTTGGGGGCGTTGTTTTCGGCGTCCCGGGAGCCCTCGGTGACTTGCTGGGGCCTACCCGCCATCTGGCCGCCGCCGATCACTCCCCTGGCTTGGCGCAACTCCCGCGCCGAATCTGGCACCGTTCCAGTCATTCGCGTGGCCCCGCCGGGATAGATGGCGTTGACCGAGATGCCATGGGAACCCAACTCCCGAGCCAGGGAACGGGCCAAGCCCACCATTCCCTCCTTTGCTGCGGAATAGTTTGCTTGACCTGTGTTGCCCAGACCGGAGCCCGAGGAAAACAAGCAGATCCTCCCGTATTGCTGCTGGAGCATGTAAGGGAGGACGTTTCGAACGGTGTTGAAAGCTCCTTTAAGGTGTACCGCCAGGACCGCGTCCCATTCCTCTTCAGCCATGTTGAACACCATGCGGTCCCTTAGGATCCCAGCCACGTGGCACAGGATGTCCACCCTGCCGTAGTTGTCCACTGCGGTCTTGACGATGTTTCTAGCACCCTCGAAGGCCGCCACTGTATCCCCGTTGGCGACGGCGGTGCCGCCCTGGCTACGTATCTCGGCCACAACCTCTTCGGCGGGGCCGGACGAAGCGCTGGTGCCGTCCACGTTGCCACCCAGGTCGTTAACCACCACCGACGCGCCTTCCTCAGCCATCAACATGGCGACTCCCCGTCCGATGCCCCGTCCCGCGCCGGTTACAATTGCTACTCTGCCCTTTAAGCGTTCACCCATGGCAATCTTTCTCCAGTGCTGGCTAGGGTCCTTAGCGCGTGTGTGACGTGTCATTCTGAGTGAAGCGAAGAATCTGGGGTGGCGGCGAGTGACCCCTCGCCAGATGCTTCGTCGTTGCGCTTCTCAGCATGACATTAGAGATGTGCCTGGCCGTCTCATACACCCTCTTAGCGGTTGGCAATCATCTTAGGTACCAGAACGTCCATCTCGTCCATGGTGTAGTTGCCTTCCCGGTGAATGCTTCGTTCTATCTGCGGATTGGAATAGAGATAGATGCTGCCACCCCTGACGCCGAAGACGTAGCCGTTGACGTTTTCCACCAGGTTGGTGCACAGCAACACAGCCAGCGGCGCAATGTTCTCCGGGTCGTCGGGCGACCCTGAGCCCTCCCACCTGGTAATCGGTGGAGAGGGCCCGATACCCGCGACATCTTCCGGGGTAAGACCGGCCCCTGCTTCCCGGTACTCCTCCACCAAGCCGGGGAAGAGACGGGTTCGGGCCAGGGGTGATATGGCGTTGCAGGTTACCCCGTAACGGCCCATGTCCCTGGCCACGGTCCGGGTAAGGCCGATGATGCCTTCGCTGGCGGCGGAATAGTTGGAACAACCCAACGCCCCAAGTCCGGCGTCGCTGGTGAGGTTGACGATACGCCCGCCCCGCTGCTGGCGAAAGAGGATGCAAGCGAACTTGGTGGGAACGAAAGTACCCTTCAGGTTATTGGTGATGACTTGGTCCCAGTCCTCTTGTGTCATTTGATAGATCATGCGGTCTCTGATCACAGCCACGCTGTTGACCAGGATGTCGATCTGGCCGAAGGTGTCGACGGCTGTTTGTATCAGGTTTTCTCCTCCGTCCATGTGGAACACGTTGTCGTAATTGGCGGTGGCCTTGCCGCCCTGACTTTGAATCTCGGCCACCACGCTGTCCGCCGGCTCCCGGGATGAGCTGGAGCCGTCTACTTCACAGCCCAGGTCATTTACCACCACGGAAGCCCCTTCTTCGGCCAGGAGCAAGGCAATGCCCCGGCCGATGCCCCGCCCCGCGCCGGTGACCACAGCCACCTTGCCGTTCAGGCGGTTAGCCATAATTCCACCCCCGATGAGAGTCGATTCAGTGTCATGGAGCGCACGGGCGGCCCGGCGGCCAGCTACCCGGAGTCGATTAACGCGCCCATGTTACTACAGCGGCCAATGAGTGTCACTGGCTGTGGGATGGTGGAAAGCACACCTGGGTGCTAAACTCTCTATCGCTCGCCGGACATCGAAAACCTTCTAGCAGTACCGGTAACTGTCATTCTGAGCCCTTCGGCGGCGCTCAGGATAAACTCCGCGAAGCTCCCCCGATGCAATCGGGGCGAGTCCCGCATGGAATCGGGAAATCACCCCCGGGGCCGCACACGCTCCATCAGCCGCCGGGGAGATCCTTCGGCCCTGCGGTCCTCAGGATGACATGAGAGGAGTTTTGCCGGGCATCGAAAACTGTTTCCCAGCCAACCCACCCCAAGGAGGAATCCATGAGCATGCAAAACCTGGTGGCGATCGTAACCGGAAGCAGCCGGGGCATCGGCAAGGGAATCGCCAAGGTGTTTGGGGAAGAGGGCGCCAGGGTGGTGGTGGTAGCTCGCAGCGAGGAAGAGGGCGGCAGACTGCCGGGCAACATTCACCTGACCACCCAGGAAATTCAGGAAGCCGGTGGCCAGGCGATGGCCCTTCGCTGTGACGTCACCGACGAAGAGCAAGTCCAGGCGATGGCCCAGGCGGTGATGGAGGCTTACGGCAGGATCGACGTGCTGGTGAACAATGCGGGAGTCCAGGTTAACGTGGGGCTCTTGGAATTACAGACCCGCCACTGGGACCTCACCATGAGGGTTAATCTACGGGGTCCGTTCCTGTGCTGTAAACACATTGCCCCGATGATGGTCGAGCAACGCAGCGGCAACATCCTGAACATCACCTCAAGCGCGGGAGAAAACGTTCGTCCCCGGGGCATCAGCTACGCTGTAACCAAGGCCGGTCTAAACATCATGACCCGGGGCCTGGCCCAGGAGTTAGAGGAGCACAATATCGCTGTAAATGCCCTGAACCCCGGCCCGGTTAAGACCGAGGGAGCGGTGTTGGTGCGCCCGCCGGACTTCGACTGGACCAACTGGGACCCACCGGAGGTGGTTGGAGTGGCTGCGGCATGGTTGGCCCAGCAGACCGCCCAGAGCTTTACTGGACGAATTGTGGACCGGACCGAGTTCGGCAATACCTGGGGGACCTAGCCGTTACCAGCCCATCCTCACCACCATCGCTCCACTTTGATGTGGCCGGGGCTTACTCCCAGGTTGCCGAGGAGAGCGGAAAGCCCCTCTTCAAAGCCGGGAGGGCCGCACAGGTAGTACAGGGTGTCCGGTGGAAGACCCTGCTCCTGAATTAGAGCGGTGTCGATTCTTCCGCACCTCCCGTCCCAGTCCTGGGAGCCGGGGCCGGTCACGGAAAAGACGGAGCTAATCCCCGGGTTGTGGGCTGCCAGTTGCTCCAGCTCTTCGCGGAACAACAGCTCCGAAGCAGTACTGGCACTGTATATGAGGGTAACGTCCACATCCAAGCCCGCCTCGTCGATGTAGCGCAGCATGCTCATAAATGGGGTGATGCCGATGCCCCCGGCTATCAGCGCCAGGGGACCAGTCCGGCTCTGGTCGAAGTAGAACTCCCCAAACCCTCCCCGCATTATGAAGGTATCTCCCTCTCTCGCCCGGTCGTGCAGATAGGTTGATGCCGGCGAAAAGGGCAGCTTTTTAACCGCCAGCTCTATGGCTCCCGGCTGAAGAGGCGAAGAGGTGATGGAATAGCCACCGACCTCGGCAGACAGCCCGGTATCGATGTACAAGTCCACCCACTGGCCGGGCAGGAAGGTCAGTTGGGCGCCTCCCAGGTCGAACAGAAAGGACTTCACCGTGGGGGTTTGCTGTTGAATCCGGACGATGGTGGCATCGACGTCCAAGTCGTGCTGTTCTGGGCTCTCCATTGGGCAATCCTACACTAGGCCACTACTGGGACTTGGTGGACGCATTTGCCCTCATACCGCCAGTAGCCGGGCCATCCTGCCCTTGTGATAGATGGCGTCCCCCAGGTAGTGTTGTAGTGTCCGGGCCCGCTTGGTGTACTGGGTCAGCCCGAACTCCAGGTCGGAGCCAATGCCGGCGTGAACATGATGCGAGGCGTCGCAGGCCTTGGGGAATCCGTCGCTGGCCACCGCCTTGGCCAACGACACGGAAACCGCCGCCCCAGGGTCGCCAGCGTCCAACTGGGACAAGGCTTCGTAAGCCGACCACTTGGCCGAGTCCGCTTCGTTGAGGGCATCTATCACGTGGTCCTGCACTCGCTGAAAGGTACCGATGGGAACTCCGAAGGCGATGCGGGTCTGGCTGTATTCCTGGGTCATTTCGAACACCCGCTGGGTGCCGCCCGCCATGTAGGCGCACAGGACGGCGGTGGCCCGGTCAAAGGCGTTGTTGATGGCCGGCCAGGCGCCATCCACGGGACCGAGTACATTGCCGGCCGGAATCTCCACATTTTCGAAATTGACCTCGCACACCTTGGGTCCGATCCATCCGGTTTGAACCCGGACCGATATGCCTGGAGCGTCCTTGTCCACCAACAACAGGGTCAGGCCATCAGCGGGGTCACCTCCATCGCCGGTCCGCGCCACCACCAGCAACCGGTCGGCGATGTTGGCATCGGGGATGAAGAGCTTGGCGCCGGTGAGGGCGAAGCCACCCGGGCGCGGCTGAGCTCGAAGCTGGACGCCGCTGGGTCCCCAGGCGTAGTCTGGCTCGGTGAACGCGAAGGCGAAAATCTGCTGGCCGGAAGCGATCGCCGGCAGCAAGTCCCTTTTTTGAGCATCGTTCCCAGCTTCCAAGATAGCCTGGGCCGACAAGACCGCCGAGGAGAGGTGGGGACTTGAGCAAGCGTAGTAACCCATGACCTCGTAGAGCACCCCCAGATCGGTAAAGGAGTTTCCCGAACCGCCATATTCCTCGGGGACCACCATGCCGGCCCACCCGAGGTCGCACATCTTCTCCCACAGGTCCACGGCAAACCCCGAATCGCTGTCGTCAATCTCCAGGACCCGGGACTTGGGCATCTCCGCTTCCATGAACTCGGTGGCAACGTTCTGGAGCATCGTTTGGACTTCGTTGAGGGCCAGATCCATGGCTTACTCCTAAGCAATGTTTGTAACTGAATGGCGAAGTGGCCGGCCCGTCTCGTTGGGCTGCCCGCCAGGTTCCTCCTGAGACTGCTCCAGCTTCAAGGCCCTTGCGATTATTCCCGTCAAGCTCTCAGCAGCCTCCAAGGGGTCGTGGCCGGCCAGGGACTGGCGTTGCTGTAGCTCGAAATCCCCCTGCACCGGCGCCCTTGGGTCGTTGCGGTCCAACAAGGCGTAGATTCCCATCACTTCCCGGGTAATCTGAGAGAAGCGCAGGGCCGCCCGATGCTCCCACATCCGGGTTTGGGCGGCATGGTAGGTCAAAGGGATTCCGTTGGCGCGCATCCAGGTGTCTCTCGCCCGAAACAAACGCCCGATGCGTTTGTCTATGTAGGCGTCCATCAGCCGTAACCGGCGGACCGGCTGGCCGGACAACAAAGTTCCGACACCGTCACCGTGAGCGTCCCGGGTGTATTGGATGAGCTGATCCACCCGGTTGTCCTCAAGTGGATGTTCTTCAGCCACCGGTTCATCCTGGAAGGCGGAACGAGCGACTTCCAACCCGGTCCCTTGGTCACCCAAAAGGCAGAAGGCTGGGACCCTGACACTGTCAAAGGAAACCAGGCGTGCCTTGCCAGCGACCAACCTGGTCTCGGCCCCAACTGAGATGCCTTCAGAGCCGGCCGGAACCAGAAACGCGGCAAAGGCCTGCTCGGGGAGCGCTAAAGCGTCGATGGTAGCCAAAGTCCACCAATGTGTAGGAGGGTTGTCGTTCAGTTCAAAAAGGCCATGGGCAAAATGGCCTTGGCCATTAAGGACGTAGTCATCGCCATCCCGGTGGGCGCGTATGCCGAATGCGGCAGGGTCCAGAGGGTTGTCCAGGTCCAACCTGGGACGCCAGCAAATCACCTGTCCGCTGGCGATGGCCGGGAGGAGGCGTTGAGCCTGTAGGTCTGAGCCCCACTGTTTGATAGTGCGCAGCAGACGGGAGCTTTCGTCCACCAGGGAGCGCACCCCACGCTGCTCCAACTCCTCCAAGAGGACCGCTGCTTGGTCCCCGGTCAGACCGGCGCCGCCGCGGTCTACTCCTTCAGTGGGAGTCAGCCAGCCCTTCTTTGCCAGCCGGAGCCGCCAGGTGCGGGTTTGGCGTGGGCTGCTGGGCATGTCATCCCCGGGTATTTCGTCCATTGGGGGAAGGTTGGCTTCCAGCCAGGCAATCACTTCCCGGCGAAACCGGCGCTGGTCCTCGGTATAGTGCTGCGAAAAGTCCACGTAGCTATCTAGGAGGGGCGCTACCCACGCTGGGCATCGGGCGTCAGGGGCTGCCCCGTTCCTGCCTTAGGTATTCCAGAACGCTGCTCACCGTGCCGTCTTCCTCGGTGCGGAAGCCGTGGCCACCCCGCTCTTCCTCCAGGATTGTCTGGGCAATCTCCCAGCCCTGGTAGGGTAGTCCCACCAGGCAATCGGCGGGAACTCGGACATTTTCCAGGCTTACTCTGCGCTCGCTGCCGGCCAACAGCCGCTGGGTCTTGATGCTGATTCCGGGTAGGCTGGCATCCACCATAAATAGGCCCAGATTTAGGCGAGGGGGCCGGTCCGGATCGGTGACCGCCAGGGTCCAGAGATAGTCCGGGTCGAAGCGGCCGGTAATGAACGCCTTGTCACCCGAAATCAGGTAATCGTTGCCGTCGGCGACCGCCTGGGTCCGGATGGAAGCCAGGTCCGAGCCGCTGCCGGGCTCGTTGAAGGCCTGCCAGGTGATGGTCTCGCCGCGCAGGGCACAGGGGACGTAGCGTAGTTTTTGTTCGTCGGTGCCCCAGGTCATAACTGCAGGGATCCAACGGGTATTGTCACCCATGGAGGGCAACACCAGGCGCCGCATCTCTTCCTCGATTATACGGGCGAAAGCAGGGCTCAATCCGCCTCCGCCGTAGACTTTCTGCCAGGTCGGAGCCAGCCAGCCCTGGGCGCCGAGCTGGCGGCGAAACGCCTTTACCCGCTGTTGAGTCTCGGGGTCCAAGGGGCTGCCGTCGGGGGGGATGTTGAGGTCCTGGGGCACGAAGTGGTCCAACCAGGCCCTCACCGTGACCCGAAACTGCTGCTGCGCTTCCGTGTAATGATCTTCGAAGTCGATACCCCACCTCTGGCTGGGCGCCGATTTCTCATGCCACGGCAACCAGCAAAGAATTCATTAGCCGTAGGCCGAGAACGCTGTGTCTCCCGGTGAACCCCCGGCGGCGCGGAGGCCGGAAGCTAGACGCCTTGGACGCCGGCGGTGGATGGGGTTGCTGCGGCGCGCTCCCTGGTGCGGCTGATCCCCAGGCGGCGGGACATTATGACTTTTTGAATCTCTATAGTCCCCCCCGGATGGGCGCCGGTCAGGCTACTGCGCTGGTACACCTCGGGCTGGCCACCGAAGGGAGCACGGGGTTCGTCGACCCCCAGCAAGGAGTACATACCCATGATGTTTCTGGCTCGGTCGGCGTTCCTGATGCGGAAGCTCTTGCGGAAGCAGGCGCTCTGGGACCCGTGGTAGGTCATCTCCTGACGAGCCTGGTACATCCAGTAGTTGCGCTGGGCGAAGAGCTCGTTGATGTGGGACTCGATGTAAGCCGTCATCGTTTGTTGCTGGATTATCGGGTCGTCCCCCAGCTTCTCTCCGTTGCGGCGGGTTTCCTTGACGAACTTCAGCAGATTCTCCATGGCCTCATCACGGGGGGAGGCAACACCCCGGCCGCCATGCTCAATCTCCAGGGTAGTCTGGGTCACCTGCCATCCTTCCAGCTCGCCGCCGATGAGATGATCGCCGGGCACTCGGACGTTGTCCATGAAGATAAAGCTCTGATCATGCCCGGTTAGCAGGTTCAGACGGCTCAATTCCAGCCCCGGCGAAGGGCAGGGAATCATGAAGTAACCCAGGTTGCGATGCCGCGGCGCGTCGGTGTCTGTGACAATGGGGCCAAACAGGTAGTCAGGGTCGCCGTGGCCGCTGATGAATGTCTTCTGCCCGGTTATTATCCAGTCGTCGCCGTCTCGAACCGCCCGGCTCTGCAACGACGCCAGGTCGGAACCGGCGTTGGGCTCGGTGAAGTTCTGGAAAGCCACCTTCTCAGATTTCAAGATGGGCGCGAGGAATTTCTGCTTTTGCTCTTCGGTGGCCCATACCAGCAGGGTAGAAAAGATATAGGTGTTGGTGAAATCCGGGACCACGCGGACTCGTTCGAACTCCTCCAGGATGATCGTCTCGTGCTCCCCGGAAAGTCCTCCGCCCCCGTATTCCTTGGGGTAGGTGGGATACAGCCAGCCCTTTGCGGCCAGGGTCTGGTGCATCTCACGCCAGAACCGGTAGTGCTCCTCGGTCAGGTCCAACCGGTCCACCGGCGCCTTCATGTTTTCCGGGATGTTTGTTTCCAGCCAGGCCCGTACCTCTTGGCGGAACTCCTCCTGCTCCTTGGTGTAGCGATACTTGAAGTCCACGGACGACCTCCTCAGATACGCGGGCCAAATCCATATAAATCGCCCGAGAATTTTAGGGCGCAGTGGCCGAGAATATAGCCTTTGCGCCTCCCTTTGTCAACCTGGACGGGAAGACGCAAACGCGCTACCCCAGGCGCGCCCGGCCGGACCAAAGCGCCGCTTGGAATCGCTAATTATAGACTCAGGGCCTACCCATGGTCCCGTTCTGAGCACTAGACCGCCTTGCTTGCATCGGATAAAGTCTGGAATGGCCCCGCCCGCGATAGCCTTGTGGGTAGAACCGGACCAATGGAGCAATAGCCAGGAGTGCGGTACAGGTTTGAATGACGTGAGCCAGCCCGGAGCCTCACCTGTGGAACAGGTCCGCGTTTGCGCGACCTGTGGCCAGTTGAACCCCGCGGGAGGCACAACCCGTTGCTCCAACTGTTGGCTCCCTCTCATCGGAGTCCCTCCGGTCGGTTCAGAGGAGGGGGAAAGGCTGGTCCGGCATTGGCGTCGACGGGGGCTGCGTGGAAAGCTCCTGCTACGAGGCATACCTTTGGCCGTGGTCCTGGGGCTGATTATTTGGGGAGCGACGCAGTATTTTCACCTGGGCGCCAGCGTTCCTGCCGCCAGCACCAACCTGTCCGCCGACCTTAGTGCCGACGCCTGGGCCCAAGGCCGGCGAACAGCCCAGAACACCGCCTTTACCCCCAGCACGGCGCCCGTTCCCCGCAGCGTCAAATGGACCTTTGCTACTAACAAGCCCCTCGGCTCGTCTCCGGCCATAGTTGGCGACCGGGTATACCTGACCACCGGCGACGGGCGCACTGTAGCGCTGGAGCGAGAATCGGGCCAACTGGTGTGGGAGTTCCGCACCGGCCTTGTTTCCAGTTCCACTCCTGTGGTGGCCGGCGATCTGGTCATCGCGGCCTACACCCCCGGCCTGATAGTAGCCTTGGACCGTAACACAGGGCTCACGCGATGGGAGGTCAACCTCAATCAGCCGATCTCCTCATCTCCTGTTGTGGCCAACGGCACCTTGTATTTCGGCGCCGGAGACCGGATGCTCCACGCCCTGGATGTGGCCACGGGGGCGGAGCGCTGGGCGTTCCTCACCACCGATTGGATCGTCTCTCCGGTGGCTTATGCCGATGGTACTGTGGTGGTGGCGTCTCAGGATAGCCACGTCTACATTGTTGACGCCAAATCGGGGCGGCAGCGGCTGATGTACAACACCGGCTTTCAAAGGTTTGGCGGGGGCCCAACCATCGAGGGGGACACCGTCTATATCAGCTCCGACCGGGGTTGGGTATCGGCCATCGATCGGCTGGCCAAGAACTATCCTGGGCAGCGGAAGTGGTGGCGGGTGAAGATAAACCTGTACGTGTGGAAGGTTATCTCGGCCCTGCCTGTTCAGCCCGGAACCCTCTGGTCCAGGCGGGTAGGCGGTCAAATAAAGGGTTTGCTGGCTGTTGCCCATGACACGGTATACGGCGCGACGGAACAAGGCCAGGTATTCGCCCGGGATGCAGATACCGGCGAAAAGAAATGGTCCACCAAGTTGAACGTCGGAATCTCCACCGGTCCCAGCGTCGCCGGAAATACGGTGTTGGTTGGAACGGAGGAAGGCAGGGTCTTCGGCCTCGACGCGGCCAGCGGAGACGTGCTCTGGCAGTATCGAGCTGGGAATGAAAAAATCGTCGGAAGCCCCGTGGTCGCCGGGGATACCATGTACGTGGCGTCCGCCGACGGTACGCTCTACGCCATCACCGGCGGCAATTAGCACTATGTCTGTATGAGCCGCTACCACCGTGGTCCCGTCCCGCAGGGAAAGGGTGACAGAGCCGGTCAGGGTTACCACCGGCAAAAGGGCGTTCCTGAAGGCTTGAGTGAAGTTCCTCTATCCCATCTTCTCCGCAAAGGATTGCGCCGGAGAGGTGAGGAGTTGACGGGGGACCCAAGGCGGTTGCATACTGTCGCCAGCCAGTTTGGGCTGCGCTCGGGACCCGAGGCCAGCCTAAATGGGAAACCCCGGTTCACACAGCCACCTCCGCTCCGCAGGAGGTAGAAATGCGGGCCTCCACGCTCACCCTTGCCGACGCCGTCTTCCCGAGGAGCGGGGTCCTGCAGCAGGACCTCCTGCGGGACCTTGGCCTCGTGCTCGGGTTCACCATTCTGATGACCCTGCTGGCACAGGTCCGCGTCCCCCTGCCCTTCACTCCGGTCCCCATCACCGGCCAGACGCTGGGGGTGCTGCTGACGGGCGCGGCCCTGGGGAGCCGGCGCGGCGCGGCCACGATGGCGCTCTACCTGATCCTGGGCGGCGTGGGAGCGCCCGTCTTCGCCGGGTGGGGGAGTGGCCTCGTCTGGACCCTCGCCTCGGGCGGTTACATCATCGGCTTCATTCCCGCCGCTTTCATCGTCGGCTGGCTCGCGGAGCGGGGCTGGGATCGCCGCCCGTGGGTGCTGGCGGCCATGCTCCTGGGCAACGCCGCTATCTACGTCCCAGGCCTCCTGCAGCTTGCCTACTTCGTCCCCGAGGGCAAGGTGCTCGAGTTCGGCCTGTGGCCCTTCATTCCCGGCGACCTGGTGAAGCTCTACCTCGCGTCCCTCCTGCTGCCCGTCGCGTGGTCCGTGGTGCCGCGCCTGATCCCCCGTAAATAGTTGGCCTCTTCCTTTTCCGCACCGCCGGTCCGCTCAGGGCAGGTCTCTACCAGGCCAATACAGTATCCCAGATAGAGATCGCTACGGCGGAGGGAAGGGGTGTGTATCACGACGCTGCAAGGGCGTGAGTGTTGCTTGTCATCCACGGATGAGGGAATCCCAACGCTTAGATCACCTCAGGAGCACCCCAACGAACGGGGTAGCGCCGACATCCACGGCGGCTGGGGCACCACCTTGCCCATCGTTCCCGCCGGAAAGCCACATCCGGTGATGGCCAGCGCTCCGATGGCGCCAAGAACCAGCAGCGGAGATAGATAGCTAACTCGGCAACATCGCTCCCTTGCTCATTCTAGGTTAGTTGGTGCCCTTTAGTCTTGGGTCCAGAACGTCTCGTAGAGCGTCGCCCAGGACGTTCCAGGAGAACACCACCACGGCAATCGCAATCCCAGGGAATACCGCCAGCCAGGGCGCCAGTTTGACGTATTGGGAGGATGCCCCGCTCAACATCCCACCCCAGGACGGGACGTCGATGGGAACGCCCACCCCCAGGAAGCTGAGGGAGGCCTCGGCGATGATGGCGCCGCCCAGGTGGAAGGTGACGATAACCAGATACAGGGCAAAGGCATTGGGGATCATGTGCTTCACCATGACCCGCCAACTGCCCGCCCCCACGGCCCGGGACGCCAGGATATAGTCCATCTCTTTGATGGCCAGGAATTGCGAGCGCATGATGCGGGCCGTACTGGGTATATACACGATACTAAGCGCAATCACCACGTTGTTCAGGGACGAGCCCAGGGCCGCCATGATGGCGATGGCCAGGATCAGGGTGGGAAAGGAAATCATCGCGTCGATGACCCGCTGGACGATAAGGTCCGTAATTCCCCCATAGTGAACGCTGAACACTCCCACGACCATTCCAATGGTGCAGCCGACGAAGGAAGCAACGATACCAACATATAAAGAAATCCTGGCGCCGTATACTATTCTGCTGAACACGTCCCGGCCCAGTCGGTCGCCCCCGAAGAAATTTTCGGCGCCCGGCGAGGCATAGATGTAGGCGTTATTGGTCGCATAGGGATCATGGTTGGCAATCA
>JADFFS010000031.1 GCA_022568195.1 Chloroflexota bacterium | reverse complement strand
CTGCCGCACGCAAGGGTACCTGCCGCCATCGTTCATCCGGAGGCCAATCCTCAGGCCATCGGCCAACTCTTCCAACGAGATAACGCGCCCTATGTTTGTTGTCCTTGACGAAGCCGCGGAGCAGTCCATATTCCAGACCTTGGAGCGCGGCATTTCACCGAATGTTGGGGAAGCCGTGTTGCTGGCGGACCTTTCCGCCGTCTTACACCAGGATGAATTGGCGATCACCATCAACCGCCAAGGAGATTCACCCCAGTACCTGCCCCACACACCGGGGCAACCGCTGAATTGTTACGCCGTACTGGTCTCACGGGACGAGGACCCGTCGACAAACACCGTTAGGGGTCTGCCTGCCGATACCCCCTTCCTGCTGATTGCTGGGGACCGAACCTCGGAAGACCCCCGGGAAAACCCTTTAAGGGCCTTTCTCTATAGCCCGGAGTCCCCGACGGCCATCGAATGTGGTATAGAGGTAGTCCGCTTGGAGACGGACCTGTTCAGCCGGGTCAAAGGAATCTTCGACAACCGGGCTCTGGCGGACAAGGTGGTCTGCGTGGTCGGCATGGGGAGCGGGGGCGGGATTGCCGCCTTAGAGCTGGCTAAGGCCGGGGTAGGAAACTTCAGCTTGATCGACTTCGATCGATTGAAGGCCCATAACATCTCCCGCCACGTTTGCGGGCTGGCCGATGTGGGCCGGTTCAAAACCAGGGCAGTGCGGGACCGGATTTTACAGCACAACCCTATGGCCTCCGTTCAGTGCCACGAAGTTGACATAACCGAAGATGACGACCTGCTCTATTCGGTGGTGTCGGAGAGCGATCTGGTGATAGTGGCCACCGACACCGAGCTTTCCAGATACCTGATAAACGAGGCTTGCCTGGCCTCGGGCACCCCCGCCGTCTACGGCGGCGTGTACGAGCGGGCCTTTGCCGGCGAGGTGATCCGGGTCATTCCGGGCAATGCGGGATGCTACGCCTGCGTCCGGCAGGGTATGGCCGGCACCATGCGCAACATCTCCAGCGATCAGGTGGTGGACTACACCGACGACACCGGGTTCCAAGCCGAGCCGGGCCTGGGTTTGGACGTTTCCTTCATCGCCTTGATCCACGCCAAGGTGGCCCTGCTGACCCTGCTGCGTGACGTAGAGACCTCACTGGAAGACATCAACGCCGATATGATTATCTGGACCAACGCAGCCCGGCCCGAGGATGGTGAGTTGTTCGAGCAGCCCATGGCCCGAACCTTTGTCCGGGTCGTCAAGAACGAAAACTGCCCGTCTTGCGGGCCTGGCTCCGACATTATTATCGGGCAGACCGAGAGCGGGTCATGAGAATGGCCTGTCAACGTGGATTAAATCCCCCCTCGCCCTCCTATGTAGCTTTACCTCAAAGGCGCCCCCAGCGTGTCACCCTGAGCCTGTCGAAGGGTCTCCCCCTGGTGAACTACGCGAGGAAGATCCTTCGCTGCGCTCAGGATGACACTTTTGGGGCAAGGCCCCCCTTTAACAAAGGGGGGTTGGGGGGATTTTCACACTGCGGTGGCGCTCCCGGAAGGGAACGGCCGATCCCATGAAATACGTGGTATCTCAGAGGGCGCTGGAGACCATGGAGTGGGAGTGCCGGAAATTTCCCGACGCTGAAACCGGTGGGATATTGGTGGGATTCAAGGATTCCCAGCGAACGGCCATCACCCACGCCACCGGCCCCGGGCCCAAGGCGGACCGGTCACAGCACCACTTCACCAAAGACACGCCATATCTGCAGGCCGTCCTGAACCTGCTATTCCAGTATTACCAGGTCAACTACCTGGGCGTCTGGCACAAGCATCCTTTGGGCATGCCCTTCCCCAGCGGAGGGGACATCCTCTCCGCGATGGAGGAGGTGGACGACCCGAAGATGGAATTGGACAAGCTCATCACCCCCATCTGTGTAATGTCGGGTAGCAGCGTCGAGATACTGCCCTTCGTAATCGCCGGCGGCCGTTACCAACCCATGGGATGGGAAGTTTTGCCCCACGACCAGCTTGTCCCCCAGGCGCCGGACGCCGCCCAGTGGTACACCACCACCGTGGGGCAGAGCCGGTTGGCCCAGGAGATGGCCGAGTTCGAGGGACTGGGAGTCTCGCCCGATGTCAGGAAGGGCAACGACGGGACCTATAGATTTCACGTGCCCTTGGGGACGGAGCCGTCCAAGCGGATGGTCATGCTGTGCCAAGGCGACTATCCGGTTAGCCCCCCCGAGGTGGCAATCTACGACCCGAAAACCAAGAAGTACGAGCCGTTGAACTCCCCGATACTCAACGACTGGAACATCTACCAGCTTCTAGGCGATTTATACCGGGAGTACCAGGGAGCTGCTTTGGCGGATTTCAGCGAGGGCTGAGGCGGCTCTACCTCACTCCTTCTTTCAATTCCCCGGTCGTGGAATCAGATGGCATTAGTCCCTTGCGCCTAGATGTGGGAAGGTCGTTTGTTCACAATTTTTAGCCCGTAGTAATCCGGATTCTTGGTAATTCCATGCTGCATGCGAGACGATAATCAAATAATGTTTGAGTCCGCTTAGGTGGGCCGTGGGGGATCGGACCCGCGACACCCGGATTAAAAGTTCGCTGCGCTTCGTCCTGGACTATGCTTTCGTATTCGGTGCATGCTTTTTCGTATACCTAACCCTGCGCCACTCCTATCTATCGCATCGTTTCATCCTGTCCCAGGCCGCCCGGTATATCGGCAATTTTGTCGGCAAACTTCATAGCTGCCTCAGAATCCCAGGTCTAATCGCAATTCACTCAAGAGAGAGGTCATGACACCACACGCCAACATCGGTCCCAACACATACTTGAGGGGCTACTTCGCCGGTGACAACCAACTCAATTGCTCCCGCCTGATGAATCACATTCTCTATCATGTATTCGGGATTAGGGAGTTCGATCCATGATGAACCACCATCGAAGGTCACGAATATTCGACCATTCTGGGTAATGGCAAGGATATCAGGGTTGGTGGGATGCACGGCGACTGACCTAACTGAGTCGAATTCCGGGGGCCAAGCAATCCTTGACCACTCTTTTGGGTCCAAAGCGTTTGCCCTAAACAGTCCATTTCCACGTGTACCTACGTAGATGTTGGGTGGTTCAGAATAGTCGATTATCAATACGATTCTAGATGGCTGTCCTTCCATCACCCGAAGAATCCGCACACCCTTCCAAGATAACCCGTCAGTACTCATTTTGAGACTGTAAGTCTCAAAACCCCCTAGCTGGTAGACGGAGTATAGAACCGACGGGTTCCCCAGTGGGATCGTATGAGTTTTGGCCAAGAAGGGGAACGGCTGCCAAGTTTCCCCCTTATCTGTAGATCGAAATTCACCAGCATACAGAACGTCTCGGTAAGCAACAAATGGCCCGATTGGAACGTTGGGGGACCGTATCCATGAGCGCCCTCCGTTTTCGGACCGCCAACTCCCGTCGTCCCCGTAAACTATCTGGGGATCCACTGGGTCAAATATCAGCGAAGAGGCTCTGACCGGACCATTTCTCGGTGATCCTGTCGCGCTAAGAACCCACGTTCGGCCTCGGTCCGTAGACCGATAAAGTGCATCAGAATTGCTTTCGCCTGCTAGGGCGGTTGCGTAGATTGTGGAATGGTCTGGGCTTAGAACCATCGACGAAATACGCGCATTCCATGGTTGGCTTGGATTCCCTGAGTTTTTACCTTCTACCCAAGGATGACTCAGAAAGTTCGCGATCGCCGCTAGGTCAGTTGTGGGCTTTGGCACCATTTCGGTGGCCGTTGTTACGATCTGAGTGGGTGAGGGGACCAACGTCGGAGTAGTTGCCCGAGCAGAAATCGGTGTATTAGTGGGTTGGGGATTTGTTGGGAGTGACTTGGCGGGGGCACCCGCCGGCTGTACCGAAGTGGAACCAGGTGCGTGTACGGCCGATGCGGAGTCTCCAGGTCTATCGCCGCCACCGGAGCAGCCTACGGTCGCAGCCACAACTATTACACCTGCAATTACTCTAACTAACGCCACTGGCAACAGGGGAGAATTCAACTTGTGCCTTGGCAGGCTGAGCAATTGACGATGGGCGACACGCCCTTCTTTTTCTATGAGATACTGCTCTCGACCGGCATCACCAGTAAAATATCTTTGAGGGCGGAACGATAAGGTGACCTCGTAATAATTTTCCGCCTCGGTAGCGTCAACCACCTCGAACGCCATCGCAGTCCGCCTAAACCGACGGCCAAATTTCCCTGGAGTGCCCCTTGCCGTCTCCATGGCAAGCACCTGGGCTTGGTCCAGAGAAATATAGCCCAGGGCCTCGCCCAGGGCAGTGAAGTCAAACTTCTCTTCCTGCTTGTCTTGGTCTTCGGCCATGGGAGGCGTCGGTGCTGCTTAAGGGGCTAGGATGGGGTCAACCTCCCTACCCTGGTTGATTCGTCAGGGTGTCGCCGCAGTTGGGGCAGAACTTGGTGGCCAGCGGCGACTCCTGGAGGCAGCGGCGGCAGACGATTACCCGCTGGGCTTGCGCGGGAGCTCCTCCGCCACCGGCGGCCGCGGCTTGAGCTGCCTGGCCGATACCATGGCCGAAGGCCTGGGCCACCGATGCCTGGGTCTCCAACGCCTTGTTGAACATTTCCTGCATGGTCAGGGTCATTTCCCGCTGGCTCTCCCGCATCTCCGTCGACGCGCCCCGCTGCTCGGACAGAAGCCGCTCGTACATTGCTTTGGCTTGTTCGCTGTCGCCCCGGGCAGCCATCTCGGCCAAGGCGCCGCCCAGCTCGGGGCTCTTTTCGGCGGCGATGGCCAGGATCTGCTCGGGAGTCATGGACTTGAACGCTTCGGTGCGGGCAAGCTCGGCCAGCAAGGGTGCCTTGTCGCCCTCGGCAACGGCTATGAGGGTGTGCAGAGATACGGCGTCCATGGACTGCATGGACTCCATCTCCTGCTGGTGGCGCTCCCTCAGCTCCCGCAAACGCCGGTCCATCTCCGCTTCCTGGGACTTCAACTCCAACTCTTGGGCGCTGGCCTGCCGGTCCAGCTCCATGCGGGTCAACTCCTGCTGGTGGACCCGCTCCTGGGCCGTCCGCTGGTCCTCCAGAGCCAGGGTCAACTCGGCGTCCAACCTTGCCGTTTCCCGGGCGATGCCCTGGGCTTCCGCTGAAGTCCGGGCTTCCCGCAACTCTCGTTCGTAGCGCGCGGCGGCACTCAGGTCTTCTTCGTTCCGCGCCTGCTCAGCTTCCCGGCGCTCCCGTTCCAGGGTCAGGTCGGTCCGCTTGAGGGCGGTTTCCAACTGCCCTTCCATGCGCAACCGCTCCAGCCCCAACTCGCCCTCCATCTCCTCCCGGCTGAGGGCGGTTTGCTGGGCCAGCTCCCGGCGGCGAAAGTCGTACTCTTCCTCCATCTGGGCGACCCGTACGAACTGGGCTCGCAAACGCTCGTGGTCTTCTCCGGACTCACGCAGGGTCACCTTGAACCGCTCAAACTCGTCATCCTTGAGCAGCCGGTCATGGTCGATCTGGCGCATAAAGTTGACCAGGTCTTCCTCCGAGGAGATCTTGTCCATCTGCTCCTGATTGGCGGCGCGTTGCATGCGCTGCCAAAGCTGTATTCGCTTCTCGTAGGTGGCGACCTTCTGGGTCTCCTCGGCCAGGTCCTGGAGGTCGGTTTCCACGACTAGATCGAAAAGGCGCTTACGCCCCTGTAGCTGGGCCTGCTCCTGGGTAACCTGGAGGGAGGTCTCCACCCTCATGTTCACCGACTTGTCCCAGATCTCGCACTTGAACTCCCGAACCTCCATGCGGCCGAAGGTCAGGCCGCTGCGTTCCAACACCGGGCGGATGTGATTCTCCAGGGCCAGGGCCAGCTCATCCCGCAGGGACAGATCATCGGCCAATTCCTTGATGGTATGGCCGCCGGCCCAGATTTGTGCCGCTTCGTTGATCTCGGAATAGACCAGATTCCGCAGATCGTGGGACGTCAGGGATTCCTTACCCGACATAAGGTTATTCAGGAATATAGCCTCTCGCCCAGGGGTGAACCTCAGGGTGATCGCCATCTGTACCCCGAAGGGCACCGGGTCTCGGGTCAAAAGGCGGGGCAGGGTGATGAACAACATCACATCGGAAAGGGTTACCAACACAATTACCTTCCGTTCGCGGCCTACGAAGACGGCCCCCAGGCCCCCTTCCAACTGGTGCGGTCCCGGCTCCAAGCGCCTATCGAAGCGGCCCTGAACCAGGAGAAGGCCCGTTGTGCCTTCCTCAATCACGATGTTCTTGGTGGTGAAACCGGCCAGGTCCCTCTCGCTCACCGTCGCGGCGAAGTCGTCCGGCTCCCGTTCCCAACGGTTGTTGAATAATTTGGCTGGCATGATGTCTCCTCTCGTTCGCTCCGGCGGCGCCAGGTTGGTAACGTTGCGGGCTGGCTACAGGTCCCGGAACCCTTCCAATAGACCGAGCCGCTTGGAGAAAGTCCGCTGGAAATGGTGCAGGCCGGTGCTCAAAGCTGCTACGTCTTCGTCGTCCAGAGATGTCTTGGCTGTTTGGGCCCTGATGGACAGGTTTCGCGCCTGGCGCAGCAGATCCTCTTCGAAGGTCACCATGCGGACGATGCGCCGGGTGGGAAAGTTCTTGGTCGACACGATGGTGGAAGCGGCCGGCGCCGACTCTACCTCGGTGCGTATCAGGTCCATCCGGTTTTCCACGTCGGTCAGGGAGTCGGCCACGGATTTCTTATCTTGCCGGAAGGCAGCTAGTTTGGCGTCTTTAACGTCGGCCAAGCTGTTGGAAAACTCCCTGCCCATCTGTCGGCGGATCAGGTCGTCGGTGGCCATGCTGTCACGTTTGGCCCACCGGTCCAGGCGAATCACGATCTCGTCCTGCCGCCGTATGCCGAGAAGGCGCTTGGCCCGGACCAGAAGGTATCCAAGAATAAACAGTGCGCCAGCGGCCAATCCACCGGCCAGAGCATACCAGCCGAAGAGCAGGTCGGGTATCACTTTGTAGATCAGGCCCGCTACCCCGCAGATGGGGCCGACAAATTTGAACACATGCTCCATGCCGGGAATGCCTCTGCGAGAACCCGAGGAACTCTGACCGTCCATCATCTGAGTTAAGCGTTCCGAGCGGTCGGCCACCTGGGTTTCCAGCCGCCGCCGGGCTGACCGGCTGATGTCCCGCAGTACAGCGAAGAAGGCTTCGTCGGTACCTCCATCAAACAGCAAGTTGGCCCTCTCCGCCATCTCGGGTGTGGCCAGACCCGCTGTGCGCAGCCGGTTGAGTACCCGCTGGGTATCCTCCCGGCCGGGTTTAACTCCCGAGGCGATCATCCGTTCCGCCTCTTCCAACTCGTCCAGAAGCTCTTCGCTCTCACCCGGATTCTGGAAGGCTAACAGGTCCACGCTCTCCAGTTGGAGCCCTCGCTCGCTCATGGCCCGGCTTAGATGTGGTTCCAGTTCCGTAATCATCTTTTGCTGGGTATCCTGATCGTGACGTAGAGCCTGCCCGTCGGTCTCGGCGACCTTCACTTGGATCAGGTCGTCGACGCTGGCGGCGATGGTCGAGGCCAACCGGGATGTGTAGGTACGGCCTTGGCCTCGCAACACCGTGGTGTAGAAGAGGGACGGCACCGTTACAGAGGCCGTGACGTGAATGAGTGCGTCCAGGGTCTCGTATCCCTTGGAGAGAAGGCTGGTGTAGGAAAGCCGCAACCGGAAAGGGCGGTTGTGCACTCGCATCACCTCCCGCCCACCTGCCCCCCAACCAAGGAAGGACCATCCAACTCTATGTGTCCCGGACCCTAGATTGGAGATAACGTTGCCCTTGGATGTTAGAAAACCAATCTCATCGGTGCCCAGAACCACCGTCTTCTTTACCAGACCCGGCAGGTCGGGGACGCGAATACTTTCCGCTATAAGGAGGGAGCCGTCTCCGTCCGAATCGGAGGAGCCGCTGGCGGCTTGATCCCGGGGCGTGCTCATAAGTCATCTCCTTGTTTCAGTTAACCGATACCATGCACCGGCCTACCTGATGTCCTTTGGGTGCGCCCGGAGGTCTTGCGCCCGACAGGGCGGCTAACTTTGCTATATTCGAGGCTTCATTCCAACTCGTGGGAATCGCCGTGCGGCTCTTGCAGCCTTGGGGGCGGTCTTTGCGATGAGACCGTCCGCCTGCTGAAGATGCACGGATTCCTACTCGGTGTAGTAATGATGCGGATTTTTCTACTACTTATGTGTCGTATTGGTATGAAACCTCCAAATCCTAGCAGATGGACTGTTTCCAAGCAAGCCGGGCTACTCCCACTCAACCCCGTGGACTCTGGTGAGTCCCGCCAGCCCTTTCAGCTCCACTTCCCGGCCATCGTCAAATCGGATGTCGCCGGAGCTCTCGGTAAGCTCTTTCACCAGGGAAGAAACCAGGATCTGCCCGCCTTGGGCCTTGGAGGATATTCGGGCGGCCATGATGACGTTTCTGCCAAAGAAGTCCTCGGACTCTTTGATAGCCTCACCGGTGTGGATTCCGATACGCACCCGCAGTGGCTGTTCGGGATGCTCGTTGCTGTAGACAGCCAGGTTCCGCTGGACATCAATGGCGCACCGGATGCCGTTTCGGGCGCTGGAAAAAGCCAGCATGAAGCCGTCCCCCATGGACTTGACCTCAAATCCGTCGTGGTTGGCAACTTGCAGGCGAACGATCTCGTTGTGGTCTCGCAGCACCTGCTGAGCCCGTTGGTCTCCCAACCGCTCGGTCATGGCTGTGGACCCTTCGATGTCGCTAAAGAACAGGGTGACGATACCGTCGGGCGAGGTGTGGGAGCGCAGGTCGGGCTGAGGGGGGGCCACCGGAGCGGAGACGGCGGAGAAGGCCACGGCCGTTTCCTTGACGCTGTCCAGGGCTTTGTCGAACATCTGGTGCATGACCGTGAGGTTGTGCTGGTAGTCCTCCCGGCTGGTTTGGGCGCTGTCCTTGAGTTGGGTAACCAACCGCTCGTACTGCTCTAGCTGGCCGGTGGCCGCGGTGGCAGTTAGTATCTCTTTCAGGGCGTCGGCGACTTGGGGACTATCGGCGGCCTGCATCGCCAGAATCTTTTCGGGAGTGCAGCCGGCGAAGGCCCTGGTTCGTGCCAGTTGAGCCAGTAGCTGGCTTTGTTCCGGCCCTGACACAGCGATCAGGGTCTCGATGCCGGCGGTGGACAGGGTCTGTATGCGGGTTATCTCATGGCCATGCTCTTCCCGGGCCTCTCTGAGCCGCATCTCCATCCGCTGCGACTCGGCGTCCAGCTCCATGTTCAGTTGCCTCTCGGCTTCCTCCAGTGCATGGAGCCGTTGCTGCCACTCCCGGTCGATTTGCTCACGCTTTAACCGGTCTAAGATGTCCAACCCCATTTCCATGTCGGCGCGGTCCTGTTCCCGTTCCAAGTCCGCTATGGAAGCAGCTGTCCGAGCCTGCCCCAACTGGGAACGGGACCTGAGGGCCAGTTCTTCGGTTTCCTGCTCCCGCCGGAAATTCTCGCGGCGGCGTTGCTGCTCTATCTCCGCGCCCAGGCGACGAAGCTCCATGTCCCACCGGCGCTCCATTTCTTCCCTAGCGGCCGAGATTTCCATGGTCAGGCGCTCTTGCTCCAGACCGTACCGGTGCCATAGGTCCAGCTTTTGGAGCTCGTGTTCACCTTCCGACTCCACCCGGCGCAAGGCGAATATCCGGGCTTTATGGTGGTCCTCTTTGGCTTCACCCATGGCCCGGACCAAGGCGTCCCGCTCATCGTCTTTAAGCAGGCGGTCCTTGTCTCCGCGTCGCACCAGGTCTTCCATCTCTGCTTGAGACTCGAGCTCGCCCCGCGCGTTGGACAGCAAGGCCTGCCGCAGCCGCGCCCACAATGAGACCCGCTTCTCCACGGCGGCGACCTCCGCCGTCTCCTGAGCCATGGTCTGGAGCTCGGACTCCTGGTACACGTCGAACAGGCGTTTGCGCCCTTCCAGACCGGCCCGTTCCTCGGAGGCGGTGACGAAGTAGTCCGTCCGCGACTTTGTGACTTCATCCCAGGCCTGGCAGCTTATGCTCACACCTTGGAGCGATACAAGGCGGATTCCCCACCTGCTCAGGGGCTGGTCCAACTGGGAGGACAGGGCCAGTTGCAGGTCGCGGCTCAAGGAACTGTCGGCCGCCACATCCCTGATGGAGCGGGTCTTGAAGAAGCCCTCGCACCCCTCTTCCGCCAGAGGGTACAGGGAGCCGGCCAGATTCTGCGTCGTGTAGGAATCGGCGCCGGCCGCCAGGTTGGTCCACAGGAGCAGCGGCCGCTCGACTTTGACCACCAGGTGGCTGTCCAGGGTGACCGGGAGCGGGTCCGAGGTAAATAGTCCAGCGACGGACAGGGGCATAGTCACGTCGGCGGTACGGAAGAGGACGACACTGGCGTCTCGCCCTCGGGAGGACAGGGCACTTATGGAATGGCTGCCTGGACCCAGGGTCACGTCGTGCCGGCCCCCCAGGAAAAGCAAGGCTGCCTGCCCTTCGTCTATCTGAAGGGTCTTGGTCAGCAAACCGGACATCTCGTCGAGGCGTATGAGGCGGGCCAGGAATTCCGGTGCAACCAAGTCGCCCACGGACGTGGTCTGGGAGGGCGCGTCTTCAGTCAGCGCCTGCCCGCAGGTGCGGCAGAACCGCCACTCCGCCTGGACCTGTCTACCACAACCTGGGCAGTTGGGCATGAAGGAATCCCTCCATTAGGCCACGCCGGCCGCCCAAATTATAACTGGTCAGCCCACGGCCAGAGCGCGCAACTCTTTAGCCTTATCTGGCAGCTCGTAGGTGGTCCAGGTGGCTCCATCATCCAAGGTGCCGAACACCTGGCCGTCCCTAGCGCTGCAGAAGATATGGCTGGGCGCACGCGGGTCCACCGATACCGACATCATGGTGGCGTTGGCCGTTATACCCCGGTCCACTCTTTCGAAGGTGCGGAACAGGTCGCGGCTGCGATATAGCGCGCCCTGTGAGCTTCGAGCCGACGCCCCGATGGATATATACAGGGTGTTGGGGTCATGGGGCGCCACTCTTAGGTCCCTGGTGTAGCCAATGGGGGAGAACTTGCCGAACTCCACGGGTATCCACTCCCGCCCCTTGTCGGGGCCGATGAAGGGACCTTGCCGGGTGGTGAGGAACACGGTGTGGGGCGACGCGGCGCTGCACTGGATGCCGTGGAGGTCCAGAGTGCCCTCGCTGGGCGCCAGGGAGCCGGTGATCTCTTCCCAGGTGTCGCCGCCGTCGGTGCTGCGAATGACGCCGGCAACCTCCAAGGCAGCGTAAACGTCGTCGGGAGAGCTGGGGTCGGCGGTCAGGGCAATCACCCGGGTCGGGAAGGCCATGGCGCACTCGTTGGAGCCCATGCTCGCGTTGAGCTTTTGCCATGAGTCGCCGGCGTTGACGCTGCGGTAAATCTCTCCCGGCGCGGTTCCAAGGTACATGGTGGTGGGGTCACCGGGCCGAAAAAGGAAGGACCACACCGGAGCGCCGCTTCTGGGATAGTCCAGCCGTTCCCAATGATTGCCCCGGTCGGTGCTGCGGTAGGGGCCGTCTTGAGTACCCGCGAAGACTACCTCGGGATCGTCTGGGTGCAGGGCTACGCCGGGGACCACCGGGTCCTGGGGCAGGCCGTTGGTAAGCTCTTCCCACCGGTCCGAACCGGGTGACAATCGGTACAGGCCGGTGGCTTCGGCCCCCACGTACACGTAGGTGTTGTTAGTCCCTGAAGTCATTGTGCTTCCCTCTGTTTGAGCTATCAGCTATCAGTCGTCAGCTATCAGGCTATAGTCTCTCCAAGTCGAAACGATACTCTTCAATGACCGGGTTGGCCAGCAGCTTTTCACACATTTCATTGACCAGAGCTTCCGCCTGGGAACGGTCCTCACCTTCGACCTTGACCTCGAGGTACTTGCCTACTCGGACGTCCGCCGCGGCGTTGATGCCCAGGTTGTGCAAGGTAGCCAACACCGTCCGCCCTTGAGGGTCGTTGACCGTGGGTTTGAGGGTCACGTACACCTTGGCCAGGTACAATGGACACACCCCGCAAAGATAGGGTAGTTGATGCCCGGGTTTGTGTGGTTACCGGGCTAAACGGCGGCTGCCGTCGAGTTGGTATATCCCCACGGCAGGATAAGGATACGGAAGGATAAGGACGATAGGAAGCTTAACGGTTCATCTGACCCTGGCGGCCCTAGCAGATGATGGTTTCCGGGCCCAGGCTGCCCGCGTAGGTTTCGAAAAACCGGTTAATCCTCTCCCTGTCGACGCCGTCCATTTGGTCCAGAACGCCCCAAGCGGCCACGCTCACCGTTCCCGCAGGGATCTTGTCGTAAAAACGGGTAACCCCCCAGACTGGATTCAGGCCTATGCTGCCCACGGCGTCCTCGAGCTGGTCGACTTCTTCGGGGGTGGCCAGATTGTAGCTGACCACGATGTTGCCGTGCTCCAGGTTGTGCACGATACGCTCGTCGGTCAAGCCGTCCTCGAAAAAGCCGCATCTCTCCGGTGTGGACCAGTGGTCCCCGGATGTAGGCGGATTTGTGTTGTAGGAAACCGTCTGGTTTCTGGGGACGTGAGCGTTAAGGCCCCTGGGACCCACGGGCATGAAATCTTGTCGTACCCCCACTCCTTCGACGTACTCCTGGCTCCTGCCCGTCTGGGCGCCACGCTGGAAATTGGTGCCGCCTATGGCAAATCCGCCTATGACCAGCACGGCGATGATAGCTGAGGCCGCCACGTACAGCTTGTTGGTTTTCTTCTTCTTAGGCTTGGGAATCGATAGGTCTGCCGCAGGGCGCTCCCCTCGCTGAGAGGCTCGGCCACGGCTCCGGCGGTGTTTTGACACGGGCAATGTAGGTACCTCCGATTACAGGCCCGCGCCGGTAAGGCGGCGGTAGGCCTCTAGATAGCGTTCCGAGGTCCTGGCGACGATGTCCGGGGGAAGCTCGGGAGCCGGCGGCTCCCGGTCCCACCCCTGTTCAATGAGCCAATCTCGGACGATCTGTTTGTCGAAGCTGGGCTGAGACCGGCCCGGATTGAAGCCGTCCATGTCCCAGAAACGGCTGGAATCCGGGGTAAAAAGCTCGTCGATGAGAATCAACTCGCCGTGAAGCAGGCCGAACTCCAATTTGGTGTCGGCCAGCACGATACCTCGCTCTCGGGCGTAATCGTGGCCGAAACGGTACACGGTCTTGGTGACCTCCTCCAACTGCCGGGCCAGATCGGCGCCGGCAATGGCAATCACTTCATCGGCGGTCATGTTCTCGTCGTGGCCTTGCTCTGCTTTGGTGGTGGGGGTGAACAACGGTTCCGGGAAAGCGTCGCCCTCCACCATTCCCGACGGCATTCTTTGGCCCGATACCGTTCCCTGCTTCTGGTACTCGGACCATGCTGAGCCGGTGATATAGCCCCGGACCACGCACTCGATGTCTATTCGCTCCGCTTTTTTGACGATCATCGCCTGACGCGCCACTTGCGTCGGCAGGTTTCTCATTAGCTCGCTGTCGCTGAACTTGCCGGCCACGTCCGGATCGTCGGCCAAAGCAACCAGGTGATTGGGGATTAAGTGCTTGGTTTTGTCAAACCAGAATCCGGACATTTTATTCAAAATCCGGCCTTTTTCAGGAATGCCCGTGGGCAAGACCACGTCAAATGCCGAGATTCGGTCGGTGGTCACCATGAGCAGCAAATCTGCATCGATCTGATAGGTGTCCCGGACCTTGCCCCGGTGTAGCAAATCGGGAAGCTGCGTTTCAATCAACATTCGCTCGGTCCCCTCCCTCAGTGAGACATTTAATAGATACGAGGAGTCTCACTTCACCCCTGCCGTTACTCGATAATGTATTAGTTAAGATTTCGTCGTTCCGGCGAAGGCCGGAATTTATGGAACGTTTGCATGGTCTTCGTGCCTGGACACCGGCTAAAGCCGGTGTGACGGTTAGGGCTCTTTATACTGCTACCTTGGCTGGCAACAGCCCCAAGCGTTGAAATGTGTCGTCGACGTAACGCGTGTAGTAACTGTAGTCAAAGAGCTCTTCAAGCTCCTCGACTGAAAGGTACGCCGTGGCTTCGGCGTCGGATTTGAGAAGCTGCCGGAAGTCCTCGTGGTTGTCCCACCCCAGGGCAGCGTTGCGCTGGACGATCTGGTAGGCGTCCTCGCGAGCCATCCCTTTGTCCACCAAGGCCAACAGAACTCGCTGGCTAAAGATTAGCCCCAGGCTGCTCTCGATGTTGGCCCACATCCGCTCTGGGTACACCCGCAGGTCCTTGATGACACGGGTGAAGATGCTCAGGATGTAGTCCACGGCCAGGCAAGCGTCGGGAATTATGATTCTCTCGGCGGAGGAGTGGCTGATGTCCCTCTCTCCCCAGAGAGCCACGTTCTCCAAGGCCGTTACGCTGTGGCCCCTGACCAAGCGGGCTAGCCCGCAGATGCGCTCGGACAACTCTGGGTTTCGCTTGTGGGGCATGGAGGAAGAGCCCTTCTGCCCTTCGTCAAAGGGCTCCTCCAGCTCGTGGATTTCGGTGCGCTGCAGGGAGCGAATTTCCGTAGCGAACTTCTCCAAAGACGCCGCGATGAGGGCCAGGGTCAGGATGAAATGGGCGTGGCGGTCCCGCTGCACCACCTGGTTGGACACGGTGGCTACATCCAGGCCCAGCCGCTGGCACACCCTGTCCTCAACCGAGGGAGGGACTGTGGCGTGGGTGCCCACGGCGCCGGAGATTTTGCCGACGCGTACCGTAGCCAAGGCTTCCACCAGCCGGGCGCGCTGTCGCCGGAGCTCCTCCCACCACAGGGCAACCTTGAGGCCAAAGGTTATCGGCTCGGCGTGAACCCCATGGGTGCGCCCCATCATGATGGTGTCTTTATGCCGCACCGCCTGGCCGCGCAGGGCTTCGATGGCTTCATCCATGTCCTGGAGCAGCAGGTCGCCGGCCTCCACAAATTGCAGTCCCATGGCGGTATCCAACTTGTCCGAGGAGGTCAGCCCCAGGTGGAGCCAGCGCCCCTCGGGCCCGATCTGCTCGGTGATGGAGGTGAGGAAAGCGTTGGTCTCGTGGCGCACGGTGACCAGGATCTCCGTCATTCTCTGGTGGTTGTATTTAGCCGAGCGCAACAGGACCATGTCCTCCAAGGGGATAACGCCCTCTTCGGTCCAGGCCTCGCAGACGGCCAACTCCACCTCAAGCCATTTCTGGCATTTGTTTTCCTCTGACCAGACCCGCTTCATGGCAGGCCTAGAGTAACGGTCTATCACGGCTCCTCATCCTCACCTTTTCCGGGATAGGCCAACGGGCCGGTTGGCGCATGACCTTCGTCGGACGGGCCGTGCCCGTCAACGTATCCGTCCTGGGACAACTCTTGCAGGGCTGAAAGAACGTCCCGGAAGTCTTTAAATGGCCGGTAGGGAATCTGGCGCCGCTGGCACTCTTCCGCCAGGACCCGGTGGGCGAAAAGCAGGTCCGCCTTGGTGGCGGCCTCGAAGTCGGACATCCCGTCGCCCACGTAGATTACCTGATGGCCTCTGTCCTTGTAGCCCTCCACCACCAGCCCTTTGGAGTTACCCAGGCGTTCTTGGCCTGGGCGAGCGTAGCGGTACTCGTAGGCAATGCCCTGGCCGGTAAAGTGGGTATTGACCGCGTGGACCGGCACATGGGAAACCCCCTCTTTGTCCAGCAAGGCTTCGATGTAAAAATCCAGTCCCTGGCTGACTATGGCCAGGGGAATCCCGTGGTCCGCGCAGTAGCCCTGCAGCTCCTTGAAATAGGGCCTCAGGTGGGCGTGTTCTTTGACATAACCTTGCATGGTTTCCCGGTCGGCCTGGATGTTGCGGAAGGTAATCTCCTGGTAGTCGTTTAGGGTCAACTCGCCGGCGCGAAACCGGCTGCGAACGTCGTGCCACGTTGGGTCGCCGAACCGGGTTAAGAGAAGCTCCGCCACATTTTCCACGGCGGCGGTGTCGTCGAAGTCCGTAAGCACCGCCGGCGAGTGGCTAGCGCTCCCGGAGTTGGCGCCGGTACTCCTCATAAGATTCCCTTATGCTTTCGTGTTTGAGTCCCAGGATCTCCGCGGCGAAGAAAGCTGCGTTGCGGGCGCCCCATACCCCCACGGCCATGCAGGCCACGGGTATTCCCGGTGGCATCTGGGCCGTGGCCAACAGTGCGTCAATACCCTTCAGCTCGCTGGACGCCAGGGGTATGCCGATTACGGGCAGGGTGCACCATGAGGCCAGGACGCCCCCCAGAGCAGCCGACCCTCCAGCGGCGGCAATCAACACCTCAATGCCACGGTCCCGGGCTGTGGTGGCATATTCCTGGACCTTCTCCGGGGTCCGGTGGGCCGACATAACCCGGACCTCGTAGTCGATGTTCAGCTGCTCCAGGGTATCAACCGTTTCTTGGACCACCGGCTCATCGCTGGCGCTTCCCATGATAACACCCACTAACGGCAAGGCAACTTCCTCATCGGAGTTCTACGTTAAAATCCGGGTTAAATATCCAGCTCATCCCGAAAGGCTTCTATCAGGGCCACCTCCAACGCCTCTCGTTCCCGGCGTATGTCCACGCCGTTTACCTGGAGGTAGATCCCATCTTCGGCCAATCCCAAGTCCACCGCTATCTCTCTCTCCTCACCCTCTTCCCAGGTTAGAAAAGCCGAAATGCCGTCGGCCTCTTCTTCGTCTTCATCGTCATCCGGGGAAGGATCGTCGTCCTGCTCTCCCGGTTCCCAGGACACTATGGTCTCGAGCTCTCCCTTGCCATCCAGTAGGGTGCGGTTCATGTCAGACAGCACATCGGAAATGCCAAGGGAGGCGGCTAGTTGGGTCAACTCATCCCGCTGCTTGCCGATTTCGGCAGCTTCCTCCGAGGCGCGCTGGAGCCGGTCAGCCCGTGCTTCGGCCAACTCTTCACGCAATTCCAACAGGGTGTCTTGCCACGCCATGTTCCTCTCCCCTGGCCTGTTTGTCAGTGCCGTTTGTTAGTCGTAGAAGTTTGCACGTAGGCCATGAGCCTATCCCGCGAGAGCTTTGACCGGCCGGGTAACCGCGTAAGCAAATTCGTCCACCACGCGGAAGTCGGACAAGCCCATTAGTTGGCGCACTCTCTGCAGCGCCTCCAGAATATCCATGTAGGCCATCCCCAGGTTACCTTTCCCCAGGCCACGGGGGTAAATCCCCATACGCCGCAAAATCCTATCAGAATGGGGATTCCAAAGGGCGAAAAGGTTCGGGTCTTTGAGACATAATAAATACGACACAAACTCCTTGCCCGCACCCTCAAGTTTAAACCCGCCGCCGGCAGAAGCGCATTCGTCGAACCGGCCCTCCAGCTTTATGGTGTCGAAAAGAAGGAAATCCACAGAGTCGCGTATCTCCTCAATGGGGTTGCTCCCGAACTCGCGGCTTCGCCTGCCTCCTGATGCCCGATATAGGGCCAGGGCCTGCTCTTCGGTCAGGACAGCCAGTTGGTCCTGGGTGAGCCAGCTTGCGAACTCCGGACCGCGCTGCCAGCGCCGCGTTCTGTAACTATCCAGCACCCCACTGGCCAGCGCCTGCCGGTAGGCTTCCTGTAGCGCTATCCTGCCGGAGTCGCTGGGCCCGGAACCCATACTGCTGACCTGCCCTCCACCGCAGCGATGTCGGTGCGGTAGTAAGCTCCTTGGAAGCTGATTTCCTCGACCCTATGATACGCCGTTGCCCGCGCCTCCGCCAAGGAGCCGCCCCGGCCCACCACGGTCAGCACTCGCCCCCCGCTACTAACCACCGTTGGCTGGTCCGAATCCGGGGCCACGCGGGTGCCGGCATGGAATACGATCGTGCCTCTTTCTTCCTTATTAAACCTGGCATCCAAGCCGGCGTCCAACCCGGCGATCTCGAACCCCACGGAGTAATTGCCGGGGTACCCACCGGAGACCATTACTATCCCCACGTAGTCCTGCGCGTCCCAAAGGACCGGGACCGCAGACAACCGGCCTTCGACGCAGCCCGCCATCAGCTCCAAGGGATCGCTGGCCAGCCTGGGGAGGACTATCTGGGCTTCGGGGTCGCCAAAGCGGCAATTGAATTCCAGCACCTTGGGACCCTCGGCCGTTAACATCAGCCCTGCGTACAGCACACCCCGATAGGGCATACCCCGGCGGGACATGGCCTGGATAACCGGTTGCATAATGCGGTCGGCAACTTCCATGGCCAGATCATCGGTCCAGAATTCAGGAGGCGAGAAGCCGCCCATGCCGCCGGTGTTGGGTCCATGGTCGCCTTCACCCAACCGTTTGTAATCGCATGCCGCCACCAAGGGGGAAAGGTGCTCGCCATCGGTAAACGCGAAGACGCTGAGCTCCGGACCGGTCAGAAATTCTTGGATAACAATGGTGTCTCCTGCATCGCCGTATAACCGTTGGCTCATGCAGTCCTGGACTGCCGAAACCGCGGCAGCCCGGTCGTCGCAAATTAAGACGCCTTTACCAGCGGCTAACCCGTCGGCCTTGACCACCACCGGACCTTGATGGGACCCCAGAAAATCCAAAGCAAGTTGCTGATCCCGAAAAGTCCGGAACTGGGGGCAGGGTACGCCGGCTTCCTCCATGATTTCCAGGGCGAAGCTCTTGCTAGACTCGATCTGGGCTGCTGCTTGGGTGGGGCCGAAGGCGGGTATCCCCAAAGAGTCCAATCGGTCGACCAACCCGGCGGCCAGGGGTATCTCCGGGCCCACCACCACCAGGTCAATGCGCAGGGACCGGGCGGCGGCAGATATACCATCCAAGTCATCGGGGGAAACGTCGATGTTGGTGGCGATTCCAGCGGTGCCGGCGTTGCCGCTGGCGACCCACAGTCCGGTTAGGTCCGAGCTTTGCTGCAACCGCCAGGCCAGGGCGTGCTCCCGCCCTCCCGAACCGACGATCAGAACTTTCATAAGCGAAGCTTAACTATCCTGCCAGATAAACAGAGTCCTCCCATCACTCCCACTCGATGGTGCCCGGCGGCTTGCTGGTAATGTCGTAAACCACACGGTTCACGCCCGGCACCTCGTTGACGATCCGGGTGGACATTTTAGCCAGCACATCGTAGGGAAGGCGTACCCAGTCGGCGGTCATGGCATCTTCGCTGGAGACCGCCCGGATTGCGCAGACGTACCCGTAGGTGCGGAAATCGCCCATGACGCCCACCGTTTGGGTGTTGGTGAGCACGGCGAAGCTCTGCCACAGTTGGTCGTAAAGGTTGGCGTTCTTGATTTCGTCGATGACGATCCAATCGCAGGCCCGCAGCAAGTCCAGCTTTTCCTTGGTCACTTCCCCTATGATGCGGATGGCCAGCCCCGGACCGGGGAAGGGCTGGCGATTGACCATCTCGGGGGGAAGGCCTAACTCCAAGCCCACCTCCCGTACCTCGTCCTTAAACAGGTACCGCAGGGGTTCCACGAGCTTTAGGCGCATGTGTTCGGGTAGGCCGCCCACGTTGTGGTGGGTTTTGATGCGCGCGGAAGTCCGGTTTTCCGGAGTTTCGCTCTCGATCACGTCGGGGTACAGGGTCCCTTGGGCCAGGAAGTCGGTGTGGCCCAGCTCAGAAGCGGTGTCCTCGAAGACCCGTATAAACTCTTCGCCGATGACCTTCCGCTTTTGCTCGGGGTCGGTTACCTGGGCCAGTTGCTTTAAAAAGCGGTCGGAAGCGTCGGCGTAGACCAGGTTGAGGCCCAGGTTGCGCTTGAAGGTGTCCTGCACCCGTTCGGGCTCTTCCAGGCGCAGCAGCCCGTTGTTCACGAAGATGCAGGTTAGCTGGTCGCCGATGGCTTGTTGCAACAACACCGCGGTCACCGCCGAGTCTACGCCCCCGGAAAGGGCGCAAATCACGCGGCCGTCTCCTACCTGGTCCCGGATGCGGGCAATGGAGTCGGTGACGAAATTGCCGGCAGTCCAGGTGCGCCGGCACTGGCAAGCGCGCACCAGGAAGTTTTCCAGGATGTTCTGTCCCAAGGGAGTGTGATTGACTTCGGGGTGAAACTGGAGGCCAAAGATCAGGTTGCCGTCGCCCAATGCCGCCACCGGCGAATTTTCGGTGTAGGCCAAGCTGGAGAACCCGGGAGGTAACGAGGTTACCCGGTCGCCGTGGCTCATCCACACTGGGAATGTCGGTGGCAGCCCCTGAAACAGAGGGGAGTCGGTGCCATTCTGATGCAACACGGCGGAGCCGTATTCCTGCTTGTCCCCCGGCTCCACTTTGCCGCCCAGTTGGTGGACCAGGGCCTGCATCCCGTAGCAAATGCCCAGGACCGGCAACCGGCGTTCAAAGACCCAATCGGGTATTGAAGGGGCGCCAGGAGCGTAAACGCTGGCGGGGCCGCCGGACAGAATCACCCCCTTGGGGTTGATGTGACTCACCGATTCCCAGGAGCAGGTGGAGGGGAAGATTTCGGAGTAGACCTTGTGCCCTCGTACCCGGCGGGCAATCAGGTGGCTGTACTGGGAACCAAAGTCGATGACGACGATGCCTTCGTTGACTGACTGGAGACCATCTTCCGCCTCTGCGCCCACCCCCTCCAGGTTCTTGGCAATCTCCAGATACGCGGAAACTTCCAGGTCGTCGCTGGTGGCGACGCGCCGCCCTCGGGGCAACTTCCCTTCTGTCGTGGCCACACCTCCCTTGCCCGGAACATGGGGCTGAGGACCCTTTGGTGCCAGTGTTGTGGTGCCAGTATTATAACCAGGAAACCACAGGGCGTACAGGTTGTCATAACTGGGGTTTCAAGAGTGGTGGCCGGGTGACTATGGTATACTCAGCGCACGCGGGAGCGCGTGTGGTGGAGGTATAGTGGAGCACCGGGCTCCGCGGCGATCGTTGAACGACACCGAGTGCCAACAGGGCGTGGCAAAGGCGGTCCGCCTGCTCGAAGAGGGCGGTGTGGTGGTCTTTCCCACCGATACTCTCTACGGGTTGGGCGCGGATGTTTTTTCGTTGCCCGCATTGCGGCGGGTTTTCGCGATCAAAGGACGGCCTGAGGATCTGGCGCTGCCGGTGTTGCTGGGCAACTGGGAGCAACTGGAGATGGTGGCCCAGCCTTTGAGCGATAAAGCGCTGGAGCTGGCCCGCCGGTTCTGGCCCGGCAACCTGACTCTGGTGCTCCCTAAAGCCTCCGGAGTGCCAGACCTGCTGACCGCCGGCAGGCCCACCGTGGCGGTGCGGATGCCCGGCCACCGGGTTGCCCGGGCGCTGGCCGAAGGATTGGATGGTCCGATCACCGGTACCAGCGCAAACGCCAGCGGCGGCCCGGACCCCCTAACCCTGGCTGAGGTGGAAGCCCAAGTGGGCGGCCTCGTAGATTACATAATCCGCTGCGGCCCCGTTCCACAGGGCACTTCTTCAACCATCGTGGACGTAACGTCCGGATTCCCCAAGCTGATTCGACAAGGAGCGCTTCCCTTTGAGGAGGTCTTGGGGTCCCGCTCCTGAGTGGGTTTAGGTCGGCCTTAGCGCGACAGGAGCCATGGGCGGCCGGAGCCCTATGCCTCGACTCCCCAATATAAATACTTTCCTTTAAAAACATTTCCGGGAGGCTGCAGAGCCGTGTCCCTTTCCTTCTATGACCCCTACCTGAAGGCTCTGGAGGCGGAACTGAAAGAGGTGTTCGCGCCCCGGGAAGGCTTTCTCTACGACGTACTACGCTATCACATGGGTTGGATCGATCAGCAAGGAGCCGCCGAAGATACGCCGTTACCCTTTCATTTCCAATCGGTCTTGGCCCTGCTCACATGCGAAGCCCTTTCCGGAGATTTCCATGCCGCGCTGCCCAGCGCCGCCGGCATCGAACTGGTGCTGAACTTCGTCGCGGTGCACAGCGATGTCCAATCCGCCCGTTTGCAAGCAGCAGTGAGGCCCAGCGTTTGGTGGATATGGGGCCCTGCCCAGGCAATCAACGCCGGAGATGGCTTACACGCCCTGGGACGCACAACTATAATGCGCCTGGCCCAGCGGGACGTGCCCGCTGACCGGGTCTTACGCGCCGTGGCGTCCCTGGACCGGGCCTGCCTAACTATGTGCGAAGGCCAGTACATGGACCTGGAATTCCAGGACCAGCTAATGGTCACCAGCCACGCCTACTACGACATGATCCGCCGCAAGACCGCCGCGCTGGCGGAGTGCTCGGCGGAACTGGGAGCGATAGCCGCCGGTGGGGATGATGGGGTTTGCGAGGCGTTCCGCGAGATCGGCGCCACTCTTGCCATGGCCTGGCAGATCAACCAGGACGTTGCCGACCTGTGGGGACAGCACGGCGATGGAATGACACCCAGCAACGTGCTTGACAAGAAGAAGTCGCTGCCCTTGATCCATGCTCTGGAGAACGCTCCCGTTTCTTCCAAACGAGCGCTGGGCAACATATACATGAAGCGAGTGCTCCAGCCGGAGGATGTTGCCCAGATTATCACGATTTTGGATGAGAGCGGCTCCCGGCAATTTTCTCTGGATAAAGCCAGGGAGCTGGCCCAACAGGCCATCGAACGATTGGACGGCAGCGGCTTGGCCCAGGAACGGCTAACACCGCTGCGTCTATTGTGCCAGCAAGAGTTGGACGGCGGGACCCATGGGTAAACGTACCCTGGATAACCTGGACGTGGAGGGCAAACGGGTTCTCGTCCGTGTGGACTTCAATATACCCATTGAGCAAGGTGTCGAGGCCATTGCCCAGTACGACCAACGCCTCCGGGCCACCTTGCCGACTATTCGGTATTTGCTGGACCGCCGTTGCCGGGTCATATTGTGCTCTCATCTAGGCAGGCCCGGAGGCAAAGTGGCGGACTCTCTGCGGCTGGCTCCCGTGGGCGACCGGCTGGGCTTGCTCTTGAGCCATCCGGTGCGGAGTCTTGACGGCTGCGTCGGCCCATCGGTGGAAGCCGCGGCCGCGTCCATGGCGCCCGGCGATGTTGTCCTGCTGGAAAACCTCCGGTTCCACCCTGGGGAGGAGGCCAACGATCCTGCTTTTGTGCAGGGATTGGCCGGACTGGCCGACTGTTTCGTTATGGACGCCTTTGCGGTGGCCCACCGCGCCCACGCTTCCACGGTGGGAATGACCCAGCATCTGCCCTCGGCCATGGGGTTGCTGGTGCAAAAAGAAGTCGAGGCCCTGGGCCAGGCCTTGGATTCCCCCCGGCGTCCTCTGGCGGCGCTCATGGGGGGCGCCAAGGTCAGCGACAAGATTCTGGTGCTGGAAAATTTGCTGGACAAGCTGGACCACCTGTTCATCGGCGGCGGCATGGCAGTTACATTTTTGCATGCCCTGGGGAAGGACACCGGAGCCTCCAGCGTGGAAACCGACCGCTTGGACTTTGCCAACGGAATCCTGGGCCGCGCCCGGGAACGCAATGTGCAAGTCCACCTGCCACAAGACTTGGTGGTGGCCAACCAGTTCGCCCCCGATCCTTCCTGCGTGCGGAATGTTCCCTCGGACCAGGTCCCCCAAGACTGGTTTATCATGGACATTGGGGATTGCGCCGCCCAGGAGTTTTCCCAGGGTCTCCAAGCATGCCGGACCATCATCTGGAACGGGCCCATGGGGGTCTTCGAGATGCCCAGGTTCAGCCAAGGCACCCGCGTAGTGGCCCAGGCCATCGCCGGAATGGACGGAGTCACCAGCGTGGTGGGTGGTGGCTCCACCGCCGAGGCTGTTGAAGAACTGGGACTGATGGACGATATGACCCATGTTTCCACCGGTGGCGGGGCCTCCCTGGAGTTTCTGGAAGGCAAGGAGTTGCCCGGAATCGCCGCTTTGCCGGATGCTTGATGGCCGCGATACTGTCGTAGAAAGAAACGAACGCTGATATCATCGGCCGGGTGAGGGTCAAAACATGATCGATCTGGAACAGTTGAGAGACTGCTACGTTACTACACCATCCAAGATCGTCATGTTGGTGGTTGACGGACTAGGCGGGATGGCCCATCCCAACAGCGGTCTGTCCGAGTTGGAGACCGCCCGCATCCCCAACCTTGATGCTCTAGCTCGGAAGAGCGCTTGCGGCCTGACCACCCCGGTGTTGCCTGGGATAACTCCTGGCAGCGGTCCGGGACATCTGGCGCTGTTTGGCTACGACCCTTTGAAGCACATGATAGGCCGCGGCGCTCTGGAAGCCCTTGGCATCGACGTCGAACTGCGGCCGGGGGACGTGGCTGCCCGGGGCAACTTCTGCACCGTGGACAGTAACGGGCTGCTGGTGGACCGGCGGGCCGGCCGCATTCCGACCAATGAAAGTGCCCCGTTGTGTGAAAGGCTGGGCCAGATCGAGCTAGAAGGTGTCCAACTGGACGTCTTCCCCGTGCAAGACTACCGTTTCGTGCTACGCCTGAGGGGAGACTCATTATCCGAACTGGTCTCGGAAACCGACCCTCAAATCACCGGCGTGGCGCCTTTGCCGGCCCAACCCCTGTCCCCGGAAGCGGTGGGAACGGCCCAAGTGGTCAACCGGTTCCTCGACCAAGCCAAGCAACTGCTGGCCGAGGAGGAGCGGGCCAACATGGTTATGCTCAGGGGGTTTGCCCAGTTGCCTGATTTGCCGGCCATGGGAAAGGTCTACCGTCTCGATCCAGTGGCTATAGCCGCCTATCCCATGTACCGCGGCCTGGCCACCGTGGCCGGGATGGAGGTGATCCCCACCGGCCATACCTTCGCCGACGAAGTTGAAACTTTGCAGCGACATTTCAACGACCACGATTTCTTTTTCATTCACTACAAACCCGCCGACGCTGCCGGAGAGGACGGCGACTTCGATGCCAAAGTCCAGCGGTTGGAGGAGCTAGACCCCTTTATCCCACAGATCAAGGAACTGGAGCCCGACGTGCTCCTGGTGGTTGGGGACCACGCGACTCCCGCGGTTTTGGCGGCCCATAGCTGGCATCCCGTCCCGTTTCTGCTCAACTCCAAGCTCACCACCGGAGAGGGGATCGACGCCTTCAACGAGCGGACCTGCGCGATGGGGTCCATCGGGCGGATCCAGGCCACTCAAGTTATGCTGCTGGCGCTGGCCCACGCCGGCAAGCTGAATAAGTTCGGACCCTGAGCCGTCCGAGAGGCATTCTTTGGTTGAAGCAA
>JADFFS010000193.1 GCA_022568195.1 Chloroflexota bacterium | reverse complement strand
GCCCACAACGCCAATTACGATGTGTCGGTTCTGGCCAATCACGGCGTGCAATGCCGAAACGTCGACTTTGACACCATGATCGCGGCGCACCTCCTGGGCAAAAGCGCATTGGGCCTCAAGAACCTGTCCTTGGACGTTTTAGGCCAGGAAATGACGCCCATCACCGCGCTGATAGGTACGGGTCGGAAACAGATTACCTTCGACCAGGTGGATATTGAGGCCGCCCTTCCCTACGCAGCCGCCGACGCCGACATGACCGGGCGTCTCCGGGCAACGTTGGAGCCCCAGGTGACCAACCAGGACCTGACCCACCTGATGACCGACATGGAATTGCCCCTGGTGCCGGTGCTGGTCACCATGCAGCGCCACGGCATCAAGCTGGACTCCGGCGCCCTGCACGAGATGTCCCGGGACTTAACTCAACAGATGGGTCAGGTGGAGGTAGACCTGTATGAGTCCATCGGGCACACGGTCAACATCAACTCGCCCCAGCAGCTCAGCGATCTGCTGTTCAACGAGCTTGGCCTCCCGCGGACCAAGCGGACCAAGACCGGTTACTCCACCGATGCCAACTCCCTGGAATCACTGAAGGGACTGCATCCCGTGGTGGACAATATCCTGGAGTTCCGCCAGATCTCCAAGCTCAAGTCCACCTACGTGGACGCCCTGCCGGAGATGGTGAACCCCCAAACAGGACGGGTCCATACCAGCTACAACCAGACCGGCTCGGCCACCGGCCGGATGTCCAGCAGCGACCCCAATCTACAGAACATTCCCATCCGCACCGAGCTGGGCCGGCAGGTGCGTAAGGCCTTCGTGGCCGAGGGCGCACCAGACTGGCTGCTGTTCTCCGCGGACTACTCCCAGATCGAGCTTAGGGTATTGGCCCACCTGTCCCAAGACCCGGGCTTGTTGGAAGCTTTCCGCCGGGGCGAGGACATTCACGCCTCCACTGCTTCCTTGATGTTTGACGTGGCTATCAACGACGTAACCGCCGACATGCGGCGCGTTGCCAAGGTGCTAAACTTTGGCGTGATTTACGGACTGTCTCCCCACGGCATCGCGCAACAGACCGGGTTCAGCCGGGAGGAAGGGACCAAGTTCATCGAGACCTATTTCAACAAATATCCCGGCATCAGTGAGTACATTGAAAGCGTCAAGGCCCAGGCCCGAGAGACCCAGTATGTGGAGACTATGATGCGCCGCCGGCGCTACCTGCCGGAGATCAACGCATCCAACTTCAACGTCCGCGGCGCCGCCGAGCGCATGGCGATAAACATGCCCATCCAGGGAACGGCGGCCGACATCATGAAGCTGGCCATGATCAGGGTCCAAAACCGACTGGAGAAGGAACAGCTACGGACCAAGATGCTGCTGCAGGTCCACGACGAGCTGGTCTTCGAGATGCCCCAGGAGGAGATGGACGCCCTCAAAGAGTTGGTGTTCGACGAAATGCCGGCGGCCATGGAGTTGGACGTCACGCTAAAGGTGGACGCCAAGTGGGGCTACAACTGGGGCGATATGGAGTAGGTCAGCCTCAGCCCGGTGCATCGGGGTGGTTGAGGTCCAATAATCTTATCAGAGGTCCGCTTCCGTGGGTAAGACAGAAGTACAAGCCAGTGTCATAGGGGACAAGGAAACCAGGGAGTATACCTTTCTGGTCGATACCGGAGCCACCTACCTCGCCCTGCCCTTGGAGGAAATCGAGGCCCTCGGCTTACGGCGGGGCCGGATGATACTAAGGCTCATGAGCGCCACCGGCGTCGTGGATGTCAATACCTACTTCGCGGATGGCGAGTTGATGGGACAGGAGTTTAGCGCCATCTTGGTCCCAGCCTCCATACCTCTGATCGGATATGAGCTGTTGGAGAACCTCCGCTTTCGGGTCAACCCTTTAACTGGTGAAATCGAAAAGGTCCCTGAGGATGAGGTGCATCCACCATACCTGCTTTAATTAAATGAGCGACGCGGCACCATCACACAACAATCGGCCCCCACCGATGTCTCCCAATCCCGAGCAACGCAGTGTGACCCTTTGGCCAACCAGGAGTTTGTCTACGAGCAACGGCAGGTAACGCTGCGCAAAGGAGCGTTGGAGGAATACGTTCAGCAAATTAGGGAGCTGTCGTGGCCCCAACTGGACAACGAAGGTGCCAAGGTGCTGTGCCTGCTGCACGGAATGATCGGATATCCAATGGACGAGGTGATTCAGATAACCCGTTTCTCCGACATTGGCGCCTGGCAGAGTAGCCAGGGAAAGGACCCGTCACCGGCAAACCCGTTGGTGGAAAAAGAGGAAGTGCGGCTCCTGAGATCGGTGGCCAGCCGCCCCAAGCCGCAGGTGCCCGCCGAGGACAGAAGGGAGGTATACGGGTATCACAGGTTCTTTATCAGGGCTGAAGACCTGCCGGAGTTCGTACGCTGTTCCGAGACCGGCGTCTGGCCCCGCATCGAAACCCAGGACGCTTGTATCCTCGGACTGTGGACTACTCTGGCGGCGACCGATCCCCTGGAGGTCGCCCTGCTGACTGGGTATCACAGCGTGACTCATTGGGAAGAAACCAGGGGCGCCAGACCAATGCCCCAGGGATTTGACCCCGATCTGTGGGAACGCAGCGTTCGCTTGCGAGCGCGCCGGGCTGATTTGTGTATCAAAGATTGGGTGTGCTTGATGCGGGCTATAGAGGTGGCGCCGTCAGGGTGATACCGCAGCCGTGAGGTTCCAGCCGTAACCATTATTCTGAGGCAAGCCCCTAGCAGGACCGAATCGCCCAACGGACTAAACCAATTGGGGAGGGAACGTGGAGCTGCTGCGTAGCCTGATTTTCGTGCCAGGAAATCGGGCCAACATGTTGGAAAGAGCCCTGTCTTTCAAAGCAGACGTCATTATGGTGGACCTGGAAGACTCGGTGCCCCCTGGTGAAAAGGCCACCGCCAGGGAGGTGGCGAGGGAGTGGGTGCCCAAACTGCGGCAGGCAGGCCAGCGGGTTATGGTGAGGGTGAACTCCCTGGATACGGGTTTGACCAAGGACGAGCTAGCGGCGGTGATATCCCCTGACCTCCACGGGATCAGCCTGGGCAAAGTCGAAACCCCGGACGACGTTAGGGACACGGACCGAATGATAACCGCCATGGAATCGGCGGCGGGAATGGATGCAGGACAGGTTAAGCTGATCCCATGGATTGAAAACGCCCGGGCCGTCATGTCCGCACACCAGTTGGCTGCCGCCTCGCCTAGAATTATCGGGATCGCTTTCGGCGCCGAAGACTACACCGATGACATGGGCGTGGAGCGCACCGATTCCGGCGAAGAGGTCTACTTCGCCCGGGCCACGGTGGCCGTGGCCGCCAGGGCGGCTGAAGTGGCATCCCTGGATTCTCCTTTCGTAGCCTTCCGGGACCCCGAAGGCCTGGAGCAAGACGCTCGGCAGGGCCGCAGGTTGGGCTACACGGGGAAGTTCGCCATCCATCCGGACCAACTTGACGGGATCAACAAAGTTTTCAGCCCTTCGGCGGAAGAGGTGGACTACGCCCGAAAAGTGATGGATGCCTGGGACGAAGCCGAGTCCCAAGGCCGGGGCTCGGCAGACCTGGACGGGCGCATGATTGACGTGCCCGTGGTCAAGCGGGCCAGAAACCTGCTTGCTCTGGCTGAGGCCATGCGGGCCCAAACGAGATAGGCCTCAGCAGTCAGCCCCGACTGCATCGGGGCCGTCAGGTGTCTGAATCGCAAGTGCTAAATATTGGTGCAGTTCTCAGAGCCGGGATAACATTACAGGATATCAACTGAAGTGGAATCAGCGGATATGGCGTTCCTACTAAACCTGAAGGCTGAAAGCTGATGGCTGACCGCTCGCCGATCCCGGACCGAATTATCCTCGAAGGCATGCAGTTCTACGGGTTTCACGGGGTCAACGCGGAGGAACGGGCCTTGGGCCAGTCCTACATAGTAGACCTCACGGTGGAGTTGGACCTGAGTGGTCCGGGGGCCTCGGACCGGTTGGAAGAAACCGTGAGCTACGCCCACCTCTACCGGGCGGTGCAAGAGGTCCTGGAAGGCCGGTCCAGAAATCTGCTGGAAGCTACCGCCCACGGCATCGCTGAAAAGATCCTGGCGGAGTTCCCGGTCGATGGAGTCCACGTGCGGGTCAAGAAGCCCCGTCCCCCGATACGGGGTTCGGTAATCGAAAACGCTTCGGTGGAGATTTACCGGACCAGTAAATAGCGGTGGCACGGTGGTTCGTAGATTCGGTCCATGATATACTCAGAGCAACGAGCCAACCATCGGTTGACAACTAAAACTGGACGGCATACAGGGAACAACACAACGCCATGAGATGCGATATTTGCTTCAAGGCCGGAATGAGCGGCAATAACGTCAGCCACTCCAACCGCCACACCAAGACCCGCTTCTTTGCCAATGTCCACAAACAGACGCTGTTCCAGGATGGCAGGTACATCAAGGTCAAGATCTGCACCCGGTGCCTGCGCTCGGTAAACAAGTCCCCCAGCGTCCGCAAGGTTTTGGCTAGACTTTAACCTCCGCCGGAGAACACCCCTCGCCGACCCAGGTTCGGAGCTCCACCTCTAGGATTATTCCCGGGATTATTCGACGTCAAGCGCATCGGGAATCTGTGGCGTGCTTAAGTGGAGATAACTCCGTGGATACAGCCTCTCATTCGTTCCATTGACTGGCTCACAGGTTCCTGGTTGTTGAAAATCGCCGTCCCAGCGACCAGGATGGTCGCCCCCGCCCGTACCGAGTCCTGAGCAGTCCAATCGGCTTTCACGCCTCCGTCGACCTCAATCTGCGTAGCATATCCTTCGCTGCGGATGATCTCCCGTAACCGCTTCACTTTGTCCATGGTCTCCGGGATGAAGGACTGGCCTCCGAAGCCAGGATTCACCGTCATAACCAGCACAATGTCCAGTTGAGGCAGAACCTCTTCCACCGCTGATATGGAAGTGTCGGGGTTTATTGCAACCCCTACCTGATGACCCCCATCTTTAATCTGCGTAACGGTGCGATGCAAGTCGCGGCAAGCCTCGGCGTGGACGATTATCTGGTCGGTAGGCGCCTTCATAAAACTGGGTAAAAGGTTGTCCGGCTCTAGCACCATCAGGTGGATGTTCAGGGGCAGGTGAGTGGATTTGCGGATAGCGTCCACCACCACCTCGCCGAACGATATGCTGGGGACGAACTGGCCGTCCATGATGTCCACGTGTATCAGGTCGGCGCCGGCGTCGGTGACGTCGCGCACCTGCTGCCCCAAGTTGGAAAAATCGGCGGCCAGCACCGATGGAGCGATCTGAATATACGCCTCAGAGACCATCGGATTCTGCCTCCAGGGTTTCCTTTGCCCAGCGCAATCCCTCGGCCACCCGGGAAGGCGCCGTCCCTCCAGGGTTGTCCCGCGCGGCAGCCGAAGAGCCGGGGGTGATGTTGTAAACCTCGCCGTCGAAGTGAGGCGAGAAGCGTTGGTACTCTTCCAGGGTGAGACCCTGCAAGTCCTTGCCTTGGTCCTGGCAGTAGGTGCACAGGTCGCGCACCGTTCCGTGAGCCTCCCGGAAAGGCACTCCCTTTCCCACCAAGTAATCGGCTAAATCGGTGGCCAGCATCAGGCTATCTCCCGCCAGCGTGGTGACCCGATCCACGTCCAGGGTTAATCCAGACAACATCCCCTGAAAGACTCCCAATGTTGCCAGCAAGGTATCGACCGTGTCGAAAAGCCCCTCTTTGTCTTCCTGCAAGTCGCGGTTGTAGGTAAGGGGCAGACCCTTCAAAACCGTCAGTAGACCCATCAGGTTGCCGTAGACCCGGCCGGTTTTACCTCTAGCCAGCTCGGCAAAGTCGGGGTTGCGCTTTTGGGGCATGATGCTGCTGCCGGTGGTGAAGTCTTCCGACAGCTGGATAAACCCGAACTCCCTGCTGGACCAAAGCACTATCTCCTCGGCCAAGCGGGAGAGGTGCATCATACAGACCGAAGCGGAAGCCAGGTATTCCAGCACAAAGTCCCGGTCGGAAACAGCGTCCATGCTGTTGGCGCTAATCTCGCTGAATCCCAACTCGCGGGCCAGAAACTCCCGGTCGGTGGGGTAGGCTACTCCGGCCAGAGCCCCGCTGCCCAGAGGGAGAACGTCGGCGCGGCGGTAACCGTCCCGCAAACGGCCTTTGTCCCGCTGGAGCATCTGGAAGTAAGACAACATATGGTGGGCGAACAACACCGGTTGGGCTCTTTGCAAATGGGTGTAGCCGGGCATCACAACGCCGGAATACTTGTCGGCCAGGTCCACCAGGGCCTGCTGTACTCCATGCATTGCCTTTACGGTTTCAGAGATGACCTCCTTGGTATAAAGCCTCATGTCCAGGGCGATCTGGTCGTTGCGGGAACGGCCGGTATGCAGCCTGCCGGCCACGGGGCCGATTAGCTGATGCAGGCGAGTTTCTATGTTCATGTGCAGGTCTTCAAGGCCCGGGTCCCACGGAAAATTATCGGCCTGGATTTCCTCGCGCACCTGCTCTAACCCCTGGCAAATCAGGTCGGCGTCTTCCTTTGAAATAATCTCCTGACGGGCCAGCATCCGGGCGTGGGCAATGGAACCGGCTATATCTTGGCGAAACAGCCGCCGCACAACTTGGGGGCTCCGCCGCCATCAAGGATCAGCTGATTGGAAGGGTCGCAGAAGGGGCACCACCAGACCATCGGGTCATTCCGGAGCTTGCCCCCCCTCACCCGCGAGATGGGCTTTTGTTCGATTTCGTTGTCTTCCAGGAGCCGCTGAGCATACATAATTGCCC
>JADFFS010000030.1 GCA_022568195.1 Chloroflexota bacterium | reverse complement strand
GTTCCCCCCCACCGAGAAGGGCACTCTCTTGGTGGACGGTCTCCACGGCAACGACTTCACCAAGCAGGAGCTTTCGGTGCTGCTGGCCCGGGTAGCCCAGCGGGGCTACCAGGTGGAGGTGGCCGGCGAGACCTCCCGCTTCGGCGGTTTCTCCAGCCTGGACCCGGGCTCCCGCCTCGCCCAGTTGCAAGAGAAGCTGCGCCGCGCCGACAGCCTGGCCGTGCTGATGCCCGATTCCCCTTTCACCAATGAGGAAGCCGACCTGGTGGAGGACTTTGTTACCCGCAAGGGGGGCAAGCTGCTGCTGATTGCCGACCCCACCAGGCCCAGCCAGATCAACAGCCTGGCCAACCGCTTCGGCATCGCTTTTCAGCCCGATTACCTGTACAACATGGTGGAGTACGACCTGAACTTCCAGAATATTTACCTGCGCCAGTTCGAGCCCCACCCCATCACCCAGGGCTTGACCCAGATCGCCCTCTACACCGCCGGCTCGGTCAAGGCCCCAACCCCAGGCTTGGCCCTGGCCGACGGCAATACCCGCTCTTCCATGACCGAGCGGGTGGAGCCTTTTTACCCCCTGGCCTCCGCCGCCGGCGGCCGGGTGGTGGCCCTGGCCGACTTTACTTTCATGATTCCTCCCAGAAACTCCATCTTGGACAACGACCGCCTGGTCTCCAACATCGCCGGCTTCCTGACCTCCAGCCAGCGCAGCTTCGACCTGACCGACTTTCCCCATTTCTTCAAGGACGACGTGGATATCCTGCTGGGCCGCTCCCCCCTCTTCGACTTGGCCGCCCAGGTCAAGGGCATGCTGGCCGATTTCCAGACCACCTCGAACATCCGGGGCGTGGAGGACATCACCAAGGATACCCTGTTCCTGGGCCTGTACCAGGACTCGCCCCAGGTGGCCCAGTACCTGGAGGTGGCGGGCATCCAGCTGGACGGCGTTTTGCGCACCCCCTTCACCCCAGACATTGAACGCCGCGACACCGCCATCATCCTGCTCCACCGCGGCCAGGAACGCCACGTGCTGGTGATCCTGGGGGATTCCGAGGACGCTTTGCGGGACGCGGTGTCTCTGTTGACCTCGGGTAGGTTCAGGGACGGCCTGGTGGGCGATTTTGTAGGAGTGTACCGGACCCCATGACCAAGAATATGAACCTGCGCACCCTTCGCACCCTTCTCTGGCCGGCGGCGGCGGGCTTGCTGCTCCTGGCCCTGGCTTGCTCTTCCCCCCAGCCGGCGGCGGTCTCTTCCCTGGGCGCGGCCACCCCTACCCCCAACGTGCCGGCCACCGCCGCGGCCCAGTCCGCCCCGGCGGGCGCCGCCACCGCCGCCACACCCACCCCCGTGCCTGCCCAGGTCAGCCAGACCGCCCTGGACTTCGCCACCGGCCACCTGGCCATCAGCCAACGGTGGGACCAGTTCCACAAGGAGCTGGACTCCTGGCGCCAGGGCCTGGCCTCCTGCGACCCCAGCTCGGTGCAGGTGGCTTTGGGCGGCTTTGCCGGCGACTCCGCCGGCATTACCCAGGCCGCCCGGGGCCTGCCCCGCACTTCCTCGGTGCGCCAGCTCTCCGACCAGCTTATCCGGGCCGCGGAACGGGAGGAGGAGGCCCTGCGCTTGCTGCGGGACTCCTGGCAGCCCGGTCCCCAGGCCGTGGCCCCCACCCCTTCTTCCAACGGCAACGGCGCCTCGGGCCAGTCCTCCCCAGGAGGATTCGAGGGGGTGAGCCAGGCCCGCTCCGCTGCTTCTCTGCTGCGCCAGCAGGTGGCCGACGACCTCACCGACCTTCAGGAGAAGACCGGCACTTCCTCCCAGTCCCAGGTCTTGGAGTTCGCCACCGATTTCCAGAACCTGAGCTCCGCTTGGAACCGGTTCCACCAGGACTACGACGCTTTCCGCGCCAGTGAGGGCGCCCTCTCCTCCACGGACACCGTGGACCGCCTGGGCGCTCTGGTGTCCCAGTTCCGGGGCATTGTCCTGGCCGCCCGGGATTTGCCCGCGGACCCAGCCACCAACCCCATCTCGGTCCTGGTGGCCGAGGCCGTCCAAGCCGAGGACCTGGCCCTGCGCCGCCTCAGGGGCACCTTCCAGAAGTCCGGCGAGCAGGCATCCGGCGAGGCTGACGGGCCTACTCCCGAGCCCGCCATGGAGCAGGGTTCCGAGTCTGCCAACGGGGAGACCAACGGGGCTGCCCCCACCTTCGTCGCCGCCGACCGCTCCCTGTTCGATCTCTTCGACGGCCAGCTGGTGGAAGCCAACCGTTTGCTGCGCCAGGCCGCTCAGGAGTTGGCCGCGGTTGAAGAGGACGTGTCCCAGGAGAGCCGGGCCGCCGTGACCGGTTTCTCCAACCAGTACGACGCCCTGCTCCGGCAGTGGGACGCCTTCCACGAAGACTACGACTCCTGGCGCCGCACCGAGGGCGGTTGCGACCGGGCCGCCGCCGTGGCCGCTTTGGGCGGCTTTACCCTCCAGTTCCGCGACCTGGCCGTCAGCGTCGGGGACCTGCCCCGGGCTACTTTCCTGCGCACCTTGGGTGAGCTGATGGTGGAGGCCGCCCAGGGAGAGGAGCAGGCCCTCAGAGACCTGCGCAACACCTGGCGCCCCTTCGACCCCCAGGTGTTCCAGACCCTGGACCACAGCCGCAACAACGCCGCCAAGCTGCGCCGCCAGGTGGACCTGGGCCTCCAGGAGCTGCTGGAACGCTTCGGCGTCTCCCCGCCTCAGCCCGGCGGCTAGCACCCCTACCTTTCCCGGCACACTTGCCCTGAGCCCAGGCCCGGCTCTTGACCCCCTGACGGGTTAGGGGACGGTGGACCGGTCAGTGTCAGAGGAGCTGGGCAATCCACTGGTCGGCGCTGCGGACCATGGTCCCCAGACTGGGCAGCATGCCCAGGGCTATCTCTGGATTTGCTTCAAGGGCCGCAAGGAAAGCGTCCCGTGGCAGGAAATAGCACTCCATCGCTTCCATCGCGGTCACGTCCGCAGACGGCGGCAGTCCGTCGATGAGGCCGATTTCGCCAAAGCAATCGCCCTTGACAAGGATAGCCAACACAGCCTCGGCCTCCCAGGTCTGGGACGGCTTGGTCACCTTGGCCACACCGGATTTGATGATGTAGAGCCCGTCCGCAGGTTTTGTATCCCGATGGGTGTCCCTAATCATGTGTCCTTCGGGAAGGTAGATAAGGCGAAGCTGGCTCGACAATCGCTCCAGCGCATCTTCTTTAAGGTGCTTGAACAGGCCGACACTGCCCAGGAATTCGGTTGTTTCCACTGTTAATCTCCCACCTGTCTTGGGATAATCCGTTGCCAACTTGCCGACCTGGCGGAACAACAGGATGCTTCCAGCCGGCCGTGGTGGCTTCCGTAGATTGATTCAGTATTGTCCCACTCCCACGGCGGGCCTACAGTGTCTACACCCTATATCGGATGGTGGCCATACCCGTCATCCCTCCCAGTTTCATGGTGGCTCCACTTTGGAAATTGCCCCGTTCTTATCTCAATTAGGCCGTGGCCCCCTCGGGAATTGGTACATAGTATGGTGTATAATCGATATTGAAGCCTAATCTTCGCCCCATGCCGTGAAAGCGAAGCCCGAACCCCACTTTGAGTGACTTTACGAATTCATGGTGTGGCACGGAATTTCGATACCTGGCCGGTACCGGAAAGCGGGATTTGCTTAATGCCAAGCAATGCCGGATCCAGGCCGTAGGGTCGGCGGTACAGAGGTCTCATCCTGGCACAACGGTAAACCATAAGGTTCCGGATTCAGGGCAACCGAATTAGCAATGGTCAATAGAACAGCACCTTCCTTTGAAGATAGAGTGGGCCAGGTCCTCGTTGAAGGCGGGTTCATCACTGAACAGCAGTTAGCCCAGGCCCGCCAGGACAGCGATACCGGACTGTTGGACGCCCTGGTTTCCCAGGGAATGTTGGCCCAAGAAACCCTGATCACGGTGCTCAGCTTCCAGCTGAGGATTCCGGTCGTCGACCTGAGACACGTCCAGGTAGACCCCGAGGCCGTGCGGCTGGTTCCCGAAGAATACGCTCGCCAATATTCGGTAATGCCCACCGGTTTCGACACCGACGGTTCCTTACGCATCGCCACCAGAATGCCCAACGATTTCCAACTGTCCTCCGAGCTGTCATCGGTCACCGGTCGCCAGACCAAGTTCGTGCTGGCAATCGGCGGCAAGTTGGAAGACCTGATAGACAAGGTGTATTCGTCGGCGCCACCACCCCGGCCGGAGCCGGGACCCGAAGGCCAAGCTCCACTCAATGCTCCAATGGGCACCTTGGCGCCGATCAACATATCTGCTACCGGCGCCATATTTGGCCAGGACTTGAGTCAGTTGCCGGCGGTACAAGCTGTGGACATGGTGACCCTTCAGGCGGTCAAGGGTCACGCCTCGGACATACACATGGTCCCCTCGTCGGATTCATCCCGGGTATTATTTCGGCTGGACGGCGAGTTAAAGGAAATGGTGGTCCTGCCCCTGACCCTGCACGAGAGCATGGTTTCCCGAATCAAAGTCCAAGCAGGGATGGACATTTCGGAAACTCGACGACCCCAAGACGGAAGCTTCAGCTTGATGTTCGGTGAGCGCAAAGCGGAGTTTCGTGTTTCCACCGTGGGCACGGGTTGGGGCGAGATGATGGTCATCCGCGTGCTCGACCAATCCGGCAATCTGCTGAGTTTAGAAGCGCTGGGCCTGGACTCGGTGGCTTTGCACGTGTGGCGGCAGTTGTTGGCCCTGCCCTACGGCATGGTGTTGGTCTCCGGCCCCACCGGCTCCGGTAAGACCACCACTCTCTATGCCTCGGTGGCCGAGTTGGTCAATCACCGGGGTAACATCATGGCCGTGGAAGACCCCATAGAGTACCGGCTGGACGGCATTAATCAGATCCAGGTAAACCGGGCGGCAGGCATTGACTTTCCCACGGGCCTCCGTTCTATCATGCGTCTGGACCCGGACATCATCCTGGTAGGTGAGATCAGAGATGAGGAGACCGCCAAGACCGCGGTCAACGCTGCGCTTACCGGCCACTTAGTGCTGGCCTCCATACACAGCAACGATGCGGCGTCGTCCATAGTGCGTTTGCTGGACCTGGGTGTCGAACCTTTCCTGGCAGCTACCGGGGTTGTCGGGGCGCTGGCCCAGAGATTGGTCCGCGTGGTCGATCATAGCTGTCAGGTACTTACCGAACCATCGGCTACTGAAGCCATGGCCTACGAGCAGGAAATGCAACAGCCAACTGGTGAGTTCTGGGCTGGCCAGGGCTGTAACTTTTGCAACGGCACCGGCTTTTCCGGACGCACCGGCGTGTTCGAAGTGATGGCGGTGGACGAGACCATGAGGAAAATGATCTCAGGGGGCATCAGTGGTCAAGAACTCAGGACTCAAGCCCTGGCAAACGGGATGATCAGCCTGCGCCGCGCCGGCATGATAAAGGCCCAGGAAAGCGCTACCACCCTGGGAGAAGTGGTCCGCAAGGTCTTCTTTATCGATTAAGGAAGGTTGGACGGAGGGATTGGTTTCCGCCCTGCCTTCCCAGGGATGGCATCTTATGGTCATCAAATACGTAGCATTCACGTGGCAAGGCCACAAGGTGGAAGGCGTCTTGGACGTGGCTACGGAAGAAGAAGCCCGGGAACAATTACAGAACGAACATCTCATTCCATACCAGCTGGAAACGGTCCGCCCCCGCCGTACTCTGGTCCAAATAGCCCCAGGGCTCTTCCCGACCAAGCCCAAAGAGCTCATTGAGTTCACTCGCGGGCTGTCTGCCCTGCTCCGCTCCGGGATCCAGCTCCGGGAGTCGCTGATAATCCTCCGAGAGCAAAGCAGCGCCTTGGGGATGAAGGAAGTATTGAGGCGCGTCATCGAAGATATCGAGGGCGGCCGACGATTTTCCGAAGCCTGTGCACAACATCCCTCGGTATTTTCTGACTTCTATTCTAGTTTGCTGAAGGTGGGGGAGGCCGGCGGCGGTATGGCCGTAACCCTGCAGCAACTGGCCGACACCCTGGAAAAGCGAAAGCTCATGAGGGACCGGGTCAAGGCAGCGTTGATTTACCCGGTCATCAGCTTGGTCGTCGCGATAGCAGTCGCCATCATCCTGGTGACCTACTCACTGCCGTCACTGGTGGGCCTGCTCACCGAATACGGCGGTACCCTGCCAGCCGTAACCCAGTTGTTGATTACGGTTTCCGACTTCGTGGAGACCAACGGCCTCAAATTGTTTGCCAGCATGGGAGGGACTGTCTTGGCGCTGGCACTCGGTGTCCGAACCCGAATGGGGGCCAGATTGCGGGACAAGCTGTTCTTGAAAATTCCGATCGTTTCCACAGTGCTGATCCGCAGCAATCTATTCAGCCTCACGGCCACGTTCAGCCGGTTGCTGGACGCGGGGATTCCCACTGTCGATGCTTTGGGATTGTGCAAAGAGAGCTTAAATAACGTAGTCCTCAAAGACCGGCTGGACAATGTGACCAAGGAAGCTACTTCGGGTACTCGGGTTGGCCCCTCATTTCGGTTGCATTGGCCAACGCCTCCGTTGCTCTCTCAAGCGATCGTTACCGGAGAGGTCTCGGGGTCACTGTCCGACGCCCTACGCGGCCTGGCCGACTACTACGAGCAAGAAGCGACCAAAGCGGTCAGCGCGGCCACGGAGCTAATCCAACCTGTAGTCATCATTATGGTTGCCCTCTTGGTTGGCTTTGTCGCGGTCGCGGTCATCTCGGGCATTTACTCCGCCATCGGGACCGTGCGTTGAGCCAGAAGCTTCGAGCAGGTGGCAACGGCGTCCACCTCAAGGATTTTCTTCAGGACCCGGTCTTATCGGTCAGACGGCTTCTTGGGGGGAATCGCTCTAACGGCGGGTCCCCTGGAACTGCACCTTCACTGGATCGGAGCTGGAGGCTGGTCCCCAAGATTAATATCCTTGTCTCGCAACGGACCGGGGTGATTTCAGCCTCCCAGTTGAGGTTGGCTCTTCTCCTGATATTGTTGGTGGAAGGCTTTTTTATTCAGGGATGGTACCGGGGCCAGACGGAGGCTATTCAGGAAATAGACAGCAAGAAGGCCCAATTTCAAACATTGGAGAGGAATCTGGCCGGCCAGCAACAGAAGCTGGACGCACTGAGAACCCAGATCAGCCAGTTGAAAGTACAGCGCACCAACAAGCTACAGGAATTTCAAGCGATAACTGGAGAAAATATCGATTGGAACGCCGTTTTCTCCCGGTTGTTGAGCGCCGAATCTTCGGGCGCCAGGTTTCTTTCCGTGGTTGCACAGCCCAGCGGAGAGCTAACCCTGGAAGGGATCGCCATCAGCCCGGAAGCCCCTAGGACCCTGCTGTCCCAACTTACCTCCATCTCAGACGTATTGGATCTGCAAAGTTTACGATGGGCCCAAGACAACGATCCGCCCTCATTCACCGCGATATTCCGGGTGCGGCGTTGATGCAGCAGCTGACAATAAGACAGCTTATCAATCTGCTGCGGCGGGTGGACAGGCTTTCGCTGATCCTCGGTCTGACGATTTTCATCGCCACCTATTACGGGTACTCCCAATACCAGCTAGCGGGAGAGATGGGGGAAGAACTCGACGCCTTGGAAAGGCGTTTCCAGGTAGTACAGGACGATCTGGCTTATTTGGAGGCAAACGACGAAACAGCTGCCCTGAATGCAACCTTGGAAAGGGAGAAGGCGCAGCCGCAGCCAGTGTCACTGCCAACCCGCGACCAGGCCCAGGTTTTCAGCGCCGATATTGTAGCTTATGCTGCCGGGCAACAGTTACCCTTGACCACCTTTGACCGGATCGAAACCTTGGTCCCTGTAGGCAACCAGGAGTTTCCTACCCTACACCACTCGGTGCAGACCGAGGGCTCCAGGGAGGCCTTGACTGGAATACTGCAACTCATTGGAGAATTTCCCAGCGCCAGAGTCCTCGATTTAGTGTTTAGCAGGGTCGGCGGCGGCCAGGACCGATGGCTGATGGCCATGGAACTGGATGTTATCTACGGCCGGTAAGGGGACGTTAAAGAGTGGGGATTACCTCGTTGATCGGCGGAAGCAAAGTAGTAGCTTCCATCACCATCGAACACGGCATGGTCAAGTTGCTGATATGTTCGGGCCTGAAGGTTCTGGACTATCGAGTGCTGCTGGCCAACCCGCGATTTTTCCGGGAAGGCCAGGTTAGCAACAGCGCAAGGGTTGCCAGTCTCCTTCAAAACGTCCTGCCGGAAATGGAAGGTAAGTTCCGCAAGGTTATCGGAGGGCTCCCCGGTTTTCAGAGCAGGCTAAGTCTTATGGAGCTGCCGCGATCCAGTGGACTAAACGCGGCCGTGGTCATTCCCCAAGAAGCCAGCAGAACAATGAGGATTTCCACCGAGACCTATTACCTAAGCTGGCTACGGCTCCCGGATAGACTGGACCGCTCCAGGTGGTTGGTGCTGGCAGCCAGCAGGCGATCGATCGGTACTTTCACCGATATGGCACAGCGAGCCAATCTTAAAATGACCGAGATCGACCTGCGGCCCTTCGCGCTAGCCCGGGCTATCAATGAGCCCGAGGCTGTGATCGCCTGGGTTGCTCCCGATGGCTGCGATGTGATAATTACCAAAGACCACGTGCCTGTGGAGCAACAGAGCTTGTATTGGGGAGCCGAACTTGTGGAGGATACGGTGCTGGTGGACCGATTGACCGAAATTGTGGGCCGAACCATGACCACTTTCGATCAAACCTCCCCCGAAGGACCGCTGTCCGAAGAAACTCCGTTGTACGTGTGCGGCTCGCCGATACGCAGAGCGCCTGAAATGGCCAAACAGGTAGCCGCCAATCTTCAACGGGAGGCCGGAGAGCTGGTGTCGCCGTTGATCCAACCGCCGGATTTTCCGGTCCAAGACCTCGTTGTCAACATCGGCCTGATTCTAAGGGAAGCCTGATTCTATGTGGGGAGTATTCGCCTTTTTGTTTGGAGCCTCGGTCGGCAGCTTTTTGAACGTGACCATAGACCGGCTGCCCCATGGGCAATCCTTGGTACGGCCCAGGTCCTTTTGCGACGCGTGCAACCGGTCGTTGTCTTCTTTGGACATGGTGCCGGTGCTCAGCTATCTATGGCTAAGGGGCCGCTGCCGTTACTGTAGCGCCAAGATTCCCATGCGGATTCTGTTCACCGAAGCCGTTACCGGTACCTTGTTCACCTTCCTGTATTTCCGTTACGGTTTTGGAATAGAGTTCTTGGTGATGGTTGCGGTAGTCTCCCTAATGTTGGTAGTGGCCATCATCGACCTGGAACACGGGCTGATCCTGAACCGGATTATCTACCCGGCCATAATCGTACTGTTGATTTTATCTCCCTTTTGGTCCGAGTTGGGCCTATCCCGGTCGTTCCTGGGGACCCCGGACCTGCTGGCTTCATTTCTCAACTCCCTGGTAGCAGGAACCGGCGCCTTCCTGGTGTTTCTAATCATTACGATAATCTATCCAGCGGGAATGGGCGGCGGGGACGTGAAGCTAGCGGGGTTAATCGGGCTTTTGGTGGGGTTTCCTGGGGTCCTCTTAGCCCTGTGGATGGCGGTGGTAGCCGGAGGACTAATGGCCATCACCCTCCTGGTCTTGGGCAAGAAGGGAAGGAAGGACTCCATGCCCTTCGGTCCGTTTATGGCTGCCGGGGCGTTGGTCACCTTCCTGTCCGGGGCGGAAATCATGGGCCGGTATCAAGAATTCGCGGCCAACCTGGTGGGCGCCTGGACATGAAATTTCCGGCCAATTTCATCCCGCCCCTCAGGCGCTCCGGCGGGGCGCTCAAGAGCGTACCCTTGCCTTTCCGGTGGCACCGTTCCCCGGTAACTCCACCCGGCGACCGCCGCGCGCTGGAAACGCCATCTCTAGAGCGGTACGTCAGTGGCGTCTACCAGTCCCTTGCCGTATTCCGCCTGGTCACCTTCGCCATGGGTACCGGCCTGGTGTTTTTGCTAAACCCCAGCGACCAGCAGCCCATATTCTTGGGCATGGTGATCATTCTGGTAGGCTCCTACAACGTATACAGTATTCTTTGGCGCTTCAACCCGGCCAGGCCCAGAACAGTGGCGCACCCAATCAGTCTGGGCGTCGACGTGTTGCTCAGTTACACCCTTATTCTGCTTACCGGGGGTCTGGACAGCCCCTTCTTGATCTACTCCCTTTCTTCCATTCTAACGGCCAGTCTGTTGATGAATCTGGGCTTTGCCGTGGCCATGGCCGGCATATTGGCCGTGGCGGTTTCTGGGGTACACGTTCTACCAGGCCTGGGTATCAGCAATCTTCCCTGGATTTTGAGCAGAAACTACCTGGTCTTGGCGTTGCTCTATTCGGCCGTATGTCTGCTCATAGTCAACCTGCCTTTCCTGGCCAACCTGAACTGGCAGCGGCGGGTTCGGTCCGAGTCCATGGCCTGGGAGAGGCAGCGCCTGAGGCGGGACGTCCATGATAACGTGGCCCAAACCCTGGCCTTCCTTTCCTTGAAAATGAAGTTGGCCGAGCAACGGGTTTCCCGAGGCAGGACGCCCATAACTCAGCGGGACGTGTCGGAGATTGGCAGTGTCGTTGAACGGGCTTATCTGGCTGTCCGGGACTACCTGGACGGCACAGACGTGGAGAGCGACGAGCCTCTCGGTGTTAGACTGGCCGCCGTCGCAGAGCAGTGGAGTCGTGACACCGGCCTGCCGGTGAGGATTTCGACGACCGGCGAAGAAGGGGAGCTTGAACCACAGGTCAAGTTCCAGCTTTTGCAAGTGACCAGGGAGGCCCTGGCCAATGTGGCCAAACACGCCAATCCCACCAACGTTTGGGTGGAGATGGAATGCTCTAAAGAGGATATCAAGATTCGAGTCCGGGATGATGGCAGGGGGTTTGCCATCTCTGGGCTTCGAGGCCACGGCATCGGTATAATGAACGAAAGGACCGCCATGGCCGGAGCCACCCTGGACATCAACAGCACCCCCGGGGAAGGCACTGAGGTAGTAGTGGCCTATTCCCGCAGGGTGGAGCAGGAGGTCTCATGACCACGATAAGGGTTCTAGTCGTCGATGACCACGACCTGTTTCGCCGCGGCCTGATGGAGGTCCTGGAAGAGGAAGACGACATCACGGTAATCGGCGAGGCCCGCAACGGCCAGCAAGCCATCGACCGGGCCGGCGAGCTTTCCCCGGACGTGGTGTTCATGGACCTGAACATGCCGGGGCAAAACGGGATTGAAGCAACCGCCTATCTGACCCAGAAATGGCCCGACCTGAAAGTTCTGGTGTTGACGGTCTCCGAGGAAGCCGCCGACTTGTATCGCGCGCTGAGTGTGGGCGCCCGCGGCTACGTTCTGAAGATTTCCGACCCTCAGGAGATTATCGACGCCCTGCGCCAGGTGCACCAGGGATGGGTGGTGGTGTCTCCGGCCATGGCGCCCAGGTTCCTCTCGGAATTGGGACAAGGTCCTGACATTGGTGCGGCTCCCCAGACGGTGGGGGGGCTGCCCGCCGGAGAGACCCAGCTAACGCCCAGGGAGATGGAGATTCTTCGGTTGGTGGCCCGTGGCATGTCCAACACCGAGCTTGCCGATACCCTGATGGTCTCGGAAAATACGGTGAAAACCCACGTCAAGAATATCCTGGCTAAGCTCCACATGAAAAACCGGAGAGAAGCGGCGGCCTATGCCGCCAAGCTGGGCTTCATGCAACCGGCGGAGGGAGAAACCGCTCCAGGCGAAGTTTAGCCGGCCTTCCCCCGGTGCCCACGCCCCTCTGCTAATCATATTTCTCCTCCCGGTACCCCCTTGCCCGCTGCCCAAAGACCCCTCGGGCTAGCCCTTTTCCTCTACAGAAGTAGCCCCCAACCCCCATCTCCAGCTACCTCTTTTATCACCTCGGAAATCACTCTTGCGGGTGATTCCACCGTGGCTGCCAGCGCCGACAATAGCTGTAATCTAATTCGTTGGTCTGGCCGCTGCGAGATCGACACCATGAAGGCAACAGTCAACATGCAAGAGCAAGGGAGCGGGCAGAAGATTCTCGGGAATACACCGGAGAGTTTCAACGCACCGATCCGCCGCCAGGGTCAGCGAGGGTTCACCCTCGTTGAGCTGTTGGCTGTCATGGCCATCATCGGCATTCTGGCCGGTGTAGTCGCAGGGGCCGTCAGCGGCTTGGGCGCCACCGGCGTTACCGCCCAGATAGTCAGCGATACCAAGACCATCGAGACCTCCGCAGACCGGTTCTTCAACGACGCCTTCCCCCAAGTCTACCCCGTGGAGGAGCTGCCTGGAGGACAGACGGACTTGGGGGTTCGGGCCATCAACTTTGACGCCCGGCTGCCGCAAGATACCACCAAAATCTTCGTCCCGGACTTCATCAAGAACATCCCCAACTCGGCAGCCCTGGTTTCCTACCGGGTCGAGACCCGCATCGGCAACGTCTTCGCCGCCGCCGACGGGGCGGATTTTGCTCCGCCGTCGAGCAGCCGGCTGGACGTGACCCAAACAATCAAGACCCCTTCCGCACCGGCCAATCCCCAGACGACCGACGTGACCTTTAACCTGACCATGGCCAAAAACCGGGCGGCGGTGGAAATCCTGAAGGTGCAAATCCCCGCCGGGTACAACATCGGCGGCCAGTCCTTGGCACCCGGCGTGGCAGTGGGTGAGCTGGTAATCACCTTCTCGGGGGACAACCCCTGGAAGTCCGGTAGTGTGCTCAGCGTGACGGACGCCATTGTAGCAACCGGCTTGGCCAACGAGTGGAAGGTCGAGGTGAATTACGCAGAGGTCGTTGAAGTTGGCGATGGCACTGTGGACGGCCTCTTGCTCGCCCCAATCGAATCCCCCGCCACAGCCCCCACCCTCACCCACCTGATCAGCATCACCGAGGGCTCCGAAGACACCCCGGGGAGCCTGACGTTAAACATCGCCCGACCAGTAGTAGACGAAGTGGCCCACAACCGGGCCACCGAGATCTGGCAACTGACCATATTCGGGGTGGACGGCGCCGGCGGGAATTTGGCAACCAACCCCAGTGTGAATAAGGTGTACCGCTGGGTGGCCGAGGAGCACTCCACCATCCTGCCCGACAAGGTGTTCGACAAGGTGGCCGGCAAGCAGGCCATAGTCATCAAGGGACCCTTCGTCGGTGGAGGTGCAGAGAATACTGCCCCCGTGGCAAACTCCTTGAACGTAGTTTCTGCAGTGGGTCAACCTCTACCCATCACTCTCACTGGCTCCGATTCTGAAAGCGATCCCCTCAGCTTCTTGATAACCTCACTGCCCATCACCGGAGTCCTGGCAGATAGCGAAGGAATTCTAATCCTTAGCCCGGACCGTGTTCTCCCCGGCGGTACCGCCACCACACGCGACGTTACCTACTTGACCAACGCCGCTACCGGATCCGACGTGTTCAGCTTCACCGTCTTCGACGGTACACTGACCAGCGCCGAGGCCAATGTGAACATCACCTTCGGACCATAAAGACCAGCCACCAGATAGGCTTAATTCGGGGCTGGGGACAAGCCGGAATCCCGGCCAGGCCCCCAGCCCCGAACACCGGAACGAGGTAACCAAGGTCTTGACCCAGCGAAAGTTCAGGCTCCTTACAAAACACAGGCAAGCAAAAGAAGTAACCCTAGATACAAAAAGGGCTAGCCCTTTTCTCACCCCTTAGGGTGATGCCCGAATGAGTAGCCCTAGGGCACAATAGAAACAGTCTAGCTTCAAATAGTCCGGCTACCCCAGGCGACGAGGCCCATCATGGCACCAACCAAACAAAAAATTGAGCGAGGGAGCGGGCGGAGGGCCTCCGGCAAGGACGGAGGCAGCGCCCCGGTCAGGTACCGCCGCTTCAGGGGTTGGGGGTTCACGCTGGTCGAGCTGCTGGCGGTCATGGCCATCATCGGCATCCTGGCCGCAGTGGTCGCCGGCGCCGTTACCGGCCTGGGAAGCAGGGGACAGGAGGCCCAGATCACAAGCGATACCGAGATACTGGCCACCGCGGCCGACCGCTTCTTCAGCGAGTCCTTTCCCCAGACCTACCCGGTCAGTGACGCGGATACCAACAGCGACGGCGACTTGGACGAGGACGATATCCCTCCTCTACCGGCTGGAGACGTGAATGTGAGGCTCATAGAGTTCGACGCCCGGTTGCCCCAGGACCCCACCAAGACCTTCACCCCGAATTTCGTGAAGGACATTCCCGACTCGACGGCCCTGGTCAGCTACCGGATCGTTACCACCACGGGAGAGGTCTTTGCCGCCGAGCACGGGTCCGCCCTCATCCCGCCGGCCAACAGCAGCCTGAACGTAATTCTGTCCGATAGGACCACCAGCATCGTGGCGGATGCCCAGAACAACATCACGGCGGACCCGCAACACAGCGACGTTACCTTTGAGTTTACTGTGAACAAAAACCGGGCAGCGACGGAAATCCTGAAAGTTCTGATACCCGCGGGCTTCATTATTGGAGGCCAGTCCCTGCCCGCGAACACCAAGATAGGGACCTTGGACATTCTCTTTGGCGTGGACAATCCCTGGAAGCCCGGCCACATACTCAAGCTAACCACCGATGTGTTGGCAACCGGCAGAGCCAACGAGTGGTCGGTTTCTCCGAACTACGCCCTGGCCCAGAGTCAGTCCCAAGGCGGCGGGGTGCAGAGCGACGTCAGAGGCGCCATTACCAAAAACACCGACGGCACCATCTCCCGTGGGACCGGTCCCATACTAACTCATAACATCACCATCTCTCCGTCGACCACCGAGACTTCCGGCACCATGACCCTGGAGATGGACCGTAAAGGCCCCACCGGCGGTCCCGCTCCCGCGGATGTGCCCCACAACGAGTCCAAGGAAAGCTGGGTGCTCAAGATCTTCAGCCACCCCGAGGAAAACACGGCCAACGACCCGCTGATCACCAACCCAAGTCTTGCGGCGGTCTACCGCTGGATCAGCGAGGAGCACTCCACCATTCAGGTGGAGGGGATTTTCGACCAGGTGGCCGGAAAGCAGGCCATCCTGATCAAGGCGGTACCCGCCTCTTAACAAGATTCCAAAGAATCGGGTCGATAGATCCAAGGTAAGCTCAAGTCCAAATATCGTAAAGTTGATGAATCTGAGAACCACCCGATGAATAGGCTGATGAGACATACAAGAAAGGACCAGGGTGGGTTCACCCTGGTTGAGCTTGTGGTCGTCATCGCCATTCTGGGAGTCATGGCGGCCATAGCCGTCCCAATGGTCAACAACTTCCTAAGCAGCTCCAAGGAACAGGCCTACATCGCCGATACAGCTACCATCCAGGCGGCGGTAAATGCCTACTTTAGCTCGCCGTCCAACGCTCGGTTTCTGGGCCGGCGTCAGTATCCCATCTTCGGCGCCGACCGGACCGGGGGGACGTTAATCCTGGCGGACCACGACCATGACGCCGACCACCAGGATATCCACGATCACCATGAGCAAGACCACAGCCCTAGCACCAGTCCGCCGCACGACCACACTCGCATATCGGAGGACCTCACAGAGTTGGGCAATCCGCTGGGTGGTACCAAGGGTGGCATCCCCAAGTGGACTGACGACGGCAACGGCATTCGCGACGCAACGGAAGAGGAGCTGCTGGACAACGACGACGATAGCGTGGACAGTGCCGGTTGGCACGTGGCCACGGTAACCCGGGAGGGCGCCACCTACATCGTGGACAGCCGGGACTACTTCATAGATTTCGAGAAGCTGGTGACGGACGACGGGCTATTGGAAAAGGTGCCCACCTCGGCGTCTCCCGACACCGGCGGTGGCTCGGAAAGCGGCTCCTATAGCTGGTATATTGATACCAAGGGCCGGGTCAGGTCTCTCCTGTTCTTCTTCCCCGAAATCGACCAGACCGGATACCAGGCCGTTTACCCCTAACAATCAGGGGTTGGCCATTCAGGCGAAACTCAAACAATGACGTTCAATTTGGCACAGAGATCCCCGAGTCAACGAGGCTTCACCCTGGTCGAGCTGGTGGTAGTCATTGCCATTTTGGGCGTGCTCTCCGCCGTCGCCGTACCATTCATCACCAGACACCTTGAGGAGTCCAAGGACCGGGCTTACGACTCAGACCGGGAGCGGTTCCAGCAGGCAGTCGATGCCTACTACAGCTCGCCAAGCAACGAGAACTTTTTGGGCAACCCCCAATACCCAATCATGGGCATGTCCAAGACTACGGGTACCTTCCTCCGGACTTTCCAGGCTGACGAGGCCATCCGCGAGCACCATACTGCGGCCCATATCGTTAATGTAAGCGATTCTCCTCACGATCACACCATCATCAACCCGAATGTGAACCTGGGCAACCCCTTGAGGGGCACCCAGGGAGGCGCCCCCAAGTGGATCGACGACGGAAATGGCATCCGGGACGGTGGGGAAGAGGAGCTTTTGGACAGTGACGCCGATAGTCTGAACAAGCCCGGGTGGCATGTTGACATCGTGACCCGGGAAGGGGTTCGGTACACGGTAGACAGCCGGGATTACTTCATCGACTTTGACAAACTGGCAGCCAAAAGCCTCCTTGACCAGGTCCCCGCATCGGCTTCACCAGACAACCGGCCCCAAGACCCGCCGGATTCCTTTAACCTGTTAACTGCGGAGGCAGGCCCGCCCGACAACCAGGCTCCCGCAGGGCTTACCATCAGCCCGCCCACCGCCACGGTGGCATTTTGGGTGGTGGACGACGGTTCTAACCGGGTCTTCCGGTATTCATTAGATGGAACACTGGTGGAGAGTTTCCCATTGGACAACCTTAACGGCAACGGCGACCCCAGCGGCATCGCCACCGACGGCTCCAGACTCTTGGTTCTGGATGAGTCCGAGGAAAAAGTTTATCGCTACAACATGGCCGGCGGACCCCAGGGTTCCTTTGACGTGACTACCGCCAGCGACGGGTTGGTAGGAATCACCACCGACGGCGAAAGCATCTGGATTTTAAATGTGGATAGTGACGGAAATGGCGAGGTGTTCCGATACAGCTCCTCGGGAACCGCCCAAGCCTCCTCTTTCCGGCTCGCCGCCGCAAACTCCGCTCCTGTTGGAATTACCACTGATGGGAGGGAATTCTGGGTTTTGGACGACAACGGCGGCAATGGATTGGTGTTTCGGTATAACCTGGCAGGGACCCCCATCGGAGACCCCTTTGCCGTTGGGCCGGTCTCACAGCCCGGAGGCATCGCCACCGATGGCACCAACATCTGGGTGGCCGACAGAAACACCGGTACGGTTTACCCCTTCAGCCTGGACGGTAACCCGCCGGGACCCTCCACGCCGGGGCTCTATACTGGATCGTACAGCTGGTACGTGGACAGGCAAGGCAAAGTCCAGTCTCTTTCCTTCTTTTTCCCACAGGAGGATAAGACCGGGTTCCAGGCGGTCTATCCCTGACCCCTCGCCCTCATGGCCTCCTGTCCAAACAGGAAGACGGCGCTCCATCCTCCAGTTTCCGCCGGAGGATGGATTGGCATTTTGTAAAAGCAGGGTCCGTCCGCGACCGAGGACCGGCCCCGATGCTATCGGGGCTGGTGAAACACATGATCGGCAGGATTAGCTCAGTAATTTTCAAGCTGCTCTCCTCCACAGAAGCCGCACCCCCCTGCCGCCTGCAGCCGGCGGACCGGGGGGATTGTGGCGAAGCCACGTTGGGATTCCGCGAACCTGAGCCCTCAATGACACCCCGGTCTGGTCAAAATGCCTCCCATCGACGGTCCAGGCGAGAAGGTGGTTTTTCCCTCATCGAGCAAATCGTGGCCGTCGGTCTGGTGGCAGTGGTCGTCCCCTCCCTGGCGCTGCTGCTGTCCAGCCTGGTACGGCAAGCATCCGCCGCCGACGCCGAGGTGGCGATGCTAGTCTTGGCCCGCAGCCAGGTTGAGAGCGTCAAGCAACAGCCTTACCAGACGTTGCCAGGCTCGTACACCCTGATCAGCCCTATACCCAGCGAGTATTCCGTTAACGTGACGGTGGCGCTGGTCAAGACCTATGCCTACCCCTTCCCAGACGCCGGAGCCACGTTGCCCGACCAGATTCAGCTGATCACGGTACAGGTCGATTGTCTCCATTGCTCCCCGCCGGTCGGGTCATTGATCTTGCAGGAATACAAGGTCAGGCGATGAGGAAGCCGGGAAACCAGCGGGGCTTTACTCTGCTGGAGCTGATCATCTCCATTTCTATCTCCGCCCTGATTCTCCCTTTGGTGGCCGGCGTCATTTTCATGTTGCAGTTGTTCCCCCAAAGGACTGAGGCTGATATTCAGGCCCAACAAGACCTTCAATTGGTGGGACAGTGGGTCACAATCGACGCAAACAGAGCGAGCAAAATTTCCACCGACTCCCTAGGCGAAAACGAATACAGCGTTTTCTCCTGGACCGAGTACGGCGGAGATTCGCTAGTGGCCGTCAAGGTGACCTACCGTTACGATGCCGCAGACACCAGTCTGGTCCGCGAAGTCACCAGGAACGGTGTATTAGACCGGATCAGCATCATCGCCCAGAACATCGCGGCAGTCGACGATGTGACATTTTCCTCCACGCCTCCCACCTTCGAATTGAACTCGATCACCGGATTGTACCAGTTCAATCCCGGGCGGGTCACCGTGACCCCCAGGTCGACGGTGGAAAAGATAGGAATCGACCCGGCTGTGCTGACCAACACGGTGGTGGCCCAGCTCCGGGCTCAATTCACCACCTCCATGCCCACACCGCTGCCCACGGGTACTCCCCGACCCACCCGCAAACCCAAACGCACCAAGGCGCCAGCACCCACCGAAACACCGCCGCCCAGCCCGCCTCCGGCGGTGGCCTGGATACACCTGGCCAATACACCCGGCGCCGTCCACGCCGGCGGCAGGCTGGCCACCGATGGCGCCGCCCTTTACGCCTTCCGGGGAAATGCCGAGAGGGATTTTTGGAAGTTCGATGTAGATACCGGCAACTGGACGTCTCTGGACGAGGCGCCCGAGAACGTTAAAGAAGGCGGCGCGTTGGCTTATGGCAACGGGTTCATCTACGCATTACGCGGCGATAAGAAAAAGGACTTCTGGCGTTACGACATCGCCAGCAATACCTGGCAAGAACTGGCCGACGCACCCGAAAACGTGCAGTGGGGTGGCAGCCTGACTTGGGGTGGGCCGGGCACAATCTACGGCATACGGGGAGCCAACAGAAAGGACTTTTGGAAATACGACATCAGCAACGACCACTGGATCATTCTGGCTTCGGCTCCGCAGAAACTGGATGGTGGCGGGTCCATATTCTTTGTTGATGGCGCCGTCTATGCCCTCCGCGGAGACAACAAAAAACACTTTTGGAAATACACTGTGGCTGCAGGGACGTGGAGTACCCTGGCCGACAATCCGGACTCGGTGGATAGGGGAGGGTCCCTTACCGGCGATGGGGGCGGCTACCTTTTCGCCCTGCGGGGCCACTCTTCCACCGACTTCTGGCGATACGAGATAAGCACCGATACCTGGGAGCCTTTCCTCGACACCCCGCAGAATGTCAGAGACGGAGGAGGCCTCGCCTACCTGAACGGTGAACTGTTTGCTCTCCGTGGCGATGAAACCCGGGACTTTTGGAAGTTCAACACCGGGATGCCCCCGCCGGAAGCCATTCCCATACTTGAACCTCTCTCCGAGCCAACGGCTCCATCTAACACGCCGCCCACAGCATCCATCGACATCCCCACTGACGGCGACATCTTCTTGCCCTCCGATACCATCACTTTCAACGGGGCCGCCGCCGACCCCGACCCCGGCGACGCCGCCCTTTTTGTGTGGGAATCCGACCTGGACGGCCAATTAGGCACGGATGCGTCCTCCACCGCCGTGCTCAGCGCCGGCGCCCATACCATCACCCTCACCGTCACCGACAGCCAGGGGGCCTTCGATAGCACTTCTATTAACATCACGGTGAACTCGGCGCCGGGCAACACGCCGCCCACGCCAACCATCGACAGCCCCGCTGACGGCGACACCTTCCTGACCACCGACCCCATCACATTCAACGGGTCGGCCAGCGACCCCGATCCCGGCGACGTCGCTCTTTTCGTGTGGGTATCCAACCTGGATGATCAGATCGGCGCCGGTGCGTCCTTCACCACCGCCTCCCTCAGCGCCGGTGTCCACACCATCACTCTGACCGCCACCGACAGCCGGGGAGCGTCCAGCAGTACTTCCATCAGCATCACCGTCAACGCGCCGACGCCACCGCCGTCTTCTTGGATATCGCTATCGGACACGCCGCATGACGTGAATAACGGCGGGGCCATTACCAACGATGGGACCTTCATTTACGCCCTGAGGGGTGACGGAAAGAAGGACTTCTGGAGGTTCTTCGCTGGTAACGGCAAATGGAGTTCCCTGCAAAACACACTGGAGAAGGTGAAGGCCGGCGGGGCGCTGACCTACGGGAACGGGACCATCTACGCATTCCGCGGCGACAAGAAAAAGGACTTCTGGAAGTTTGACGTTAATACTGATGCGTGGAGCACCCTGGATTCGGCGCCGGCCAGCGTGAAGGAAGGTGGCTCTTTGGTCTACTTGAACGGCTTTGTCTATGCTCTTCGCGGAGACGGCAAGAAGGACTTCTGGAAGTACAATGTGGGTAGCGATTCATGGTCAACCTTGAGCAGCACTCCGTCCAATGTTAAAAGTGGAGGCAGCCTCACCACCGACGGGACTGCCATCTACGCTCTTCGGGGCGACGGGAGGAAAGACTTTTGGCGCTACAGCATCACCGACAACGAATGGGACGCCCTGAATGACACACCAGGGAGCGTATCCAAGGGAGGGAGCCTGACTTCCGACGGCGTCCGCATCTATGCTTTGCGGGGTAATGACAAAAAGGAATTCTGGGTGTTCGATCCGTCTGAGGATAGCTGGACAGAACTGCCAAAAACTACGAAGAACGTGGATGCCGGGGGTTCACTGGAATACTTGAACGGCACTTTCTATGCACTGCGCGGCGGCGATAAGAACGATTTTTGGAAATACTAGCGTACCCAGCGCTGGCATCCCGGATGGGAAAGCTGGGCTTAACCCGATAGAGAGCATTACAGTTGGTTGAAAACCGTAACACTCAGAGCCTAGACCAGGCCCGTTCCCAGGGTAGTTCCCCGTGGAACCAGCAGGGTTTTACCCTCCCCTTTGTCCTGGTTATGATCGCTATCTCTCTGGTGGCAGTCTCCAGCGTAACCTTCCTGGCCGCCCACTTCCGCAGTATCACCAGCGCAGAAGACGGAGAGAGAATCTACTACGCGCTGGACGCTGCCGTGGAAGCGGTAATGGCCGACCTGGTTCTGGGCGCCGACGCCTTGGACCCTTCTTATGTCCCGTTGAACGTGTCCGTTAACGCGTTAACCCCCAGCTTAACTGTTACCGCGCCCGGAGATGTGGCCAACCCTACCCCCACGTTCCAATATTTCGATCCCGGCCTACGCCATCCCGATTTGAGGAGCATGAACGAAGGCCAGGGCTACTTACTACACGTATATGACGTGCACCCCGGCACTTTTCAAGTTAACTGGGCTTTCGACCTGGTTTTCGCCGAGGGTCGTGACAGCGGCCCCTCCAAGGGCCGAGGCCAAGGTCCGAAAGACAAAGACGACTCGGAGGGCCGAGGCAAAGGTCCGAAAGGCAAAGGCGACTCGGACGTTAAGGTGATCCTCAAGGTAATGCATAACATGGAAAATCGATCGTCGGGTAGGGTGGGAGGCTGCCCGGATGGTCCCGTCCTTACCGCAAAAGTGCTGGAGATTCAGTCCCCGGGGTTATTCAGCTTGTCTACTGGTGCGATAAACATTCGCGACACGGAAACGATTTCCATCGCTTTCTGCGTGGACGCGTTGGATGACGTTACGCTGGTCACACGCCCCTATCAACCCTCGGGGTTTTTGACCGACACCTGGGTATATGGAATAGCGTTCAAAGACTACAAGATAACGGCAGCAGTCGAAGGGGCCACCGTCACGGCCTTTGTGAGACAGATGCCTGGTCCAACCCAGCCGCCCTCCGGAGATTGGTCCGACGAGAACATCTCTTGGATCAAGAACCGGGTAACGCCATATCAATGGCAACGGTAGTCGACAAAGATCGGGCAGGCGCCTGGTTGGCTAAATGCTCCCAACCTGCGCTCAATGCCCGAATGGCTCCATCTCTCGCCGGTGTGAAATTTTACGTTGGAGTATCGGAAATCTCGGTACAACCTTGGGGCTTAGTTCAGCCTGGACCTTCTCCACACCGGCTCAGACCTGAGAACACGGCAAATCGACAGAGGCAGTTATCTTGATAGAACAGACCTATATAATGCGAATCACTGGCCTGTTCCGTCGAGCAACGACCGAATTAAATAGAAACCAACGGGGCATAGTCGGGCTAGAAATAGCCATAATCGTCCTGGTCTTAATGGGAATAATCTCCATGTTCACGGTGCCGGACCTGACCAAGAAAATCCGGGGAGCTGAAACCGGTCCGGCATCAGGTACCAGCGACTTAGCGGAGAGTACCGCGGAATTGGTCTTGATTGGCGGGGTGGTCGGCACGGAAGATCCCACCGGCAGCTTTGTGGACAGCATCGTATTTAGGTTGACCCCCGGCGGCAAATCGCTCCGGTCGGTCGATTTGTCGACCGAGGGGGCCTCCGTAGCCTATCTGGACGACTTCAGGGCCTTCGATATACCTCAAGGGCAGTGGTCGGCAGTCTGGAGAAGGGGCAACGGTCCCATACTTGATCACAGCGAGATCGTAGAGATACGCGTTTCCCTGCGCAGCTTATACCCGCCCCTGGGAACACGCACAGCTTTTGCCATCCGGATTAATCCAGTCCGAGGATCGGTACTTACGGTACGACGCACCACCCCATCCAAGATAGCATCCATCATGGACTTGAAGTAGAAGCGCCCGCTCCCCCCGTAGATATCCTCTACGAACAGTTCTCCGGCGGCCCCTGATTCGACTACCCTGCCCCCACCTGGCCATTGGACAGCCCCTCTTAGACTTGCCATTAACGGCAACAGCCCCGATGGGCTCTGTCGTGTTTTAGCCGGTTAATCTAGAAATGATGTTTAGAGTTCTTGTAAACGTACTTAACACCCCACCTATATGTAATAAACTAATCAATATTGTCGTCAAATGGGTAGACACAGGCCTGGTGGTTGTGATATTTATATATACATGCTTTTCAGGAGGTGTCAAATTGGTGGGGTGGTGGTGGATACTGACTTTGGCCGTGGTCGGAGTCTTGATTTTCTCGGTATTTGCTTTTACGTTGATCCGGTGGTTTGCCAAGCATGAGCCATACTGCAATTTCCTGAATTTACGCTCCCGTCGTAAGCTTACCTTCATCCGGCTGGTTATGCGGGACCACAGGGTACCCTGGTACGTAAAAACCATACCCGTGTTGCTGGCAATTTACTTGATGAGCCCTATCGACATCATTCCCGACTTCATACCGGTGTTGGGATACATGGACGACGTTGTGATCGCACTACTGGCATTCCTTTTAATCTTCAAGCTCACTTCGGGCCCGGTGGTAACTGACCTGCTCCAACAAGCCCGGGGCGCCGATGCGCCGGCCAGTTAAGCTGCGGAATCTGAAGCAAACTGATCTCCATGGATGTGCCACCTGGGCGCAAGAGGCGGCGTCTCTTACCAAGAATGGGCCCAAGACCGTCCGATTGATGATAAAGGCCCGTCCTGTGCCCCAGCAGCAAAGCCGAGGCGCGGGACGGGCCTTAGTTCTACCCCTCGCGGAACATCGTGCATCTATAATCTGCGGGAAGTCCGCCGGGGGGCTTGAAATCCGCGCCGGTTAACGTTCTAGCTGGCAGACGCTGCCTTGGCTTCCTCTTTGGTCTGGAAGGCGGGTATCACTTCCTTGCCAAACAGCTCGATGGATTCCATCACCCGCTCGTGGGGAATGGTCTCCGTTTGCATAATCAGCATGCACTGGTCAACGCCGATGTCTTCGTACATCTTCACGTTTTTGATGCAGCTCTCCGGGTTTCCAGCAATAATGACGCCCCGGTCGAAGAGGGTATTCGCGTCCAACTCGGCTATTGCGGCTCGGGCAGCTCCTGGGCCCGAATCCAGGGAGATGCCGGCTTCAGCAGCTTGCTCTTTATGGGCATCATCGGACTGGCGAAGCCAGCGGCCGAAGTCGGCTTGCAAGTGGTCGGGGACGCCGCCCCAGGCCTCCAGGAGCTCTTCATAGGCGCCTATGCGCCCGGCGATGTAGGGCTTGTCTGGCCCGAAGAAGGTCTTCATGGACTGGGCGCACAGCTCCTTGGCCTCTTGGTCGTCTTTGCCGCAGAAACAGTGGACGTTGTTGCCCCAGAAATTGTTGACAAAAGCTCCCACGGGCTCGGCATCCTTGATGGCGTCCCGGTAGACCTTCAAATGGTTCGCCAGGATGTCTACAGCGTAGGACGCGGAGGACAGTACGCCGATGCCCTTTTGCGCCGCCAAACGGAAGCTCTCGGTCTGGGTACAGGCCAGATACATTCTTGGGTGAGGCTTCTGATAGACCCTGGGCAAGATCCGCCGAGTGGGCACGTTCCAGAACTTCCCTTCCCAGGAGAACTCGTCGGCCTGCCAGATTTGGGGAAGCATTCTTAGCGCCTCGTCCCAGCGGTCACGGGTTTCCCGGGGGTCAATGCCCTGGCCCACCTGCTCGTAGGCGTTGGAGCGCCCCGTGCCGAACTCGACCCGTCCGTCGGTTAGCTGGTCCACCATGGCAACCCGCTCGGCAATGTGGATGGGATGGTGGCTGGGCAGGATCGACACTCCGAAGCCTATCCTGATGTTCTTGGTCCGCTGGCTCAGGGCGCCGAACAGCACCTCCGGGCAAGGTGAACCGGAGAAGCCCAACAAGAAGTGGTGCTCCACAAACCACAGGTTGTGGAATCCCACCTGGTCGGCAAGCTCGGATTGGTCGAGAGTCTCCTTGTAAAGACTGTTCCAGTCCAAGTCATTCCCCTGGAACGGCCTCTGCGTCTCAAATAGTATTCCAAACTTCATCTTCGTCGTCCTTTCAGAAAGCTTTTCGGTCCGGGAGTCGTGGCCCCACCCAGGGATTACCCTGAGCGGGGACCGGTGTCTCCCATTGTCGCCCTGATATTCGGCCCAGGGCTTAGTATACGCGAGATTGGTAGGCGCCGGAATGGGGCCTAGCACTGCTCTCCCCTGTTCCCAATGGGGATTGACGGCGCGGGCGCAAGCCGGGATACTGACATCTGCCTAAGTTGGGGCAGAAGAGGCCCATTCTGCTCGGTGTCTGAATACATGCTGTATG
>JADFFS010000192.1 GCA_022568195.1 Chloroflexota bacterium | reverse complement strand
AAACGATGTCGAAAAGCAGAGGGATAACCGCTTCACCTTCCAGGTGGAGCAGGAGATAGGGATCAGGATCATCCCAATGGCTTCGATTAAGGGGTAAATCCGTGGCAAGGTGCGACCGCTGTCACCCTACAATATTGGGCAACATCAGCCGTCACCGCCAGATACAAAAAGCCAAACACGGGTCGGATGGTATGCTCTAAAAACTATGTGGCAATATCGGAAAAGAGCGCCGGCCTCAGATTTTGAGACCGGCGCGTCTACCAATTCGCCAATTCGGCGTGGCCCTACCTAGTACTCAGTCAACCTTATTATGATGTCATTCTGAGGGAGCGAAGCGACGGAAGAATCTCCCTCCCAAGGTGAGACCCTTCGCTTCGTTCAGGGTGCCACTATTAATTTCTAGTTGACTGAGTATTGGGGCCCGGTATGACTCCATTGATAGTATCAGGGGCCTTGATTCGGAGCCAGCGGTTTTTAGTCCACCTGCTGAGCCATCGCAAGGGCGTCCTCCCTGCTGACCTCTTGATTGTGTACCTCTTTAGCCATGGGCTTGCACTAGTCGTACCAGCTCATCATCGGTGTCCGCTTTGATCGTCTCGCCGCAGGGACAATTGACTGCTTTCGCCATTGCTATCCTCCTTCTTGCTTGGGTACGTATATAATACAGGGCGGAAAATGTCGAAACTTAGGCAAAAGTTTGGCACAGCGTGGGCATCAGGATTTATCTCACAGGCCGCGTAGGTCTAGAAGTGGACGGCCACGTCGTGGTCAAGGAAACAAACTTGAGGGGCAAGCAAGGCCGGTTGGCATTTGCTTACCTGGTTCATGAGCGGACTAGGACGGTCCCGGAGGAAGAGCTGGCAACCATCATCTGGCCCCACGAGCTGTCCCCCGCATGGGAGGGGGCTTTGAGTGCGATCACCAGCAGAATCAGGACCACTCTTTCGATGGACCCACTGAAACAGCAGGGAGTCTCGTTTTATCGTAGCTCAGGGCAATACCAATTGGACCTACCGACAGATGTCTGGATAGACCTAGAGGCGGGAGCCTCGGCCATCGACAGAGCTGAGGCCTATTTGAGAAATGGAAGCGCAGAGCAGGTCTTGGGACCCGCGGGTGCGGCCGCGAGTATCGCAAGGAGGCCCTTTCTTCCGGGCATCGACGGGTACTGGGTAGACTCGTTGCGTGGGAAGTTGCAGCGGCAACTATTGCGGGCCCTGGATTGCTTGTCGGAGAGTCAAAGGCTGGTGGGAGAGCCAATGGTTGCGGTGGAGACAGCCACCGAAGCGGTGAAGCTGGACAACCTCCGGGAAGAGCGTACCAACTTTTGATGCATGCTTATTCGGCGGCAGGCAACCGGGCCGAGGCGCTCAACGTCTACCACCAATTCAGGGAAATCCTGTCTGCTGAGGTCGGCACCGAACCTTCAGAACAGACGCAGGCGATTTACCTGGGCCTACTAGAGTAATGCATAATAAGACCTCTTCTTGACCAAAACTGTCAACCCCGGGACTTCTCGGACCCCTTCGCCTGTGCCAACCACGTACTACAGAAATGTAATCGGTTCCATATTGAGGCTGATGCCAGTGGCGTCATAGCTCTACAAAATGGGAATGCCTTTCTTAAAAGTGTCTTACCGCGACTGAGCGTTTGAAATTCATGTTTGAGCAACATTACGAGGAAATTGACGGCGTTCGCATCCATTACGTCGACGAAGGCTCTGGGCCGCCCATTCTCATGGTCCATGGCCAGCCCACATGGAGCTATCTGTACCGCAAGATGATCCCGCCGCTGGTGGACGCCGGGTACCGCTGCATCGCGCCAGACCTAATGGGCTTTGGCCTGTCAGACAAGCCCACCGACGAGTCCGTCTACACATTGCGTAGACACGTAGAGTTGATGACAGGGCTCATCGGGAAGCTCCAGCTCAAGGGCATCACCACCGTCGGTCACGACTGGGGTGGGCCCATAAGCCTGCGCTACGCCATCGAGCATCAGGACAATGTGCGCGCGCTGGTTATCCTTAATACCCTGGTAAAAACCATTCCGATTCCTCTCTTGTTCAGTTTGGCGTTCCGAAGCGGGCGCTTTTCAAGCTTTCTGATCAGAAGAATGGACCTGTTCAGGAAGATAGCGTTCCGGCGGGGCTGGCCGTTCCGGCGACCAATCGAAAGCAGCGTGATGGAGCAATATAAAATGCCCCACCCCACAGCAGCCTCTCGTGCGGGGATCGCCGCCTTCCCGAAGATGGTTCCAGGAAACGGCCGGCATCCTAACGCCGAATACATTTCGGAGATCGACGCGGTTCTCCGGGACTGGGACATTCCAGTGCTGGTCATGTTCTCGGACGGCGACATCGCCTTCAAAATTGATGAAGGGCAGCGCATCGCCGAAATGGTCCCCAACGGAAGATTTCAGATCGTGCGAAATGCGGGACATTACCTGCAAGAGGATGCCGGAGAGGAGATTGCCCAGCGTATGGTGACCTTCCTGAGAGATGAGGCGAAGGTTAGCTAATCACGCATAAGTATCTGGCTGAAATCCAAGGAACGACCAAGCATCGAAAAGAGACAGATCCACCTAGGTCCGCAAGGCCTCCGGCAGGTCCGCCCAACCCAGCCGCCAGCGCAAAGCTATGGAGTGAGAATGACCTTGCCTTTGGTGCCCCTTCCGGCCAGGTGGCTGTGTGCCTTGGCTACTTCTGACATTGGGAGAACCTGGTCCACTATCAGCTTGACCTTGCCGCCGGCGATCATTGGCAAAAGCTCGGCCATGGCGGCTTTGTGGTCAAGGCTGCCCACTGGTGACCGGCCCATGCTAAAGCCGATAACGGTCCGGTTGTCCGATGTGATGTCGGAGGCCGGCAGGGATGCCGACGCTCCCGACGCGTTGCCGTAGGAGATCAAGCGGCCATAGGATGCAATGCAGCGGACGCTCTTTTCCAAGACCGGCCCGCCCACACACTCCAAGACCAACTCCACGCCCCGGCCGGCAGTTTCCGATTGTACCGCTTCCTCGAAGTCGTCGGTCGTATAGTTGATGGTTACGTCCGCCCCCAAGGACCTGGCCAAGTCCAGTTTCTCCTGGGTGGACGCAGTGGTAATCACCTTGGCGCCCCAGGCCTTGGCAAGCTGGATGGCCACCGTTCCCACGCCGGACGCGCCGGCTTGCACTAAAACGGTGTCGCCCGGCCGCATGTGGCCCCGGGTCTTGAGCAGATGGTAGGAAGTGAGGAACACCACCGGCATCCCGCCGGCCTGCACCGGGTCCATGGTCTCCGGGTAGGGGAAGACGAAGTTTCCGTTTACTGCCACGTATTCGGCTTGGCCTCCAGGGCCCATGACCATCACCCGCTGTCCCACCTCAATGCCACTAACCTCCGCGCCCACTTCGACGACGGTACCCGCCGCTTCTAATCCGAGGGACGACGGCAGGTCAGGACCCGGGTAGTTCCCGGACCGCCGCATGATGTCAGCGAAGTTGACTCCGGCAGAATCCACTCTAATGAGCACCTGATGGGGACGGGGCACCGGGTCTGGCGCCTCCTCCCACCGGAGGACATCCAGGCCGCCGAACTCGTTGATACGGACTGCTTTCATCTGTTTCCCTTTTGCCGGATTGAGTTACCCGCCGCCGGCCATTGGCGGCAAGAACGCCGGGCTGGCCCGATAAATCGTTGGTGACGATTTGCCCTAAAGATTAGGCCCCTGGACCGTCACAGGGGCCTGATTAGTGCCTATGACCTGGTGACCCGGCTCGGGATTGAACCGAGGACCACGACTTAAGAGTCACCATTTTATCATGTTTAGGATAGTACCCATTCTTTCAACCGGCTCGGCCAGCCCTTCGTACCGCCATGCGGGGCCTGCGGCAACCGCCACAAGGCCCAGTACGGCTCTACGGCCCCGGAGAGGTACCATAGCTCAGAGGACAAACTGGAGCACCAAACGGAGTTCAAACATCACCTGGGCAACAGCATTTGGTTCGCGCACAAGGCACCAGATGGCTCTTGGCGCAGGGGGAAGTAGGCGCTGGCAACCGGCACCGTCAATTACGGCCCCAAGCAATGTCCTGGGGGCCTTTCTTTGTGGCTGGAGTGCTATAATCCGGCTTGCTAAAGAGCCTACCTACCCTTGCTAGACGAGGGGTACGGGGCAACGTGGTCCCTGAGTCGCCTTGTGTACCTCACGGGCTCTGCAGCAAGATAGGGGGCCTCTCCATGACCTGGTATAAGAACACCTTGATGGCGTTAGCCTTGGTGCTGCTGGTGTCGCTTACGGCGTGCACCGGGTCAACGCAACCTACTGCTTTACCTTTAGAGCCGTCTCCCACCGCAATTTCAAAAGCGACGCCTACTCCAACGACGACACGCACGCAGACCCCGGTACCAACCCCCAACATCGAGGCTACCGTCTCAGCTATGATCAAAATGACAACAGTAGCTATGCTAACGGCTACGCCCACACCTACCTCGACGCCGACTCCTTCATCAACAGCTACACCTACCCCGGCGCCCGTGCCAACCCCCACGTTGACCCCGGTACCCGTGCCGACCCCTACGTCGACCCCAAAACCCGTGCCAATACCGACCTCGACCTTGATACCGACCACGACGCCGAGGCCAATGCCGACCGAGACGCCTACACCCATGCCAACAGCTACGCTCACTCCTCCGACCCCAACCCCCATGCCAGCCGCGCCACCCACACTTACCCCTGTGCCAACACCCACAACCCCTCCAACAGCGCCACCGCGCCGGTTTGCCTTCCTGCACACGTGGGGCGTGTTGGGCACCGGCGATGGCCAGTTTAGCGGTCCGACAAGAATCGCGGTGGACGGAGCCGGGAACGTCTACGTGACCGACTCAAGCAATCACCGGGTGCAGAAATTTACGTCCAATGGCCAGTTCTTGGCCAAATGGGGCATCTTCGGCACTCGGGACGGCGAATTTTTCTTACCGAAAGGCATTGCTGTGGACAGCGCAGGGAACGTTTACGTGGTCGACTCTTTCAATCACAGGATACAAAAGTTTGGGCCCGACGGCTCGTTCCTGCTCACGTGGGGCACCCTGGGCACCGGCGACGGCAAGTTTCGGTCTCCCCAGGAAATTGCGGCCGATGATGCTGGGAATATTTACGTGTACGAGACCGGTAAAACCAGCGTGCAGATGTTCGACACCCAGGGTCGATTCTTGCGCAGGTTGACTATTTTCCCACCCTACCGGGTTACGGACATTGTGGGACTTGTGGTGGACCAGGACGGCAACGTATACGTATTGGACAGCCTGCTCCGCCAGGTGCACCAGTTCACCGGCAGAGGCCAGATACTCCAAACGTGGGGCGGCTCTCGGGGTAGCGGTCCCGGCGAATTTCGGCTACCCGCTGGCCTAGCCTTGGATATTACGGGTAATCTCTACGTGACCGATGCAACAAATCAACGATTTCAGGTGTTTGATGCCAACGGCCGGTTTCTGGCCGTGGGGGGCAGGGCGGGCAGCGGCGAGGGCCAGTTAACCAACCCGGATGGCATCGCCGTCGACAAGGATGGAAACGTTTATGTGGTCGACACGCGAAATAACCGAGTGCAGGTATTCAGCCCGATTCCCTAATTCTTAATCCAGAAATTCGGTACCCGCGCCGGGGGTTGGGCTTCTGATTGGGCTCCACCAATGGAAGCCTACATGAGAGGATAACAGTCCAGGATTCGCAGCATCATCCAACAGTCAACGAACGTGCACATTCTGTGCACATTTTCCTGCTCTGAATCAAGGCCCCGGATACTAGCATTCGTGTCATGCTGGGTAGACCAATTTCTATGAGACGCCCCTCTCTACTAGCTTCTCCGGTGTGACCAGCTCGTAGAACTCGATCTCGTAGGAGTCGAGTTGGGCCTGCATCTCGGCGTTCAGGGTCCGCACCACTTCGGGGACCTTGGAAGGCCAGTTGGGCTCGATAGTTGCCTGGGTCCACTCGGCATAGGCCACGTTGGGAGTTCCCGGCATGCCCTGGGACACATATACGTGAGCCTTGGGACGGCCTTGCTCCTCGTAGGCGGCGCATATTTTGATCAGCAGGTTGGCAACCTGCCATACCTTCCCCGGCTGCGCTTTGGCGATTCTTCTGATGACGTACATGGCTCATTCTCCTATTGGTATTATGGCGTTGACTAATGGGGGGTGATAACCATTTGCTGCGATTAACTAGATTACCCCGTCTCCACACCTTCGATTCCTGGAGATACAGGGAATTCCGGCTTCTTTGGACGGCCAACTTCTTCAGCAATAGCGCCCAGTGGTTCCAGTTACTCACTGTGGGCTGGCTGGTGCAGAGTTTAACAGCTGGTTCGTCTACCTCCGCTCTCCAAGTGGTAACTGTGGGTGGGATTGGCGCGCTACCGGTGCTGCTGGTGGGCCCGTGGGGTGGGGTGCTTGGCGACCGAGTGGACCGGCGAAAATTAATCATGGTGTGCCAGGCCGTCATGGCTGCCGCCGGAGTCCTCTTTGCCTTGCTAGTAGCATCGGGAAACGTTCAGGTCTGGCATGCCTATGGGTACGTATTGTTCATTGGGGTATTCCTTTCCATAACCAGGCCGGTTCGCCAGGCCATGATCGCCAATACGGTTCCTCGCGAGGCATTTGGCAACGCCTACGCCGCCAACACCTTCACCATCGCCGGTACTCGCATGATCGGGCCGTTCTTTGGCGGGGTGGTCATCGCCACTTTGGGATTCACCTGGAACTTCATGGTTGAGGCCGCCCTTTATGCGACCACGGTGCTGGGTCTCCTACTCATGAAGACGCCCTATCGATATGGCG
>JADFFS010000191.1 GCA_022568195.1 Chloroflexota bacterium | reverse complement strand
CGACAGCGCCGGGGACATCCAGTTTGGTGAGGAGCAAGAAGTTGAACTGAAGGGCCTGGCCGGGCTGAACCGCGTGTATAGGGTGGTGTGGGAATAACTGGGCAGAAAACCTGTGATAGCGTAATAATGGCAACTGTGATCACTGATTAGTCAAAATCCCCGTATCTGACCCACCCAACCGATTGAGGAGGTCCCCGATGGACAAAGCGCTGGAAGGGATGCGCGTAATAGACATGACCCACGACCAAGCCGGTCCTTCGTGCACTCAAGTGCTGGCCTGGCTGGGCGCCGAAGTCATCAAGATAGAGATGGCCGACGGCCGGGGGGATCGCGCCCGCTGGCTGCGCCGGGACGATCCAGACAAAGACAGCTACTTCTTCTTGATGCTGAACAGCAACAAGAAGAGCACCACGCTGGACCTCAGACATCCCAAGGGCAAGGAGCTTTTCAAGACCCTGATAAAAGACGCCGACATCTTGGTGGAGAACCGGGGACCCGGCGCCATGGACCGGCTGGGGTTGGGTTATGAGGACCTGAAAGAGATCAACCCCAGACTGGTATATGCCTCGGTCAAGGGGTTCGGCGGTTTCGGGCCCTACTCCGGCTACAAGTGTTTCGAGCCGGTAGCCCAAGCCACCAGCGGAGCCATGAGTCTCACCGGGTGGTCCGACAGGCCACCGTCTCCTCTGGGAGCCAACGTGGGGGACTCGGGAACGGGCATGCACACCGTCATCGGGATACTGGCCGCCTTGGTCCAGCGTAATGTCAGTGGGAAGGGCCAAATGGTGGAGGTCGCGATGCAGGAGGCGGTGCTCAATTTGACCCGGGTCCGCTTCACCGGGACTCTGACCGATGGCAAACCCGAGCCGCGCCCGGAGTTCGGAGCCACCGCAGGATTGGGCGGCGTGATACCGTGTGCTCCCGGCGGCCCCAACGACTACGTCTACTTGATGATTCCGCCGGACAGCGAAGAGATGTTTCGCGCGGCCATGAGAGTCATGGGCCGCGAGGATTTGATTGAAGACCCCCGGTTCGTTGAGCCCGTGGCGCGGGTGAAAAACGCTGCCGGCCTGCTTGAGATCTTAAAGGACTGGACAAAATCCCGGGACAAGCGAGAAGTGATGGCCGCTTTCGCCGGGGTAGGGGTGCCCTGCGGCGCGGTCTTCGACACTGCGGAAGTGATCAACCAGCCCCATCTGATCGAGCGGGGAATGATCGATGAGGTCGAGCATCCAACCAGGGGAAAGCATCCCGTGATCGGCTGCCCGGTGCGGCTATCCGATTCGCCGGTGGAAATCAAGCGCGCTCCCCTGTACAGCGAGCACTCCGACGAGGTCTTCACCTCTCTGGGCGGCCTGACCCAAGAAGAAGTCGACCAGCTACGCCGCGACAAAGTCATCGTGTAGTAAGCTCCAATTCAACCTGGCATCGGAGGGACCGTGTTCCAAAAAATCCAGCACATCGGATACCTGACCCACGACTTGAGCGCGGCGGTGGCCTGGTTCGAGAAATCCTTCGGCGCCGTTAACGGCGGCGGCGGTCCCATTTCCGAGAGCTACGCGGTACCCAGCGGCGGCCGTAACGCCTACATGCGGTTCGGCCGGGTTGAGGCCGAGATCATCGAGCCCCAGGACAAGCAGGGGCTATTCGGCGATCGCTTGACCATGCACCACGTGGGGTACGTGGTGGCAGACATCGATCAGTCTGTGGCCGCGCTGACCGCCAAAGGCTTCAAGTTCGCCGGGGGCGGAGCCTTCACGAATGTAATGGGGCAGCAGGTGCTGTACTTCGACGCCTCCACCACCAATGGGGTCAAGGTCCACCTCACCCAGCTGCCTAGTGCAGCGGACTCGCAGGCCCCGGGACAAGGGCTGGAAATTGAGGGCATCGTCCACGCCGGCTACCGGGTCAAGAACCTGGACAAGGCCATCGCCTGGTACGTGGACAACTTCCAAGGGGAGCACATAGGCGGCGGCGCATCCCGCAGCGGCGGGCGCAACGCCTTCGTGAATTTCGGTCAGGTGCAGGTGGAGCTGATCGAGCCCGCCGACACCGCCGGCATGTCTGACGACGTTCATGACATGGACCACGTGGGATACGTGGTCGGAGACGTCCTGTCGTGTATGGGAGGATGCCAGGCCCGAGGACTGAAGTTCGTGGCCGACGCCCCCAACACCAATTCGGTCCGCCAGCAGGTGTTGTACTTCGACACCGAGACCACTCTGGGTTCTCGCATGCACCTGACGCGTCTGCCCGACTGACCGTCTGCGGGCTTATAGCCTATCCGAAAACCCGGCATTGTGGTTCGACAAGCCTGTCCTGAGCCCTTCGGCCCAGCTCAGGGTAAACTCCGTCGAAGGGCTCACCACGAACGGGGAAAATCCGTTCACCCTGAGCCTGTCGAAGGGCCGGGTCTCCGGTTCGGATTAGACCGGTGAAAAGTTGAAAAAACAGTGCAACGTCAGTCGCCGGCCTGGGCGACGGGCACCCTGGCAAGGCCCAACTCGTTCAACCTTTCCAGAAGCACGGCCCGCTGCTCCAGCGTAAGGGGCTGACCGGGCGGGCGCGGGGCTCCACAGTCGATGCCCAGCCTTTCGCTTAGGATCGCTTTGGTGGCGGCGTGCAGCCCGAACCGCCGGACGAGATCGGTAACGTCGCTGGCTTTTTCCTGGGCGGCCTCCGCCCGGGAGATATCTCCGTCGTTGTAGGCGTTCCAGATCTCGACCCAGAGCTCGGGCGCCACGTTGGGTGGGCCGTCAACGCATCCTGTCGCGCCGATGGTCAACGCGGGTAGCATCAGCAGACTATTGCCGATGAGGCAGCTGAGCCCCATCTTGGTGAAGGCGCGAACGTTGGCGAAGCTCAAGGCCGAGTGCTTCAGCCCCTTCAGCTGGGGCACGCCATCCTGTATCTTAAGCATCAGCTCCGGCGTGATCTCCACCCCGGTGGACTGGGGCAGGTTGTACACGAACAGCGGCAGGTCCGCGGCGGCGCCCACGGCCCTGTAGTGCTCCACTATGGCGTCGTCGCTCTGCCGGTAGAAAAATGGAGGCACGCAGCAGATTGCCTCCACGCCGGCCTTGGCGGCGTGCTCGGCCAACCTGACCGCCCGTGCCGTGGTGGCCGCCCCGACGTGCATGATGTTCTCGATTCTTCCCCGCGACTGGTCGGCCGCGATCTCGGCGATGCGCATGTTCTCTTCGTCCTCAAGGAGCACGCTCTCACCGGTGCCTCCGGCCACCCAGAATCCGTGTACGCCGGCCTGAATGTTGAATTCCATAACCTCCCGGAACGCCGCCTCATTCAGTTCGCCATCGGCGGTCATGGGAGTGATGATTGCAGGGTAAACCCCCCTGAATCCAGTCATTGTCATCCTCCATCAGATGGTGCTGTCGAGTGTATCACGCCTATGATGCCCGCGCGGTGTGACCCGGTGTAAGGTGGTCGCCCGGCTGTAATTGCCGTCTGGCAGGCATCTTTGAGCGATGCCTAGTATAATGTCATCGATTCAGGCTAACAGGAGGCGCACCATGGCGATCAAGCTAAACCACCTTATCATCCCGGCCAAGGACAAACTCGCCTCGGCCCAGCTCTTCGCCGAGATCTTCGGCCTGGAGGTGAAGCCAGCCGAAGGGCGTTTCGCCCAGGTACCTCTCGACGAGCATCTGACCATAGACTTCGCCGACGACGAACACACCCGTGACATACTCCACTTTGTGCCGGAAAAACTGGAGAGCCACCATTACGCGTTCTACGTTTCGGATGAGGAGTTCGACGGGATCTTCGAGCGGGTAAAGGCCAGGAATCTGGTGTATGGCAGCGGGCCAACGACCGATACGGACGGCCGGGTCGGGGACCGCCGCGGGGGCAGGGCCTTGTATTTCAGGGAGCTCAACGGCCATCTGCTGGAAGTGATGACCGCGTAATCGGGGCGCGCGCTCTAACCGCCGGCCCAGGGCCGGGAGATGCATACGGTTCTCGCTACGGTACCGGTCAACCGGTTAATCGGGGTTTGGGCTAAGGGCAAATCAAGGGGCCGTTCAAGGGCGTCAGTAGTTGCCCTGCGGCTCTCTCCCCAATAAGAACTGGCCGGCGGTTTCATAGTGGGCCAGGCGGCCCTGGGCATGTTGCGTGATGACGTGCATGTCCTGGAACTGGCGTTGGATCGGATTGGTTGCGAATATTGCATCTGATCCACATAGGTTGTAAGCGATATCCACCACCTGGGCCGCCATTCGGATGGCGTGGGTGCTGGCCAGCCGCAACCCGATCCTCTGCTCGGTCGTCAGGGCACGGTCTCTACAGGCCTCTTCCCACACCGCCGCGGAGCTACTTTGAAGAAAGGCTTGTGCGGACCGCCAGATTGCTTCTGCTTCACCGAGGAGTCTGTGAGTAGTGGTTTGATCTTGCAGCAACGTTTGAGTGCGCACCGGGGTTTTGGTTGTGGCAACGTCGATCGCCGTGCGCATGCTGGCGCGGGCAACGCCGATGGCCACCGTTGCAAAACCCGAGCCGAAGAGCAACGTCCTGGGCAGAACATACAGAGGACCGTCTTCGCGTATCGAATCAGACTGGCTGTAGGTACGCACGCTGGGCACGAACAGGTCATTGACCTCGAAGCTGAAGCTGCCGGTACCCCGAAGACCGTTGACCTGCCAAAAGTCCAGGAAATTCACCTCCTCCTTTGGGATGAGCATTATGCGAGCACCTTCCCTGCCCGGCGTGTTCCCGTCCTGCCCGTCCCGATGACCCACTGGAGCAAGGGCGGCGATCCAGGTTGCATGGGTGCTGCCGCTGCTGAAATCCCAGCCGCCGCTGAGCCTATAACCGCCGTCCACCGGGATAGCCTTGGTTGAGGAGTTGGGAGGGCCGTTGGTGACGACAGCGCGTCCGTCGTCCCAGATTTCCCTGGCGGTCTGCTCCGGCATTCGCACGGAGTCGGTGGAGAAAACGTTGTTCTGGTTGATGCACCAGGCGGTGCTGGCGTCGGCCTCAGCGAAGATTTCAAGTATTCTGAGAAAGTCCGGGTGCTCCAGTTCGGCGCCGTCCAGCGACCGGGGCAACAAAAGCCTAAAGAATCCTTTGTCGGCAATCTCCTCGGCTAGCTCCGTTGGTATTTGCCGGTCACCATCGATGCGGTCGGCGTTGGCTGCTACCCTCACAGCCAATTCGCGGGCTGTGTTGATGTAATATCCGATATCCTGTTGCGCTATCGACATGTTTCTCCCCAAATCTTGAAATCCGTCCAATCATAGCACTGAGCTGTGTGCTATGGCGGACACCTCCCCTCGTTTACTCCAAAATCGGCGCCGTCATCGCGACAGCTAGCCCTGCTCTCCCTGCATCGCCCGCCACACCTTCTCCGGCGTCAACGGCGTGTCTATGTGGCGGACGCCGTAGCCAGACAGCGCATCCATCACAGCGTTGGCCACCGCCGCCGGAGCCGCAACCGTCGGCAACTCCCCCACTCCCTTTATGCCCAGGGGATTCATCGGCGATGGAGTCTCCATGGTATCGGTGGTCAACTCCGGCAGGTATTTCGCCTGGGGGAGCGCGTAGTCCAACAGGCTTCCCGTGTAGGGCTGGCCGTCGGGACTGTAGGCCATCCCCTCCCAGAGAGCCTGGCCGATGCCCTGGACAATCCCTCCGTGCACCTGTCCCTCCACCAGCATGGGGTTGATGATGCGCCCGCAGTCGTGGACCGCCACATACTTGAGGATTTTGGTGTCGCCGGTTTCTCTGCTCACCTCAACCACCACGACATGGGTGCTGAAGGCGTGAGGGCTCTGGTAGGGCTCGCCCAGAGTGAAGCTGTCGCTGAAATCCAGTCCCACAGGCATCCCCGGCGGCAGCGCGGCCTGGTCGTGGGCGGCGGCCGCCAGTTCGAGGAAGGACACCGACCTCTGGGCGTCCCGGCGGTGGTAGGCCCGGCCATCCTCGAACTCCAAGTCCTCGCGGTCACACTGCAACATGTGGGCCGCGATGACCGACAGTTTGTGCCTAGCTTTCTGGGATACCAGGTGCAGGGCCGAGCCCCCGACCACGGACCCTCGGGTCGCGCCCGTGCCGCCTCCCGAGGGGACTATGGCGGTGTCCCCGTGCAGCACCTGGACATCCTGCGGACCGACGCCTAGCTGGTCGGCCACGATCTGGGCGAAGGCGGTGGCCGATCCCTGGCCGTGGGGCGAGACTCCTGTCAGCGCGGTGATCTGGCCCGAAGGCTCAATCTTTAGCCATGCCTCTTCGCTACGAGAGTCTCCGGAACCTCCCGACATCTTGATCACCGTGGCCAACCCAACGCCGATGAGCGGACCGTCGCCGGACTTGCTGAGAGCGGCGCGCTCCCGCCAGCCGGAATAGTCTGAAAGAGCCAAGGCTCGGTCCAGGACAGCCTCGTAGCTGCCCGAGTCGTACAACAGCCCGGTTGGTGTTTCATAAGGGAATGCGTCGTCGGGGATGAAGTTCTTTCTGCGTAGTTCGGCTGGGTCCATCCCAAGCTCGTGGGCCACCAGGTCCACCGTCCGCTCCATACAAAAGGCCGCCTCGGGCCCGCCGGCGCCCCGGTAGGCTCCGGTGGGCGGCTTGTTGGTCACCACTCCCAGCACCTCTATCCTGGCCGCAGGAGTCGTGTAGGGACCGATTATCCGGTGGCTGGCCCGGTAGGGCGGCCCTGGAGTAGAGTTGGCGAAGTAGGCGCCGCCGTCGCCGATGATTTGCAACCGGATTCCCAGGATGGTCCCGTCGTTCCGCACCGCGGCTTCCACGTCGACCGAGTGGCCCCGGCCGTGGAAGCCCAGCATATTCTCCTGGCGGTCGGCCACC
>JADFFS010000190.1 GCA_022568195.1 Chloroflexota bacterium | reverse complement strand
TTAGGCCGGTTGATTGGGGGAGGCCGGATCTCCCTCGCGGTAGGTATACTTGGCGTGCTGTTTTCCAGCAGCATAGGAATATTCCTGGGGTTGATAGCGGGATACTTCCGGGGTGCCGTCGATGACATCATTATGCGTGCCGTGGATGTGTTCATGGCGGTGCCCCTGTTGTTATTAGCCCTGATGGTGATTTATATCCTGGGCCCCAGCTTCATAAACATCCTTATCGTGTTCGCGGTGGCCCGCTGGATGCTCTATTGCCGGATCACCCGCGGAGTGGTGATGTCCCTGCGGGAGACCACGTTTATCGAATCGGCCCGGGCCATCGGTTGCAGCGACCAGCGGATTATCGTTCGCCATATCCTGCCCAACCTGATGACGCCCCTCCTGACCCTGGCCACTCTCGATGTACCCGGCACCATTTTGACCGAGTCTACCCTCAGCTTCTTGGGCTTCGGTATCCAGCCGCCCGAGTCTTCCTGGGGCCTGATGTTGGCCTCGGGGCGGGAGTACATCACATCCGCTTGGTGGGTAGTGGTAATTCCCGGCGTCGCCATCTTCCTAACGGCCCTCTCCTTCAACCTCTTCGGCCTGTGGATGCGCGCCGTGAGCGACCCCTTGCAGCGGTGGCGCTGGCTGAAGGCGACCAAAGAATCCAAAGAGGCCGGTGTGACTTTCTAGCATCCTGGGAGTAAATTGGGATCAATTAGTGGCCCAGTCCCGGGTGGGTAAAGAACAAAAATTGCCGCCGTGTGCAATGGGCTACGGCTAGGGTTAGGCAGGCTATCATCGATATAGGTAGAAACCCAATATCTGATAATGACATTCGACGCTGGAGCACGGGACAGGCTCCAGAATTTTGAGCGGCGAGGCAACGCATAGACCACTGTCACCGGTCTTACCTAGCAGAGGTACCTTTAGACGGTAGCCGAGCTGCTCCATTGAACTGCGTTCCCTTTAACCGATGGGAAATATGTTGGCGATAATACCGGATTGTTTTGGCAAAACCATTGCTAAATAATTAGTGGACTGGGCGTTTGGTTCAAATATTCGTTAAGTATCTCGGGAGCATATCGCCAACCCTCGATAAAATGTCCTTCACCCTTGACAGTTGTTTCTGGCTTAATGTATTCTCAGTGCTTGAATCTCCGCTCCGTTAGAATGGGGCAGCCGCGGGATTGCCACTGTGAATTAAGGAGGCCAGGAATCCGATGAAATCATCCTCAAATCTACGTATCACCCATTGGTTGACAGGGTTGGTTGCGCTGGTAACCCTGGTCATCGTTGGCTGCGGCGGCGCGGAAGCGCCCACGGCGGCGCCGGCCGGTCCCACGCCAACCGTGGTGAATGTGATCCCGGAGGTGCCGGCGATACAATCGACGGCGGCACCACAGGGCGATGCAACCAAGGCCATTCCCGCTGCGACAGAGGTCCCCGCCGCGGTGGTAAGCGGCAAGGACACCCTCCGTTTCGTCAGTAACGAGGAACCGGGCACCCTGGGGTTCTCCAACAACCTCTGCCTCGGCAACATCCAGTCCACAATATGCGAGGAAATGATTGGCGAGCCCTTCACCTGGATCGACACCAAATCCTTTGAGGTTGTGCCCTTGTCCCATATTGAGAGCTGGGAGCAGATCACCCCCGACCGCTGGCGCTTCAATCTGCGGGACGGCGTCAAATTCCACAACGGTGTCCCCTGGGACGCCGACCAGGGCAAGTTCTGGCTTGACTTCGGCGGCGACGAAGAGACCGCGGGTAACGCCGGCGCCAACAACTTCGGCTTCCATGGGGTCATCGGCGGCGAGGTGGTTGACCCGATGACCCTGGACATCACCTGCGGGAAGAACTGCCCCATCCTGCCCCGCACCCTCATCTTCACCAAAGTCATGGAAGTGGGCTGGTGGAAAGGGGCCGACGAGGACGAGAGAGCTGCCAATAACGTAGGTCTGGGGCCCTACAAACTCGTCGAGTGGCGCCGGGGCATTTCGGTGGAGCTAGAGGCCTACGAGGACTACAAGCCCAACAAAGCTCATGACGCTCAGGCTCCATCCATCCCGCACGTCATCCAGCTTTGGCGCACCGAGACGCTGGTCCGGGCTGCCATGCTGCAGGCCGGAGAAGCCGACTGGGCAGAGATCTCTCTGGATGACCGGGACCGGGTACCGCAGTTCAAGGTAGGCACCAACAACGAGGCCTACATCTTCGTCATGGACACTGTCCACCACCCGGAACTTCGCAAGATAGAGGTGCGGGAGGCGCTGAACCTGGCCACCGACTGCCAGACCCTGATGACGGAGATCTTCGACAACCTGTTCAAGTGCTTCGGCCACATGGCCCAGATGGGCACCGAAGGCATTACCCCGGAGAACTCGGCCGATTATGGCTATGATCCGGACCGGGCTCGGGAGTTGCTGAAGATCGCGAACTACGACCCGGCCAATAAGATCATCCTCCACATGCGAAACCAGCGAATTCCCAAAGACACGGAGTATGGCGAGGCGGTGGTGACCTTCTGGAAGGAGGTGGGCATCAACGCCGAGCTGCAAATCGTGGAGGCGTCGGTGCACACCAGCATCGGCCGGTCCAACTGCGGCCACGGACGCACAAAATCGGATTTCGAAGCGGCGGCGGGTACCACCCTCCTCGAAAAATGCCTTAGTCTGGGGCCGGGTAAACCTAATTTCTCTTCCATGCACCTGACCGCCCCGGCCACCTCCACCGAGTCCCTGGACTTCGCCTCCCGACAGGGAAGGCTGCGCCTCAGTTGCTACGGCCGCAGCAGCGGCGTCTGCGATGACAAACTCCAGGCCATGATTGACTTGGCCATCGGCACGGACACCGGGCCCTTGCGGGTGGAGCGGAACATCGCGGTGGCGGACTATGTGTACGACAACTTTTTGATACACCCCAACTTCATCAACGTGGCCATATACGGCATGTCGGCGGATCTGGAGTGGCGGCCCTACTACTCTCCCCGTATCCGGGCCAACACCATGAAGTTCACCAAGTAGTCCTGACTTTTTCAGGAGAAGAGCCACGCTGAAGACCGTGCCCCGAGGGGTTTCCCTTGGGGCACGGTTGTTGCGAAAACCGGCGTGGCCTTTCTGGTCATAGTATCTAGTAACCGGGACTCGCGGTAGCCCGAGGTTTCTGCCGAAGTCCCGGGCAATCGATGGTGACGAGGAACTGCCGTGCGCAACTACATGATCCGGCGCCTGGGCCACTCGGTATTCATAGTTATGGGTCTGATGGCCATGCTCTTCTTTGCCGTCAACGTGCTGGGCGACCCGGTGGAGTTGCTGGCGGGCGATGATGCCACGCAGGAAGTCATCGACGCAATGCGAGCGAAACACGGGTTGGACCGGCCCTTGTACATCCGGTTCGGCGATTTTTTCTTCAACTTCCTCACCGGGGACTTTGACCGCTCCATAAGGCATCACATCGCAGCCCGGACGCTGGTTTTGGATCGCTTGCCCAACACGGCGGCCCTGGCGGCGGTGGCGTGGGCGATAGGGATGCTGGGGATCCCCATCGGCATGCTGGCGGCCAGGCATCCCCGAGGGATAATGGACCGCACGGTCAACATCCTGTCTTTTGCCGTCATCTCCATCCCGGACTTCTGGCTGGCCCTGATGCTGATCTTGCTCATAGCCGTCCAGTTCGAGTTATTACCAACCTCGGGGTTTACCGGGCTTGGGCCCAGCGGCTGGAAGTTCATCATTCTACCCGCCATCGCCCTTTCCCCCAGGGTGTTGGGACGCAACGCCCAGATTACCCGGGCCACCATGATAGACGAGCTTGGGAAGCAGTACGTGGCAACCGCCAGGTCCAAGGGTCTGGCGGAGAATACTGTTCTTTACACCCACGTGCTGAAAAATGCTGCTATCTCCATCGTAACCCTCATGGGAGATGAGCTGGCCGGGTTTATGAACGGGGCCACCATAACGGAGACCATCTTCGCCTGGCCCGGATTGGGTAAGCTGCTCATCGATGCCCTTAGAGCCCGGGATTTGCCGGTGGTCACCGCAACGGTCTTCGTGGTAGCCCTGATGGTCATGGTTATCAACCTGGCCGTCGACCTGATCTACACCTGGCTTGATCCGCGGATCTCCTACAAATAGTTTATGGGAACGGTAAAAAGAGGCCGGTTATTCATCCGGATAATGGAGTAAGTTCTTAGAAAGGCCATGCAGGACTCAACAACAACCATACAACAACGGGCGAATCCGATTGTAGCTTTTTGGCAGAAGCCGCTGGTACAAGCCTTCTTTAACGACCCGGTTACGTTGATCTCGGGCGTATTCCTGGGCATCATCTTAATCGCGGTAATATTCGCTCCCTTGGTTTCCCCCCACGGATATCAGGAGCAGCAGATCAAGCTGCGGCATTTGGCGCCCTTCTCTACCGGGGAAGCTATCATAAAGGACACCACCGCCCGGGATGTAACGGAAGAGCGGTACTACTTGTTGGGCACCGACCACCTGGGCCGGGACATGGTCAGCCGCCTGATTTACGGGGGCCGCGTCTCCATCTCCGTGGGGGTCCTGGGGGTCTTGGTCTCGGGGGCCATCGGGGTTTTCCTAGGGTTGCTGGCCGGCTATTACCGGGGGATCGTAGACGACGTTATCATGCGGGCAGTGGACGTTTTCATGTCGGTGCCGCTGCTACTGCTGGCGCTGCTGGTGTTGTTTATTTTAGGGCCCAGCTTTACCAATATCATCATCGTGTTCGCTATAGCCCGGTGGATGCTTTTCTGCCGGGTTACCCGGGGCGTGGTAATGTCCTTGCGCGAGCAAACCTTCATCGAGGCAGCCCGGGCCATCGGTTGCAGCGACCAGCGGATTATCGGCCGGCACATCTTTCCGAACCTCATCACGCCCATACTAACCCTCGCGGCCCTGGACGTCCCCCGGAACATTCTGACCGAGTCGGCGCTGAGCTTTCTGGGGTTTGGCATCCAGCCGCCGGAGTCTTCCTGGGGCCTTATGTTGGCTTCAGGTCGGGATTACATAAGGTCTGCTTGGTGGATAGTGGTCTTGCCGGGGCTGGCCATATTTCTGACCGCCCTATCCTTCAACCTGGTGGGCGTGTGGCTGCGGGCTGTCAGCGACCCGTTGCAGCGGTGGCGCTGGCTGAAACAGACCAAGGAGGCCAAGGAGGCCGGCGTGACGTTCTAGCATTTCAGGAGAACAACGAGATCAATTTGTGACCCCATCCCGATGTAATCAGGATGGGGTCTTTTCATGTCGCGCAGCCCGGCGTGGATAGAGGACAATATTCCTGCGGTATGCAATTGGCTACAGCTTGGGTTAGGTAGGCTATAATTGATATCGGTAGGTACACAACATTTGATAACGCGATTAGAGGTTGGAGTGGGAAATAGGCTCCGGAATATTGGGCGGCGAGGCAAGAATGATTGAAGGTGGTGTTTACAACTGGGTGTTGCCCATGGGGAGAACCCTGGTTGGGTTTGTGGTCGGAGTCATGCTGGGCATCCTGGGCGGCTGGGCGGCATTGATTTTCAACGCCATGATTGGCTACCCCTGGGCCGTTGACATCCATCGGAATATCTACTTCGTAAGCATCGGCCTGGGCGCGGGCTTGGGCGCCTACGTGGGCTGGATGAATTTAACGGCCCCCAGGTACCTCATGATCGGGTCCCTGTTCCTGGTGATGGTGGGAGGCATAGTTGGTTCCTACTTTGGCTTGCTTTACGGACAAAACGTGGACCCTAACTACCTGGGAAGGAGCTACGCCATCGAAAACGGCTTGCACTTCGGCGCGGCCATCGGCGCTATTCTGGTGTCCACCGCACTGGGATTGTTTAACACGATAAAAACCAAAGGCCGGTAAGCCGGCTTTGTCAGTCATCCTCATCCCATGGGCAGGTCCGATTGCGCCGGACTGGCCCGGTGGATCGGGGGAACTCAGGGTTCTCCCGCCAAAAGCCCGGAGACTAGCCCCTCCCCGGTGAGGCTGCCCAAGCCACCATGGCTATTCCCCACCAGCCGCCGCCCCATCAATAATTGTGACGGTGGGATTGCGGCATTGGCGCTAGCAGTACCCCGTCCATAGCCATTCGTTGCTAAACACCAAGGGTTAGAATAAAATCTTATCCCAAAGCGTAGAATATTGTTCCGGGGGTATTCGTGGTTTCGCGTAACCCGGTGGGATTGCTACTGCTCCTGTGGTTCGTTCTGCCTCTAGCGGCTGCTTGTGGCTCGGCGCCGGCCAAATTCCCCGACGTTCCCAGTCCGCCGCCTCCTGTGGAGCGCTCCCAGATCATTGTCCTCGGCGACATCGACGCAGATGAGCCGACCAAGAAAGTCCGGCGTTTCACGCCCTTGGCCGACTATCTGGCCAAGAATCTGGCGGAGTTTGGGCTGCGTGAGGGAAAAGTACGGATTGCCCGGGACATCCAAGAGATGGGCAATTTTCTCAAAGAGGGCGAGGTCGACGTATATTTCGACAGTGGTTTTCCTACCCTGGCTGCCAAGGAGATCTCGGGCTCTCAGGTCATCCTGCGGCGGTGGAAACAGGACAGTCCAGAGTATTGGAGTACCTTTATCGCCCGGCGAGACAGCGGCATCGACGGCGTGGAAGACTTCCTTGGGAAGGTAGTGGCTTTTGAAGAGCCATACTCCACGTCTGGGTTTGTTTTGCCTGCGGGCACCCTGATCCAAAGGGGATTTCATCTCAAGCGCGTAAGTGGCGCCGAGCAATCGGTAGGGCCCCGCGAGATCGGCTACTTCTTCTCCATGGACGAAGAGAACACGGTGGAGCTGGTCCTGCAGGGCCTAGTCGCGGGGGGTGGGATCTCCAACCAGGACTACCAAGAGTTGCCAGA
>JADFFS010000189.1 GCA_022568195.1 Chloroflexota bacterium | reverse complement strand
ACCGTCCCGGCTTGTCGGGACAAGGGTGAAATCGGACGGTAAGAGCGTCCGGTCGTCTGCGGTGACGTAGCGACGGCCAAACCCCACCTGGAGCAAGGCCGAATAGGGGGACTATGGGTGTCCGGCCCGTCCCCGGGTTGGCTGCTTGACCCCGATGGAAACATCGTCCCGCCTTGCGCGGGAACCCGGTGGCCCCTGCGGCTATCGGGGGGGCTAGATAGATGGCCACCGTCCTTCCTCAAGGAAGGATACAGAACCCGGCTTATAGGTTTAAATGGCTCTCCCCATGGGCTGCAAACTCGCCCGTAACATCTCGGGCGATTCCAATCCCCTTACATGAATGCAGCCCCCTGCGGCCATCTTAGCTCGGCCGGTCCCTGGGTAGATTCGGCGGTGGTTAGGGTTAGCTGCAGATAGGAAATGGCTCTCGAGATGACAAACAATTTTGCTAACCTCGGTGGGGCATAGCCCGTGGGTTACCGGGAAGAGGCCTGCGATGCAGTGGTTCAGGGCCTGGAAGGCATAGGCATCGAGTATTTTATTCACGTACCCGACAGCTTCGGGGCTCCGGTCATCGCCCACTTCGAAGATAAACCCGGCGTTCGCTCCTTCCCCGTGGCCCGGGAGGAGGAGGGCGTAGGCATCGCCTCCGGGCTGGCTATGACCAACAAAAAGGCGGTCCTGTTTTACCAGGATACGGCCCTAGGCAACTCCATTGGCGCGTTGACCACCTACGCCATGGCCTACCACGCCCCGTTGCTGATTCTAGCGGTGCGCCGGGGCGGCTTCGGCGAGTTCAACGCGGCAAACTTTCACTTCTCCGAGACAGCCATAGACATGGTTGAGTCGATGCGAATCAAGGCGTTCGTGCTGGACTACCGGGTACCCTTGGACCAGTGGCCTGGCGCCATCACGCAGGCTTACGATTACTGCCGGATGACCAGCCGGCCAATCGTGGTCTTTCTCAACCTGAAGGATTAGCTGCAATGTGGGCGAGTTGATAGGCAAAGGGTACTGAAGACATGGCCATGGAGCGTATCGAAGCCCTCAGCCTCATCTCCCAGCAATTCCCGGAGGATCCCGTTGTCTTCACCTGCGGGGCAACCTGCCGGGAGATGGTGGCATCCGGCCGGCGGGAGAACCACCTGTACGTGGTCGACTCAATGGGCTTGGTAAGCCCCATCGTCCTGGGATTAAGCCTGGGATTGGAGGAAGAGGTCGGTCGCCGGGTTGTGGGCGTGGAAGGCGACGGGGCTATGCTGACCAACCTGAATTCCTTGGCTACTATCGGATTCTTGCAACCAAAAAACCTGCTTCTGATCGTGCTGGACAACCAGCGCTATGGCTCCACCGGCGGACAGTATACATTCACCACCCGCTTGGAGCTGGCATCCATTGCCAGGGAATGTGGTTTACGTACCTGGATGGCCGATGATCTGGAGAGCTTCAAGCAGTCGCTGGAGGAAGCCTCCGCGTTACCCGGCCCTAACTTCATCCGCATGAAAATCGCGCCCGGTAACGCGGAGGTGCCCCTGCTGCTGGACGATCCGGTCACCTTGAGCTACCGATTTACCCGCTGGCTGTCCGAAAATACGGATGCGCATTAGCCGGCGCCGGCTCGGCAGCGCCCACGCTGACCGTCGAAACCCGCTGGGGTGGTTGATGAATCCACCGTCAGCAATTATTATTGTGTCCAGTGATTAACGGTCTCCGGCTGGGGTTTGCGGCTGGGTAACCGGCTAAAAGATTCCCGGCCCAGGGCCAGCATCGAGTCAGGAGGATCCTCCCTCTTCAATGTACCTGGACTTGCACTGCCATTCGGTGTCTTCGGACGATTCCAGGGCTACTGTCGAGCAATTTCTGAAATGGATTCAGGTTTTGCGCAAGCGGGGCCAAACGGTGGACGGCATCGTGCTGACCGAACATCGAAAATTTGACTTTGACAAGGACTATTCAGCATTGGCCGGCCAGTACGGGGTTCTGGTCCTGAAAGGGTCCGAGTTGGATACCCGCTACGGGCACTTCCTGGTCTATGGAGTAACCGAAGCTCTGACCCGAGAGATGGACTTTTCCGACGTTGGCATGGATTCGCGAGAACTGCTGCAAGCGGCACGCCAGCATGGCGCCCTGGCGGTTCCCGCCCACCCGGGCCGATTTGGCATAGGCCTCACCGAATATATAGCGCAAGGGGAGACATTCGAGGACGTAGCTATCGTGGAACGACTGAACGGCGGCAGCCGCCAGGGTGAGAACGAGCGGGCAGCCGAGCTGTGCGACGTTCAGGGGTACCTGGGCATCGGCGGAAGCGACGCTCACTTGGCCAGCCATATTGGCGCTTGCATGACCAACTTTCCCACCCCGATCAACAGCGAACGCGATCTGGTAGATGCCCTACTACTGGGCCGTTTCCAACCGGTATGGCTGCAAGACACCGGAGGCGAGCCTGCGGGAGTTTAGGCGCCGCCAAATGTACTGATGCCGCAGAGGCGCCGGTATCATTCCACTGATCTGAAGTATTAGGGAGGCCGAAATGGCGTTGGAGCTGGACTACGACAAGTCCCTTTACGGCGTAGAGCACCAAGCCGGTCCCTTCGAAGTAACCGCCGACCAAGTCCGGGCCTTTAGCCGGGGCATCGGTGAAACAAACCCCATCCACCTCGATCAGGCAGCGGCCGAGGCCCAGGGCTTCAAGGGGCTGGTTGCGCCAACGACTTTCTGCACCATCATGGTGCACCGGGTGTCCTTGCCCGACATCAAGCTTAAATTCGGCCGGACCCGCATGCACGCCGGCCAGCGGGTTCAGGCCCAAGCGCCCATTGTCGCCGGAGACCGCCTGACCGCCTCCTCTCATCTGAAGGATGTCTATGCCAAGACGGGGCGCTCGGGGACAATGGTGTTCATCGTCTGGGAGACTACCTTTCGCAACCAGGACGGCACGGTGGTAGCCGACGTCCAGGAGTCGTTCGCCTGCCGGGAATAATCCCGCGCCAATAGATCCCGCCGATAGAACCCAAGGAGGGGTTTTGCCTTACTTTGAAGACGTAGAACCGGGGGAGACCATCGGGCCCCTGGAAACTGTGGCCAGTGACGAGGGCGTTATATCTTTCTGCCAGGTGTGGGACAGCGCCATGCCCAACCGGTTCACCGACCAAGCCATCGCCGAAAAGGCAAATCTTCCTGGGCCCATCGTTCCCGGCATCATGTCCATGGGCATCATGGCCCGCTTGTTGACCGACTGGGCTGGTCCAGATGGCTTGAAAGACCTAGACCTGGTGTTCCGCCAACCGGTTCCCCACAACAAGACCTTGACCATTACCGCGACAATCACCGACACCCGACGGGAGGGCGGGGAGAATCTGGTGGAATGCGACATTCTGATGACTGGAACTGAGGGGGAGCGCTACGTCGGCGGCACCGCCATCGTGTCTTTGCCAAGCAAGGGATAACCGGTACCAGGAGACCAACCAATTTACGGATTAGTTGGTTTGTAAGGCATTGATCGAACCGGGGCAACGGTCTTGAGAGTACTGGGTAGGTAAGCAAGATGCTCGAGAAGCTACGCCAGGTGGCGCACCTGGTCCGGGACCTGAACGAGGCCGAGGTGCTTTACCGCAACATCCTGGGAATGAATCCGTGTCATGCCCAGGAATTGCCCCAGTACGGCCTGACCAACATGGTGCTGCCTGCCGGCGAGGGCACCTATATCGAGTTGCTCCAACCAACTACCACCGACTGTGCCGCAGCGCGATATTTGGAACGTCGAGGAGAGGGCCCTTACCTGCTTATTTTCGAAACGAAACAGTACGATCAGCTGATCCCTCACCTCAAATCCTTGGGGGTGCGCGTCACAGGCGAGACCCAACGGGACGACCATCGCTCGGCATTCGTTCACCCGTCGTCGGCTAACGGCGCGTTTCTGGAAATTATCGAGGTCGGCGACACGCAGAACTCCTGGCCGGCCGCCGGGCCAAAAGGGTTGGAACAGCAACACCGGCCTTTGACCCGGCAACTGAAGCAAGCGGCGGTGCTGGTCCGGGACCTGGACCAAGCAACCCAGCGCTGGGAGGAAATGTTCGGGCTTCAAGCCACCGAACGGTTCCAGATAAGCTTTACCGACCTGGAGATCGCGGTTTTACCCCTGGCGGGCCGGGACACTTTCATTGAGTTGGCCCAACCAACCAGCAGCGACACGACGTCGGCCCGGTTCTTGGAGCGCTACGGCGAAGGAATCTATCTGATTATCTTCCAAATCGACGACTCCCTGGCCATGGACGCCCATCTGCGGAATCAAGAAATCCAGTACACCTCGTCCCGGGAAACCGCCAACTATACCAACCTGGGGTTCAACAGCATCTGGCTACATCCACGAACTTTTAAGGGGGCCTTCACCCAGCTTTCTCAGGTCCTGGACCCCTCGAACCCCTGGCCGCCCGCCGGCGCCACCTGGTACCTGGAGCCCCCACTCTGACATTTAGAAGCTCGTTAGCCGCGGCCCAGATTTTGCCAGTTGTTGACGTACTTGCCAATTCCCGTTGACCGGCGACTCCCCTTATGCTAAAGTCTTAGGTAATAACGAGACTAGGTATCAGTATGTTGCGCAAACGGTCCTACGCTCTGGCGGACCAACTACAAGAGGCTCTGGGCGAGCAGGGTTACCGTACGACTTCTCCCCGGCGGGCCGTACTGCAAGCCGTGGCCGGCCAAGAACGGCACTTTACCGCCGAGCAGCTACGGGAGCAATTGCCCAAGGTGGGACGGGCCACCGTCTACCGCTCGCTGCGGCTGCTGGTGGACTCAGGAGCCCTGTGCCGGGTTTTGCTGGAGGACGGGACCCTCCACTACCAGTTAAGCCACCACGGGCATCACCATCACCTGCTTTGCGTCGAGTGTGGCTCATCCCAGGACCTGCTTGGGTGCGACATCGAAGAACAACTGCATGAGGTGTCGGCGGCTCACAGTTTCCAGCTGAGCGGGCACTGGCTGGAAGTCTATGGCTTGTGCCAAGACTGCCAGCCCCAGTGAGTTAATCTTTAAGCTAGTCTCTTTTTTTGGCCATTGTTGATACTATGTCTCATTCAATATAATAAATGATACCAAGTCTTAATAACAAAACTCTATTCGCCACCTGGGGAAGGTTTCCAGGCTTAAGGCATGGTTCTCAACCCAGGTCCCGCGCTCCCTTTCTTGTCTCAATTCGCCACTTTTTCTCGGGCGCGGCAGTAGCCGCTCTGGTGGCAGCCCTGGCTTGCGCCGGAGCGTATGCGGACGAATCCTCCAAGCCCGTAAAGGCCGTGGCCACCACTACGCTGCTCGCCGGCTTTGTGGAAGAGGTTGGAGGCCGGCTGGTCGACGTGCGGGCGCTGGTACCCCCAGGTGTGGATGTCCACTCGTTCCAAACCACACCCCAGGACAGCATCGTGATGAGCCAGGCTCGGTTGGTGGTTTCCAACGGAGCGGGTCTGGATGACTTCCTGGGTTCCGTAATCCGAGGAGCGGCCGGGCCGGATGCGGTCCACGTCGTAGCGTCGGATGAACTGCCGGCGGCGTCCGCCCTGGACCGTTCCCGATTACAAGGCAGTGGCCACACGCTGGAGCAACATGTAACCGGGCCGCCCGACCCTCACTACTGGCAGAACCCCTTGTATGTCATTCACTATGTGGAGCGGATCCGAGACGGCCTGATACAGGCCGACGGTGCAAACGCGGACGCTTATCGGGTCAACGCCGAGCGATTCGTCCAGGAGCTAAGACTCCTGGATCAAGAGATATCCGCCATCCTTGAAGCGGTCCCTCCCAAACGGCGTCACCTGGTAACCTACCACGATGCCTTTGGCCACTTTGGCGCCCGGTACGGTTGGAAGGTGTCCGGATTGGTTTCCAGCGATGCGGCGGACGTTACTCCTGCCACGATAATTACCATCATGGGCCAGGTGCAGGACCAGGGACTTCCCGCAGTGTTCGCCGAACCACAGTTCCGGTCCCAGGTCATGGAACAAGCAGCGCAGGATATGGGGGTCCAAGTGGGCACGATTTATTCAGATGCCCTGGACCGCAACGTCGCCACCTACGTGGAAATGATGCGTTTCAATGCCAAAAGCCTGGTGGAGCACCTGAGATGACCCGGTTATCAAACCCGTCAGCCCGGACTGTTTTCCGCCCGCGACCAGTACTGCGTCAAGTTGATTGTGGTGGTTGACCGGTTGTGACAACCTGTCATTCCGAGGAGAGGAGCGACGAGGAATCTGGGGATGGGCGGAACGGCCCCGCCCCAGATTCCTCCCTACGGTCGGAATGACATTAGTCGCTTCTACCCGAACAGCGCAATGGGCGCCAGATAGAAACAAAGGACGGCTTAGCATCCGTGAATATAGGAAAGGAAAATCCACTGGTGATTAGCGAACCCAAACCGAGACCAGAAGGCGCAAGCCCCGATTTGGTGGCGCTGCCCGGACCCGCTCCCGCCCTGGAAGTCCAGGGCCTGTGGACCGGCTACAACCACCAACCGGTTTTGGAAGACGTTTCCTTCACCGTTGCAACGGGGGAGATCCTGGGCATCATCGGGCCCAACGGCTCGGGCAAGTCGACCCTGCTGAAATCCGTTTTGGGGCTGGTTGATGCCTGGCGCGGAAAGGTCCACGTGTTGGGAAAGCCGGGTACCCAACAGCGGGAACGAGTGGGTTACATGCCTCAGAACGAGCAGGTCGACTGGGACTTTCCGGTAACAGTTGGCGATGTGGCTCTGATGGGAAGGTACGCCCGGCGGGGACTTTTCCGCCGGCCCACCAGGGAAGACCGGGACGCGGCAACCCTGGCCCTGGAAAAAGTGGGGATATATCATCTGAGAAAGCGGCTGATAGGCGA
>JADFFS010000188.1 GCA_022568195.1 Chloroflexota bacterium | reverse complement strand
ACGGTCATCCAGATGTGTGGAGTTTGCAAATCAGAGCTGGCAACCTTCTCAGTGAAGAAAGACAACCTGATGCTTTCTTCCAAAGCCACCATCTGGTGTCCTACGTGCCAGGCGGAGAAGCCCGAAATTAGAGATGTGGCCGGACGGCTTGTTTCTATTCAAAAAGAAACAGATAGTCTACCCAAATCTAGCATTTCTTGAAGGCCCGGTAGGTCTATGACTTAGCTTGTCCACTTTGGTTGCCGCTTGGATAGGAAGGCTTCTATGCCTTCCTTGGCATCGGGGGCCAGAAGGTTCTCTACCATTACCCTTTGAGCCAGCTCGTAGGCCGCCGGTAGGTCCATGTCCCGCTGGCGGTAGAACGCCTGCTTGCCTATGGCCACGGTGTAGGCGCTGGCGGAGCTGATTTGGCGGGCCAGGGCCATTACTTCCTCGTTTAACTGTTCGGGGGCAACGACCCGGTTGATCAAGCCGTGTTCCGCCGCCTCGCTGGCAGAAATGGGCGTACCGGTCAACAGCATCTCCATCGCCTTCTTGGACCTGACGGCGCGGGAAACAGCGACACCGGGGGTGGTGCAGAACAACCCGATCTGGACCCCCGGCGTGGCAAATGAGGCCGTGTCCGCGGCGATGGCCAGGTCGCAGGAAGCAACCAGCTGGCAGCCTGCCGCAGTAGCCAAACCGTGTACTTGCGCAATCACTGGTTGGGGCAGCAGGCGAATGGCTTCCATCACGCCGGTGGAGGCAGCAAAAACGGCGGCGTAGCTCTCGGCGTCCCGGCCCACCAGTTCCCTCATGTCGTGGCCGGAGCTAAAGACGGGCCCGGTGGAGCGCAGAACGACAACCCGTACCGTCGAATCTTCCCGGATTCGGTCCAGCCTCTCCCTCAAGGCCGCCAAAAGGGGGCTGGACAGGGCGTTGCGCCTCTCCGGGTTGTTCAGGGTGAGTATGGCGATGCCGTCTACCTGGTGGTACAGAAGCGGCTGCTCGGCCATCGCTTACCTCCCTCCCCCCACTTACGGGGACCGGTCATCGAAACGCGGTCACAAATGGGTGGGTGGTCCGGAAAAGTGTAGCACCAGGGCCGGGGCCGCTGCTAGCCTACGGCTTCCTTGAACCGCCGGATTGCTTCGATGTGGGCTTGGACTCCGTTCAGGCCGCCCTTTCTTGTCTCCACCGATATGTGAGTGGCGCCCATCTCCTGCCAGGCCTTGGTCTCGTCGACCCAGTCCTCGGGGGTCTTGTCCGCGGTCCTCAAGCGGCCGTCCAACCCCAACTCGGCAGGGTCCCGGCCGGCTTCCCTGACGTAGCCGTGCACTCTGTCGACAACAGCCCGGCCTGCGTCGTCGGCCGAGATGTTGGGGCACCAGCCATCGGCCAGCTCAGCGATGCGGCGCAACACCACCTCCATCAAGCCTGGATCATTACTGCTGCCGCCGCCCAGCCAAACGGGTATAGGCCGCTGGACGGGAAGCGGGTTTATCCCGGCGTGGGTGATGTCGTGCCACCGGCCGTGAAAGTCGACGACTTCCTGGGTCCATAAGGCCCGCATCACCTGAATTTGCTCGGCGCTGCGGCGGCCCCGGTTTTGGAAGTTCTCTCCCAAGGCCTCGTACTCCACATGGTTCCAGCCCACGCCGATGCCCAAGCGCAGGCGGCCCCCGCTCAGCACGTCTACCTCGGCAGCTTGTTTCGCCACCAAGACGGTCTGGCGCTGGGGCAAAATCAGGATCCCGGTTGTCAGGCCGACCTTCTCGGTGATGGCGGCCATGTAGCTCATCAAGGTGAATGGCTCATGGACCAAGCTCTCGTGGCTGTAGTTACGAAACGAGGCATGGTCGTGAAAACGGGGGTCTGCTCCCAGGACGTGGTCCGCGATAAATATGTGGGAGTAGTCCAAATCCTCGGCGGCTTGAGCGAAATCGCGAACCGCCGCCGGGTCGGCCTCGATCTCCGTTTGAGGGAAAATGACTCCGATCTGCATCCAGACGCTCCTAGTTAATCACCGGCGGTACTCATCCCCGCAGTCGCCGATGATGCGGAACAGGTCCTGGGACCTGGCCAGGACAGACTCTATCAGGTCATGGTCCTGGGAGTCCAGAGAGAAGCCGAAGACACGGGCGTTGTCGTCCCGCCGGTCGCTGACCCCCAACCGGACGCCCACAATCACCCCCGCCACCGCCGGCCGGTCCAGGACGTAGCGGACGGACACGTTGGCGATGCTGACACTGTGTTTGTCCCCGATACCGCTCAAAGTCCGCAACAAGTCTTGAAACAGGTCCCAACCGCCCCATGCATCCACCATCTGCTTGTATTTGCCCAAGCTGGCGGTGTTCAGCTCGGCCCTGCCGGGCTCCGGTTGCCCCAGGTAGGCCTCCGACAGCAGACCGCCGCACAGTGTCCCATAGGCCAGCACCTGGACATGGTGATCCAGGCAAAAGGGGACCATTTGGATCTCCGGTCTACGGTCGATCAGCGAGTACTGGACCTGGTTGGACACCACCGTGACGCCGTGGGCGCTGATGCGCTCCAAGCGCTCGGTGTCGAAGTTGGTCAGGGCCACGTGCTTGATCAAACCTTCGTCCCGAAGCTGAGAGAGATGGACCAGAGCATCCAGGTAGGCAGGGTCTTGATAGTCCCACCAGTGGAACTGCAGCAGGTCGATGGCCTCCACGCCCATGCGCCGCAGTGACAGGCCGACGTTCTCACGGACGATGGGCAGGGTCATGGGTCCGCCACGGGGCACCCACTTGGTAAAAGCCTGCATCCCCTGCAAGGCATCCTCGCCTTGGGACTCTGCCAAGCGGCGCCGAAATTCACCGATGAAGTCCTCGGCCGGACCGTAGTGGTCGGCCAGGTCCCAGGTGGTGAACCCTTGCTGGTGGTAGCCAAACATGCTCTGGACCGCGGCTTCGGCGTCGATGGAGCCGTGGGCGCCGGAAACCTGCCACATCCCGTTCATGACGCGGCAGATGGACAGATCGTCGGTAAGCTGTAGCCGGCTGGATTCCGGAAGAACCATGCTGAACATCTACTGAAATCCCCCTAAATCCCCCTTTGGTAAAGGGGGACGAGAGGGGGATTTAATCCCACCATTATTTAAGAATCTTTCGATGGATTAGTTACGGGGCATAGACTGGGAAACCTGACCCAGTAGGCTTAGAGTACGCTCCAGCGAAGCGGCCCGGTCGTCGCCGGCGGCCACCGGTGAGGCCAGCACCTCGGTGGCGCCGAAGGAGAAAAGCTGTTGCAGGCCGTCTGCCACCTTGGTTTCGTCTCCCCAAATCACCACGGCGTCGATCATCCCATCGCTCCATGTGCCCTCGGCAGCCTCGGGGAAACCGGCGTCGATCAGCATCTGCTGGTAAAAGGGCAGCCTTGGGTTCATGATTTGTTGCCGGACGGCGGCTCGCACCTCCTCGGCATTGGTGCTCACGCAAACGGGGGCGTGGGCAATCAGGGGCGGAACCGGCCGGCCAGCCTTCCGGGCTCCTGCTTGCAGCGCGGGTAAGCCGACGTCTCTCAGATAGGTGCCCGGACAAATCCAGCTGATGGCCCCGTCGGCTTCCTCGCCGCAAAGCTCGAAGGCGCCGCGGCGCAGGGCCGACCCCATCACCGGGACGTCCAGCGGCTCGGGGATGGACTCGTGAGCACTGTAGTACCTCCCGTCAAAGTCGACCCTGCCGGTTTGCAGCAACGCTTTGAGGATACGCAGGTACTCTCGCAGGTGCCCCAAGGGTGCGCGAAACTCGATGCCCGCCGCCTCCATGGTGGGCCGGTGGCTGGGGCCCACTCCCAGCCGGAACCTGCCGGGCGCCAGTTGGGCCACCACCTGGGTTTGCTGCACCATGACCAGGGGATGGCGCGGGTAGATGGGCACGATGGAGGTGCCCAGCATGATGCTGCTGGTGCTTCCGGCGGAGGCGGCAAAGACAGTCAAGCTGTCTGGGCGCGCGCCGCCGGTGGTCATCCAGGCGCCGTGGATGCCCAGTTGCTCGGCGTGTTGAATGGCCCCCTGCAACTCCGCGATGTTGTTTCCGCTGATGGCAACTCCGATGCGGTTTTCGCCCATGCGATGCCCTCCCGTCTGTATAGCCCTATTTAGCGCCTAGGCCGGTTGCTGGACCTTCCCAAGACCAACTAGTACTCCGTCCAGGTAAATGGCACTAATGTCATTCCGACCGGAGGGAGGAATCTGGGGATGGGCGGAACTACCCCACCCCACCCCGATTATATCGGGGTCGTCCGCTTCGCTTCTCGGAATGACACCTGCCTAGCCGTAACTGATTATGATAATCGCCTGGAAGTAGTCCTAGAGCCGGTGTACTGCCGGCAATACCTCCCGTCCCACCAACTCTATGTGCTCCAGCACGTCCCGCTGCGGTGTTTCCGGATAGAAGAGGCGCAGGGAGATCTGTGTGAACCCCAGGTCCCGGTAAGCGGCGATCTGCTCCACGCACTCTTCGGGGCTACCCACGATGAAGGTATCGTCCATCAACGTTTCCAAGTCACCGGTTATCTTGTCGGCCAACTCTGGGTCGGTCCCTTGGAATCCGTGGGCGGCATACTCGGCATACTTTCTCTCGAACCCCAGTCGGGCTCTCTCCAGGGCTTCGTCCCGGTTCCGGGAGCAGAAAAACTCCCGAACGATCACCTTCTCCTGGGGGATCGGATGTCCGTTGTCCGCCAGGGTTTCGTGGTACAGATCGATCTGCCGCCGGATCATCTCAAAGGGCTGGGCCGGTCCGACGAACAGGATGTGGCCCTCCCGGCCTACTCTACGCACCGCCGGGTCGCTCATGGCCGCCAGCCAAAGTTTGGGGTAGGGCTGCTGGTAGGGCCTGGCGGTGGGGCGGGCGCCGGTAACGTGGAAGTAGCGGCCGTGGTGGGTTACCTCGTCCTGGGTCCACAGCTTGATCATCAACTCCAATGCTTCGGTGTGCCGTTCCCCGCGCTGGGACATCCGCGTGCCAAAGGCCTCGCACTCCTCCGGCCGGTAGCCCAGGCCCAGGCCGAGAATGAGCCGTCCCTGACAGATATGATCCAAGGTCGCCACTTGTTCGGCCACGTCCACAGGATTGAGCAGGGGCAACAGCAGCACCGATGTGGCCAGCTTCATGTTGCCGGGTTCCGCCGCCAGACGGGCCAACACCGGAAAGGGCTGAAAATGCTGGAAGGGGTCTATCAGATAGTGGTGCGCCCAGCAGTATGTATCGAATCCGGCATCCCGGGCCCACCGGAATTGCTCCAGTTGGTCAAGCCATTGCTGCTGCAGGTCCACGGTATCCCGTATGACCACCTGGCCCACCTGATAACCGACCTCCATCTCGCCTCTCCTGCGATGATTCGCCCCATAGCCTACGCGGACACCAGTATATGCCGCCGAATGACGGACGATAACCCCCTGGCAAGAAAAACCCGGCGCTCGGTTGGTATTGGTCACCGGGAATTGAACACGGACTGGAGATTATGCAAAAATATACTGGGTCGCCGGTGAGGTGGCCCGAGAAACATGCCGGGGGAGGTCTGAAACCATGGCGGATATCGAACTGGACAAAAGCCGGACAGCCTTGCTGATGGCGGATTTCCACTCGGACAGCATGGGCCAAAACCCCATTGTGCAGGAACGGCGCACCTTTGACCGGGCTAGGGAGGTGCTAACCAGGGCTCGCCGCGCCGGAGTTTTGGTGATCTACATCGTGGTCAACTTCAGGCCGGGTTACCCGGAAATCTCCGACATGAACCAGACCTTCAGCACACGCAAAGCAGCCGGAGTGCCTCCGGCCGCCGATCCCAAGACGTTGATTCACGCCACGGTGCTGCCCGAGCAGGGAGACCCCATTATCGTCAAGCACCGGGTCAACGCCTTCTTTGGCACCGACCTGGACATGATGCTACGGTCCCAGAACAGGGATACGCTGATCCTGATGGGCCACGCCACCAGCGGCGTGATCCTTTCCACGGTCCGCTACGCCGCCGACGCCGACTACCGCATCATCGTGGTGGAAGACGGATGCGCCGACCGGGACACGGAAGTACACACCCTGCTGATGGAAAAGGTCTTTCCCAGGCAAGCCACGGTGGCCAGCGCCGCCGACGTGGCCCGTGCACTGGCCTCGTAGTACGTTCGGATGCAGCAATCTCAGACCGCATTGGTACTAGTCCCGCATCACCATTTTAGCCAGGACCGAATCAGACCTATTTCCGATTAAAAGTGAATGCGGCGCATCTAACATAGTGATGGATTCGCCGAGAGACAACCAGCTAAGGAGGAACCAACTTGTCCGCGAACACTAAATTGATCGCCGCGCTGACCACCGGAGCCGTGCTGGGAGCCGCCGCAGGGCTCTTGCTGGCCCCCAATCCGGGAAAGGAGACCCGCAAGGTTGTGGCTGCCCAATCGGGACAGCTCCGGCATAAAGCCGGCCATTACATTGGAAATCTACGGGGAAGTCTTCGCCGGAGGGAGAACGGTGGAAAAGTCGATGATAAGGTCCAAGTTCCCACCGAATGAAGACCGGGACGGCGTCGCCGTCCTGCCGCCTGTACCCTTCGGCATTGGTCTCGTCCTGGGCGCCTTGGTCCAGTTTCTGTGGGAGCCGCTGGCGTTCTTTCCGGTCACCTGGATTGGCCACGTCGCCGGATGGCCCCTGGTCGTCGCGTCGATCATCCTGGTGATATGGGCCCGGCAGACCATGGCCCGCTCCGGAGTGAGCCTCAACGTTTACAAACCGACCAATAGTATCGTCGTGTCTGGGCCCTACGGCTTCACCCGCAATCCCATGTACCTGTCGATGACGTTGCTGTACTTCGGCATCTCGCTGATCATCAACGCGGTCTGGCCAGTCCTCTTCTTGCCCGCGGTGCTCGCCGTGGTGCACTACGGGGTCATCG
>JADFFS010000187.1 GCA_022568195.1 Chloroflexota bacterium | reverse complement strand
AGATCGTTGGGCTGCCCATGTTTGACGGCGCCTTCACCGGACCGGAAGGGATACGGGGGCGCATCGGCCCGTTGGGTTCCACCGCCGAGATCGGCCTTGGCGACGTGGCCCGGAGCGGCATGGCAACCCAGGAATTTCAGGCCGCGCGCCAGTCCTCTAAGCACCAAGCATTGGTCGCGGTGACCCTTGGCGGCCGGCCGGGACTGATGGCAACCAACGCCCAGAGTTTCCGAAATCCATTCGGACCGCCGGTGCTGCAAGTGGGTAGCCAGGTCCATTCTCTGTTGTCGGAGCACGCCCAACGTAACTCCGAAGCTCATCTGATCTTATCGGTGAACCGAACCGAGGCCGAATCCTTCAACGTTGTTGGACGCTTGAAGGGGGCTGACCAAAGCCTTGCTCCACTGGCCATCATGACGCCCCGAACCGGCTGGTGGCACTGCGCCGGGGAGCGCGGCGGCGGGCTGGCCTGCTGGCTGGAGGTCATGCGGGCTTTCAGCGAAGCCGGTTCTCTCCGCGACGTTGTCTTCCTGGCCACCAGCGCCCACGAGCTTGGCCTTCGCGGGATCGACTCGTTCCTGGAGCGCAGACCCGGCTTCGCAACAAAGGCATCAGCCTGGGTCCACTTCGGGGCCAACATCGGCGCGGCCCTAGAGCCCGGCGCCCGGTTCTCAGCCACCGACGACCAGCTAGAGCGACAAATGCAGGTTGCCCTGGACCAGGCCGGTGCGCCCACTGCATCGCCGGTTCCCCGGGATACCACCGTTGGCGCCGAATCCCAGGTGGTGGCCGGCCACGGTGGCAGGGTGGTAGCCATGGTAGGAGATAACGCCCAGTTCCATTTGGAATCCGATCGCTGGCCCGATGCCGTCGACGTGGAGGCAGTTGCCGGTTTTGCCCGGGCGTTTAACAAGGTTGCCCTTCAGCTCGCTGGGCGCTAGTCTTTACTGGAAGACACCGGCTAAAATTGAAATGTGGGGCAATAGCTCATGGCCATCAGGGTCGCTCGTATCCCTTATTTAGGGTGCGAGCCTTTCTACTACGACATGGAACGCCGGGGCATCGAGCTGCGGAATATGGCGCCCAACCTGACCGCTTCGGCCCTACTCAATGGAGACATTGATTCCGGACCAGTCCCCTTAACCGACTGCATTCGCTTGGAGCAGGGGTTTCAACCGGTATCCGGGTTCTGCATCGCTGCTGTCAGCAATTCGGGCACCAGCGTTCTCCACTCCAAGGAACCCATCACTGATTTGAACGGCTCACGCATCGCCCTCCCCGACGAGGCATCCACGTCACGGAGTCTCTTGCGAATTTTGTTGACCCTCAAACATCAGGTCGAGCCCGGGGCCTACGTGGATCTCCAGGATGGACAGGACTCCCACGACGCCCTCCTCCTGGTGGGCAACCAGTCGCTGCGGCAGCGGCGTGGCGTGAGGGGCTTTCCCCACAAGTACGACTTGGGACAAGAGTGGCGTGAATGGACCGGCTTGCCCTTCGTTTTCTCCCGCTGGATGGCGCGCACGGACATGGACCGTACAGATGCGTCCGTTCTGGAGGATGCTCTGTACGTGGGGCAGGAGGAGTGGTTAAACAACCTGTACCGCATGTCCGGACCCCGCAACGACCTGCTGATGCTACCCAGGGATGTTCTGGAGCACCATCAAAGCCTTCGCTTTTACATGGGAGTAACCGAGCAGAAGGCTATCGAACTGTTCAATGAGTACCTGAACAGGCTCGACCCGGACTGGAAATAATGGGGGCAGCGCGGTTCAGTAATATACCGCGTTGCCGGTACCCCCGCCAGCCGCGATGACCTCTCCTGTGATGGCCCAGGCTTTGTCCGAGGCCAGGTACGCGGTCAAGTAGCCAATCTCCGATGCGTCCACCATGCGGCAGATTGCGTTGCTCCGCGGGGAGTCCGGCGCGAAGTCCCGCCCTTCCACCTCATCCACGGGGATGCCCAGCTGGGCGGCCCGGGCAGCCAGCAATCCCGGCGTGCGCTCGGTGCGGGTCGTGCCCGGGTGAATACAGTTAACGGTGATGCCGTACCGGCCCAGGTGGTTCGAGAGGGTCTTGGTCATGTGGACCAACGACACGTTGCGTGCTCCGCCGCTGAGGTTGCCCGCATTGCGCGCGTTGCCACCGCTGATGTTGATGATGCGGCCCCAGCCCTGCTCTTTCAGGAAGGGGATAGCGGCACGGGCGCACCGCAGCGCCCCCACGTATTTCACGTCGAAGTCGGAGAGCAACTCCTCGTCGATAATGGTCTCGATGGGGCCGATTGCCCCGGCCGACCCGCCGGGGTACGAGCCGCTGTTGACCAGGATGTGCAACCCGCCCAACTTCTCAGCCGCCTCGGCCGTCACCCGGTCGACTTGGTCTTTTTGACTCACGTCGAGGGCCATGGGAAGGATTCGGCGGCCCGTTTCGTCTTCGATTTCCCGCGCCGTCTGCTCCAAGTCTGACAGCGTCCGCGAGGCGATAACCACATCGGCACCCTCACGGGCTAGCTCCCGGGCAATGGCCTTGCCGATGCCCCTGCTTCCTCCAGTCACGAGCGCATATTTCCCTTGCAGTCCCAAATCCATGTCTACCGCCTCCTGACCATAAGCTGCCGATTACTATACCACCGACGGCGATCGAGGGCACCGCCGCCGTGACCAAGGTCACAAAATGGCCGGACGAAGTGTCACAGACTCCCACCCGGTTCGGATGTAATCTGGTCTCAATCGATCAATAGTTAAACCCATGCTGAGCAGGCAACTCGGACCGAACGGGTACGGAGGGGCACCGATGCTAAAAGTGTTAGTGGCCGATGATTCAAAGTTTATGCAAGCCACCTACAAGAAAATCCTGGAGAGTGAACAGAACATCCAGGTGGTGGCTACTGTCTCCGACGGCCAAGAAGCCGTATGCCAGGCCCAAGCCTCTCGGCCCCACGTGGTAATCCTCGACATCAGGATGCCTAACGTGGGCGGTATAGAAGCGGCCAGGCAGATTTCGGCTGTCCAGCCTAACATAGGAATAGTGATTGTCTCCGCTTGTGAAGACAGCCAACCCCTGATCGATCTACTTAATCTCGACGCCCGGGGCAAGGCCTACATCCGCAAGACTTCGTTGGACGACATCGAAATTTTGATCCGTGCGGTGGAAGGAGTCGCCCGGGGAGAAACTATTCTTCACCTGGACGTGTCCTAGAAGCCGCCGGGAAATTTCATTCTGCTGCGGTCAGTGCATTGACCTGTGACCATCCTCACAGAAATTTCGAGACCTGGGTAACGGACCCACGCTAAAAACGGACGTAGACTCAAGTCATACAGAAACGGGCTCAAGGAGACAACAATGAACTGGCTTGATATCGCACTCATCATCGGGCTGATCGGCGGGGCATTCATGGGGCTTCGCATCGGGCTGATACGCGCCGGGTTTACCGCGGCAGGAATAACGGTGGGATTTCTCATCGTCGGGCAGGCTTCTGATGACCTGGCCGGGTGGTTGGGAAGATATACAACCAATGAGTCCCTGGCCACCGCTTTTGGTTACGCCGTAACCATCACCGTCTCCACGGTCGTGGCCGTGGTGGCTGGGATGATAGTCAAAAAATTGGTCTACGCTCTTTTCCTTGGTTGGGTGGACCGTCTGGCCGGATTCGCCTTGGGACTGACGGCCAGCGTAGTCATCTCCGCCATCGCCATCGTGGGAATAGTGAACATGGTTTACAGCTCTGAGGAGCCCGGCGATGGACAACGGGCCTCGGTTCTGGCCCAGCAAGAAGCCCAGATCAAGGAAATACTGACCGAGTCTCTGGAACAGTCTGCCATAGTACCGGTGTTCATCGATTTCATACGGCCCTTCCCCATCGGTGACCTGGCTTTTGCGCCGGCCGACTTCAAGGTTGTCGTGGACCACTTTAAAGAGCAAATGAACTAACAATCCGGCGAGTCCGGGCCACCAGCCTCCATCCGTGGATCTATGCTGTACACTGGTGGCTCAAGGGAAGGGCGCCAAACCCGGGAGCCGAACATGAAAAGGAATCAAATCAATCCGATCCCGCCAGTCGCGCTGGACGATTCGCCGGCCCACCGAGTACCGGCAGGGGACGCCTTGCCGCCGGACGCGCCCCGCCGCAGCACCCAAGCTGCCCGGGAGGTCCGGCGCAACTCGGCGCTGCGACAAGCCCGCACTTGCTACCACCATCTGGCTGGCATCGCGGGGGTAGGACTGCTGGAACAGCTACTCGATCGCGGCTGGCTGGAGCCGGAAGAATCCCAGGACTCCCGCACCAGCTACCGTCCGACAGCCTTGGGGCTAAAGGAGTTGCAGCAGCGGAGTGTCGAAGCAATCCCGGCTACTGATTCAAGGCGCCGATTCGCATACGGATGCCTGGACTGGACCGAGCGCCGGCCTCACTTGGGTGGCGCGCTGGGGGCCCTGCTGATGGACGCCTTGAACGCACAGGGAGCGGCCCGGCGGCAGCAGGGGACCCGTGTTGTGCTACTCGGAAGCAATTTCGCGGACTGGCTGGAACAACCGGTCCAGCCGGGTTAAATATTCATTGCTTCAAGGCCGACCCGGGACAAGTCTTCGTCGGACTGCCCGCTGGGATAGCCACCAACCCCGACGCCTCCCAGGATCACCCCGTCTTTCATGATCACCAGCCCACCCTGGCCGTGGGTAATGTTGGGGTCGCCCAGTTCGCTGGTGCTCCTTCCCTGGCTGTGGAGCCGCTGGGCATGGGCGCCGGTGTCGATCCCCATGATGGCGGCGGTGTAGGCCTTGCGCAGCGCGTGACGGCGGCTAAAGATCCTCAAGTTGTCCATCTTGGCATAAGCAACCAGGTTCCCTGTGTCGTCAACGATGGCCATGGCCACCGGCTCCGCCGGGGTCTCCATTGCCTTGTCTATCATGGCCCTCATGCCGGCCCGGACTTGGTCGAAACTCAAAAAGGGACTCTCTGCCATTAAAAACTCCTCTTAGCTAAACTTTTGAGCACGGTGTGAGGCGGACCTGGAATTTCGGACAAGTGCTTAAGTGCTGCTGATGCACATAGCATGCAGACGGTCGTTGCTGTCGAGGATGAGTGGGACGTGCCAAAAAACGGAGGAAGCCCAGCCCAACATTCAAGACCAGGATGATTCTGGAAGTGGTGCCGAAGGTCGGAGTCGAACCGACACGAGGTTGCCCTCACCGGTTTTTGAGACCGGCGCGTCTACCATTCCGCCACTTCGGCGCAGGCCTATTTTATACTCAACCAGGCCGCTTTTGCTACGCTCTGCCGGGGCTGCCCACGGACCACTTCAGATGCCGCGATACCGGTCCGTTCGAAGACGTGCACAGGGTCTATAAGGGTGCGCTAACGTTTGCCGTATACCTTCGGCTTGGCAAAAGTCCGGTATGACTCGGGTACCAAACAACCCGAGGGACTGCTTTATCATGTCGTGGGGTGTCCTGAGGTGGTTGCTGCAGCGCGATGGCCAGTGCTGCTACGATCGTAGCCTGGTAAGGCTGCAAGTTGTTATAATCTGTCGGACCGCCAAGCCTGGCCTTTGGAGCAACGACGATGAAGGTGTTCGGATTCGACCTTCTTCCATACCCGGAACACATGGACCATCTGAAGGTGGATGGTGAGCTGCCCTATCCTCTGCCCAAGCAGCATTTTCGGCCGGATTTGGCCGTGAGCAATTACCGGGAGCACTTGGACGCCTGGGCCTTGATGGAAGAGTTGGGGTTCGATGGCATCGGCTTCAACGAACACCACACCTCGCCCTATGGAATGATGGCCTCGCCCAACCTGATGGCGGCGGCCGCTTCCCAGCGGACCAACCGCATGAAGCTCCTGATCTACGGCAACTGCTTGCCCATCCACGAGCCGCTCCGCTTGGCAGAAGAGCTGGCTATGCTGGACTGTCTCACCGACGGCCGCCTGATCTCCGGCTTTGTTCGGGGCATTCCTCGGGAGTACATCGCCTACGGAGTTGACCTGGGGGAATCCCGTTGGCCCCAGGGCTGCTTGCCTGCGCCGTTCGGGACCTCTTGTCAAGTCTTGTGGACATTTCCTTCCAGCCCCTATTGATTAGAACCTCATCCTTCTCCGCGATGCCAGCCCCAAGACAACGACACCCAGGAACAGCCAGCTAAGATCTAGACGTTTGGCTAATCCAGGCTGAGCGAGGCAACCTCCTCCGGCAGGGGCTGAGGGCACTGTGGGTTCAGGCGAGGGAGTAGCCACAGGCTCGCGGGTCGGTGCCACGATAGTCGGCGTTGGAGTTTCGGTGGGCAGCACCGATGTGGCGGTAGCAGTTGGCCGGGGCGTCGGAGCTGCTAGTTCAGAGGTTGGGGTTGGACTCGGCTTGGCAGTGGGGATAGGCGTGGCCGTGGGTGTGGGCATAGGTGTCGGAGTTGCCTTAGCGGCCACAGGAGTCGGCGTAGGTGCCGTCGGCGGTTCCGGTACAGGCGTGGCTGTCGGCGTGGAAGTTGCGGTCGGCTCAAACAAAGGGTTCGTCACCACGAAAACATCTGGGTGCTCGTTGGCATCCTCCGACACCAGATTGAAGGCTGCAGAGTCGAACACAATGAAGTGCCCATCGTCGCTGATCACGGCAGAAAACGATCCAAAGTAAAAGGAGTCTGAGGCTCCGACATACTTTTTGCTATATCTGGATTGGGCTCCGTCGGATGCCACATTGACTCGCTGGGTTAGCCCAGTGCTTCGGTCGTGCACGAAAATGTCAATACCGTCCTCGTTAGTATCGCCAGGCACCAGGTTCGAAGCGAGAGACGTAAATACGACAAAGCGGCCGCTCCCGTCGATGGAGACACTCCAGCTCTCATGGTTGGCTTGGGTGCCACTGGAGTCCACACTGACCCGTACTGTTTCCCCGGTCTCTCGGTCGTGGACGAAAACGTCCGGGGAAATGTTTGTGTCTTGGGGTACCAGGTTATCAGCGAGGGACATA
>JADFFS010000186.1 GCA_022568195.1 Chloroflexota bacterium | reverse complement strand
ATTTCATCGGTTTCCTGGCCTCCTTAAATTACAGTGGCAATCCCGCGGCTGCCCCATTCTAACGGAGCGGAGATTCAAGCACTGAGAATACATTAAGCCAGAAACAACTGTCAAGGGTGAGGGACAAATAATCGAGGGTTGGTGATATGCTCGCGCAATACTCAACGAATCACAGAACGAAACATCCAGTCCGCTAATCGTTTCGCGAGGGTTTTGCCAAAATTAACCGGTATCAACGCCACCTGTATGTCCCATCGGTTAAAGCGAACTCAGGTCCATGGGATCATAGACCTGGACAGTCCAATGGAGCAGTTGCCTTTCCGGTGGTTTCCGGGGATGCATTGCTACAGCAGGCTCAAATGCCTGTCGATACCGACAAGAACTGCTGCTACGGGTCTCCGTCGGCGTTATCCCGGTCCCGGCTGCCGAACCGCCTGCGGCCCGGCTCCGGCCGTTCCAAGTTGGCCCGGGCGACCCTCTCCAGCCAACTGCCTACTCCGGCGTAGCGGAAGTCATAACCCAGCAATGTGTCCAAACTACCCCGTAATGAGTACAGGAACAGCAAGAAACCAGCGACACCAAAGGTCGCCGCCAAATTGGGCACTGGGCTGGTATACACGGTGGCTGCGGCCAGGATGAAGATAAACAGTTGAATCAATGAAGCCTGCATACCCTGGAACGCCCCCCAGGCCAGCTTACGCCGGCGGAAGGACCGGGCGATCAAGTACGCGATCACCGGGCACGGAGCAAAGGAAAAGGGGGGGTCCAAGAAAAATACGGTCAGTGGAATCCCGATCAACAGGGCGCCGGCATGGGCCACGCTGCTGCCCCGCCTTTCGATTATGCTGTATGGGGCTGTCGCCGGCTCGGGTTTTCTCATGAGTTGGTATCAGGGCCAGCGCGGTTGTCCTAGGCCTCGACTCCCAACTGGCTCAGCGCACCTTGGCTATCGCCGGATAGCTCCAGCCCTTGGCTCCGGCCTTTCTGGTACATCTTGTGAATCGCCTCCAGGGCCTTGTCTTCGGGACGGCGCCCCTCGAGGAGGTGGGCCGACAACTCGGGCAGGGAGTTGTAGGCCTGGTCGACGTGCCAGTAGAAGGACAAAAGCCAGGCCAACTCCCGTTCGTTCAACGGCGCAGGGATATCCGTAATGTCCAGCAACTGATCGGTCACCTTGGTGTATCGCAAGATGCCCGCCTTGTCTTGGGCGTCCCGGCTGTAGTAGCGCCGGCGGCTCAACTCCACGATGCGTTTAGTGTATTCGGCTTCCCCGTAGATATGCTTGGGCGACCAGTGGGAAGAGAGGTCCACCGCCACGTCTCCCCGGCCGTTGACAATGGCCACGGCGATGTCCGACCCTAGCACCGGGTCTCGCTCGAACCGCACGGCTTCTCGCAGCAACGCCTCTTGCAGCATCAATGTAAGCTCACGGGGGATTTTCTTGTACGTGCGGCCGCTGGCTTCTTCGTTGCTATCGGCCCCGACGCCGCCGGTGTTGAACACGTAGTACTCTTGCGGCAGACCTCCCTGGCTCATCTGCTGCAGGATGCGGTACATCAGGTTGGCGTTCTCATCCTCCAACCCGATAATGAAAGGATCAGAGAAATACTCCACGTAGGGGCGGCCGATGGCCCCCACGGCAGCGCCCATCTGGACCGCCTCGCCGTACATCAACACCCGGATGTATTGCTCCAGGTTGAGCCTCCTCAAAGGCGGGATGACGGTGTTCTGTCGCATCACCGCTTGCCAAAACACCCGGTCGGTATTTTCCATGGGCACGTGCACCGACTCGTCCAACCTGCCGCCGGTGATGGCCTGGATCAGGGGTTGTGCCTTCTTCCTAGCGATCAGGCGAGGCCGGGAGAGGGTCACCCGCATGTTGCGGACCGGGTTTTCCAAAAAGTTGGGAGAGGGGCCTTCCAGGTTAACCGGCACGTTCTCCAGGGTTTCCTTGTCGTTGGGAGCCCCGGGGCTACCCCGGACCGCGTCAAAGGTGATGGGGTCCTCTTCCCGGTTCAGCCCAAAGGGCATGGCGTAGAAATTGTTCTCGGTACCATCAATCCCATGGGATATCTTGACGGGCTTACCTTGTAGCGTGGTTTCGATGGGCTCTGCCAGCGACTGTAGGAGAACGATGTCGTCGTTCATTGGGTAGACGCCCTCGGCCGGGTCGTGCGCCAGCCCCAGGATCTGGGCCAGCTCGCTGCCGGCCAGCTCTATCATGATGGTCAAGGTGCTTTTCCCGTGCAGCGATGGTCCGACGGTGACCAGAGCCGTATTCTTTACCTCGCCGGCCAGCGTCTTGACCCGGGCCATGCTCAGAGCGGCTTGGACCGCCACGCCCTGCTTTTGTTTGACCAGGAACATGGCTATGGAGAGGGGTCCCATCTTGTGCTCGCCCACGTAGTCGAAGCCCAGGTGAAGAGACAGCCCTTTCGTGGGGGCCTTGAACACCAGTTGGGTCAAGCCCGCTGATTCGATCCGGGATTTCAGGTCGTCGGGGAGGCCGATGTCCTCCAGCCAGTTGGGTATGCTGACCTCCAGGATGTCCGGCGGCTGCTGTCTCTGCGCGGCGGGGAGGTCGAAGGTTAGCTGCCGCCACATCAAAGGGAGCTGAAGGTATCTGGTGCCGAATAGCAACTGGCGGGCGTGGAAGGAGCGCCCCGGCGCATCGCAGATTTGCCGGTCGGACTGGATGATGCTATCCCCCGACGAGAGACATTGACGCATGTAGTTGTTGACGTGGGTAAATACTTCCGCGAAAAGGGCCTGGTTGTCCTCGCTGAAGGCCAGGGCATCCCGGTTCTTCACGAAACCGTCGATAAAATACTGGGTCAGGTCGGGACGGCGGACCACACCCAGTTGGCTGAAAAAGGCCAGACCTCCACTGTCTAGCCTGACCACCACCCCCGGCCATGCCCGGGTGGCCGCCCGGCCCGCAGCGTTGGCCGCCGCCGCCTCTTCACTGATGCGGCTGGCCTCGGCCAGAACCTGGTCCCGGTCCTCTTGGGGCAGGTCCTGTAAAATGGGCATCTGACTGACCAGCCACTCGTCCGAGGGGTTAAAGAACAGGCTGTCTGGCGGTTGGCCCTGTTTGGCCAGAGAAACCAGCTCATCCAGGGCTCTGGCAAATTCCGGGTTAACCTGTGGCGCGGCAAGCGGTGAAGATGCTTGCTGCTGGTTTTGCAGACTCATAATGTCGTCTCCGGAGGAGATGCCGCATCTTCCGGCAGCAACGTGACGGGCGCTGATCCAGGCACGGACCACGCCCGGTGCGTCCTAGGCGGCCCACGTATGCTACATGGTTGCCGCAGCCAAGTCAAAGGGTTTTTGGGAGTGAGACCAGGCTGGAGCCAAGGTAATCTGGGGTTCAAACGGGCAGGGCCAAATCCACCAACGGAAGATCAGACGGGAATCAATCCGGGTGAGGAATCACCGGCCCGGTGTTAGAATATCGCTGGCAACCAGCTTTTCTCACAACAAACTATTCTCAAAGGAATAATAGCTGCATGGCTAAGATGACCGGCGGACAAGCCCTGGCAAGGTCCTTGTACCTGGAAGGGGTCCGGGTGATTTTTGGGCTGCCCGGAGTGCAACTCTACCACGCTCTTGACGCCCTCTATGCGGAGGAGGGTATCCGGTTTATCACGACGCGCCACGAGCAGGCCACCGCCTACATGGCCGACGGCTTTTCCAGAGCCGGCGGCGGCATCGGCACGGCGCTGATGGTGCCCGGTCCGGGCCTGCTGAATGCATCTGCCGCCATCGGGACCGCCTACGCTGCGTCGTCACCGATCATGGTGGTGTGTGGGCAGATCGAGCGCGACCTTATCGGCGTTGACCGGGGGATGCTGCACGAAGTCAACGACCAGTTGGATACCATCCGGCCTATAACCAAGTGGGCCCACCGGATCATCGACCCGGCGGAAATCCCCGAAGCCGTGCACGAGGCCTTTTACGAGCTCAACTCGGGCCGGCCCCGGCCCGTGGAAATCGAAATTCCCCCGGAGACCCTGGCCGAGGTGGCGGAAGTGGAACTCAGGGAGCCTGGGGCTGATCAACGGCAGGCCGCCAGCAGCCAGGACATCGACCAGGCCGCCCAAATTCTGGCCGCCGCGACCAACCCTCTGATTTGGGTAGGAGGCGGCGCGGTTTCATCGGGGGCCTCGGCGGCGCTGCAACAAGTAGCCGAACACCTGCAAGCGCCGGTCATCTCCACCGCGGAAGGCAAAGGCGCTCTCTCGGATCACCACTACCTCTCCATGGGAGCTGTCTGGCTGAGAAACGAACCCATCGCCGAACCAGAATCTGGCCACGACGTGATCCTGGCCGTGGGGACAAGGTTGGCCATGCCCCAATACCTCCACGGACAGCAGGTGGTACAGATCGATATCGACGAAGAAGAATTGGGACGCAACTACGACAACACGTTCCGCGTCCACGGGGACGCCCGCCGCACCCTCGAAGGCCTGTACACCGCCCTGGCGGCGCGGACCCCAGCCCGTCCCAGCCGCAAGGCAGAGGTCGAAGCCATGAGGGCCGCCCGGGCCCAGGCCGCTCACCGGGTAGAGCCCCAGGATTCTTTGCTCGCGGCCGTTCGGGCCGCCATACCCGATGATGGGATACTGATCTCGGGGATGACCCAACTCGGCTACTACAGCCGGGCCTTCTATCCCGTGTACCATCCGCGGACATTCCTGACCTCGTCCTACTTCGGCAACCTGGGCTATGCCTACCCCGTGGCTCTGGGCGCCAAGGTGGCCCAACCGGACAAAGCAGTGGTCGCGATTTCCGGCGACGGTGGGTTCCTCTTCAACTCCCAAGAGCTGGCCACGGCAGTGCAGCACAAGATCAATGCCGTGGTGATTGTGTTCAACGACAACGCGTACGGCAACGTGATGCGCGATCAAGTCAACCGATTTGATGGCCGGATATACGGCGCCGAGCTGCACAATCCGGACTTCGTCAAGCTGGCCGAGGCCTACGGGGCCAGGGGAGTCAGAGCCGACGGCCCCAAAGAGTTGGAGGCGTCGTTGCGGGAGGCGTTGGCAACGGACGCCCCGACGCTGATTGAAGTACCCGTGGAAATGATGCCCACTCCGTTTGCCTAGCCTGCTCATCGCTAATCAAGATGGGAATCTATCGGCTTGCCTAACCTATCGTTGAGAATACCCTGCTGATGTCTTCACAAATTTCCCCGCGGCTATCCAAATCCAGGTTTGTTGCCGGTCTTCAATGCGTGAAGCGTCTCTACCTGGAGTGCTACCAACGGGATTTGGCTGACCCAATAGATCCGAGCCAGCAGGCCGTCTTTGATAGCGGCAACGCCGTTGGAGAGCTGGCCAGGCAACGATTCCCCGGTGGCCGGCTGATTGAGGAACAATATTTTGAACACTCCCAGGCGGTTGAATCCACACGAAAAATCCTAACCGATGCCTCCGTTCCCGCTCTATTTGAGGCCGCTTTCACTTTTGAAAGAATCAGGACCAGAGTCGATGTACTTAGGCGAAGCGGTCAGGAAGCCTTCGACCTGGTCGAGGTAAAATCCGGCGCAAAAGTTAAGGCCGAGCATATTCCGGATGTCGCGATTCAACTGCATGTGCTGGAGGGCATGGGGATCATCGTCAGGCGGGCATATCTGATGCATATCAACACTGATTATGTGTATCAGGGTGGACCGTACGAGCTGGAACAGCTTTTCTCGCTACAGGACGTCACGGACGATGCTCAAGCATTCATGTCGGAAGTCATGCCCAGTAGACTGGTCAAGATGTGGGAAGTCCTGCATGGGGAAGAGGAGCCCGCCATCGAGACTGGACCCCATTGCATGACCCCCTACCAATGCCCTTTCTATGGATACTGCCACCAGGAGGCAACTGAGCATCCGGTCGAGGAGTTGCCCAGAGTAAGTAGCAAGGTCTTGGACGAATTGAAGGATTCGGGAATCGGTGACATCCGCGGCATCCCGTCGGATTTCCCCGGTCTTACTCCAACGCAGCAGCGGGTGCGAGACAGTGTGGCGGCGGAGCAGCCCTTCATCAGTTCAGATCTTGCGTCCAGGCTCCGGGAGGTCAGGTTCCCAGTAAGTTTCTTGGACTTCGAGACCTTCAATCCTGCTCTGCCCGCCTATGTTGGCACCCGGCCCTATCAGGTGATCCCATTCCAGTGGTCCCTACATGTTCGGGATTCGTCCGGACAGCTAAGCCATGAATCGTTCCTAAATGAAGACTCCGAAGACCCGAGACGCGCCTTCGTGACGAGTCTCCTGGATACCGTCCCTCCCCACGGCACAATCGTTGTGTACTCGGGTTATGAACAAGCCATAATGCAACAGCTGGCAGTAACTCTCCCCGAGTTTGCGGAGCGCCTGCTGGCCTTGTGCGGCCGGACATTCGACCTGCTCAAGCTGGTTCGAGAGAACTATTATCATCCCATGTTCCACGGGAGCTATTCCATAAAGTCGGTGCTTCCTGCCTTGGTCCCAGAGATGGGCTATGGCGACCTAGAGATACAACATGGCTCAATGGCCGCTATTGGCTTTGCCCGGATGATTGCCCCCGACACGCCGATATCTGAAAAAGCCAAGACCAAAGAAGCATTACTCGCTTATTGCCAACGAGACACAGAAGCGATGGTTCGAGTCTTCGACGTACTCCTGGCAGAATCCAGTGGCCAAGGTGGCTTTGCTTAGAGCCTATGCGAACACCCAGCATTATAGTTCGACAAGCCTGTTCTGAGCCCTTCGGTTCGGCTCAGGGTAAACTCCGCCGAAGGGCTCACCGCGAATGGAAACAATCCGTTCGCCCTGAGCCTGTCGGAGGGCTGGGACTCCCCTGTTCCCTAGTTTTCGCATAGGCACTTAGAGAAGAAACCGTGCTGAGCTGGGGTGATATCAAGTCAACGGACTAGCTAAAACGGAGGCGCCGGCGATGACAAATTGGGAGAGGGACGGGGGCTAACCGGCCC
>JADFFS010000185.1 GCA_022568195.1 Chloroflexota bacterium | reverse complement strand
ATCAACCGTTTGAAGGTATCCCGGTCCAGAGCCCGCACCACCTCCCCGGCAGTCTCGCGATCGCCGTCTCGAAGCAACTCGAAAAATAGCTTGAGGTCCTCTTCCGGGCCAAATTCGCTGCGTTGGAGGAAGTCCAGCAACTCAACCGCGCCCAGAGAGGGCTCCCGCCGGCCCTGGGACAGAACCCGGTCCACCTCAGATCCAAACAGGCCCAGGCGTTCAACAAAACTGGCTGTGGCTTGCAGGGTGGCGCCCTGGGGCAGCGGGTCCCGGCCGGAAAACCGGGCGAACAGCAACAACAGGGTCTGGTTATCCAATATGGGGAGGAAGTTCACCAGAAAGGGTTGTTTCGGAATCTGTTCGCCAAGCGCGTTGGCCCGGTCCTGGTGAGCGAGGTCGTCCAGTCCCACTAGATAATCCAAAGCCGCCGACAGGTCGTCCGCTCGGGGTAGGTCCAGCGAGGCAAGATAGTCGGGATGCTTGCGGTGCAGGTCCCTTTTGTCCCTAAGGTAACCCCGCCAGAATTCAAACTTCTCCTCGTCGCGGGGGTCTCCCAAAAGCAGGTCGAACTGGTCGGCCAGGTCAAACAGCCTTTGCTTTTCTTCCCCGGTTAAAATGTCCCGGGCTAAAAGATCCCGCTCGGCCCTGTCGGCCGTGTCGGCCGGAAGCAAACCCAGCCCACCGGACGTCGCCAAACCGTCGTACCGCCGGAGGTCCAAGTGCTCGAAGCCCAGGTACTTGCCGGCTATCTCCCGGTCTTCGGCGGTCAGGTTTTGGAACCAGGCCACGACCTCGTACCAGGAGGCAAAATCCCCTTCTTCCAAGAACCTGCCCCAGTACTTGCGCAGAACCGGCGGCACCAGCGCCAGGTTGCCGCCGGTGCCGTAGACCATGTCCGCTTCCAGGTTGTGGAACAGGGGCTCCAGGTTTTCGCTGGAGACCTGGGGAAGATTACGCATACGCTCCCGGAACACTTCGTAATCGTCGGGGGGTTGGGCCATGAAGGCCAGGATGTCGGCGTGATAACGCTCCATGGCGGGGGACAATCCGGGACCCTGGGGAGTCTCAAAACTCAGGCCGGGAAACCCCTCCACCGGGAACCCTCCCCAGTAGGAATGGCTCAACTCATGGATCACGCCTATGGGCTTGGCCTCTCCGACGCCGGCCCAGCCCTTTAAGCCATAGCTGCCGAAAAAGCCCGGCTCACCTCGCATTTGGCGCAGGTCCAGGCTGCGCAGGAGGGCAACGCCGGATTCGGAGATATGGTAAAGCTGGATCACGGCGTCCAGGCGGACTTTGACCCAATCTGAATTGGAGGGGTTGGGTGTCGGAGGAGGAACGGTCTTGCCTGAGGACACAACGGTCGAATCAGGCGCCGCGCCCGGTCCCGTCCGGTGATTTGTTGTACCAGGCACAGCGGCAGTGGTGGAGCCGCGGGCGTTAGTCTCCGAATCCGAAGGTCTGCCCGTCGCTCCCCCCGGTTGTTCCGTGGCCTGGGAAACCAGGTCTCCAGCAGCGCTGCCCGAAGGAGTTAGGCCGGTCCCTCGGTCACAACCAAGTACCAACAGCAGAAGCGCCACCGCGCCTAGCTGGAATATCCAGAAAATCTTCATTGGAACAGGGCGCCGGGGAACGAGGCGACGGGGGCCACGGAGATTCGGGGTCTGCAACGTGGACCGGGACCGCTAAGTTGCCCCGGCCGGTTGATTCAAAGGTCTTCGCCTGCATAACGGGCAATCTCTACGAAACCGCCTGCGTCGTCGGACCAAGCGAACAGGGCGGCTTCCACCACTCGCTGACCGTCGATGCCCACCACCAATTGCTGTACCGGGTATGCAGGCCCGTCACCCCAAGGGCTGGTGGCCACCTCCCGGTCGGTTGGCGAGAAGTAGGCCTGACCGTTTGGGTGAGAATGATAGATGATCCGGGCCGGCAGCTCGCTGTCCAGACTGTGGTTCAGGTCCAACAGGTCGGCTCCGGTGAACACGTAGGCGGTTTCGGCGCCGCGGCCGGCCACCGTGGGATGGGTACCCGAGTCCTGGGCGTTCACGCACCGGCGCGCCGCCGTGACCTCGTCTCCGTCCGCAGGACCGGCCAGCCAACCGCAACACTCGGCGGGGAAGGCCTCCCGAGCCGCTTGGTAGATGTCTAGAAGCAGTTCACGGGTCACCTGAAAAGGAATGGGCGCATCAGTCACTGGCACTGGCGAACTCCGGACTCGGGATTCGAATTAACTGGTCCCGGCAACAAGGAACCATCTAGCCTGGTTGAGTCATTGGAATCAGCACCGGCGAAATAGGGGACACCGGATGAAACCCTGTCCAGAATATAACAGATGAACCGTGGAGTGAGAAAGCGCATCCAAGTTAAGTGAACGGGAAAGCGCCAGGATAGCCAACTAACTAAAAGGGACTGACAGAATGTTTCACCTCAAGGGCTGCCCCAAGTGCCGCGGAGACCTGTTTTTTGAAAAAGATTTCTACGGCTCCTACTTCAAGTGTCTCCAATGCGGATTGATGATGGATGTGGATATGGAAGTGCCTGGGCAGAACAAGGAAACCGTGGAACGGGTTGCCGAACTGGTGGCCTAGGTATTGGCGTCCAGCCCGATAGTCCGGCTCGAACCCGGACTATTTAGGGGAATCAGCGCCGGGGATTCAGTCGTCCTCCAGGGCCTCCCTCGCGTTCCTTCTTCGCTCTCGCTCCTTCTCTCTGAGATAATCGAAAAACTTGTGTATGGCTTCTTCTTGCTCCCGGTTTTGGATCGAACCGGGTCGTAGCTCCCGCACCAGATTTATCGCGGGCTCCGCCTTGTACCCCACGTATACCAGATAGCCGGCCAGCACCGTACCGGTGCGTCCCATCCCCGCCTGGCAAGTCACCACCACCGGATGCTCCCAGGTTTCTATCTGGTCTTCGATGAACCTCACCATGCGTTCCAGTTGGTCCATGCGAGGGGCGGTGAAATCGGGCACCGGTTCGTACAGGTCTTCCATCTCCAGGGCTTCCCCGGAAATCGTCTGCTCCTCCATGCGTATCACCGCAGCAATGTCCCGCATCTTGAGGAAAATCAAGTCACGCCGGTTGGTCGGCCCTTGGGCCCCCGCCAGGGCGCCTTCCAAGATCCAACTGAAGTTTAAATAAGCCAAGGTGTAAACTCCGTTATTTTCTGTCGCTGATGGTGACGGGCCAACCCATTGGTCTCAGATGCCTCGGTGGCCCATGTGCCTGGGGCGACCCTAGTCCAAGTAAATTCTCACGCAGGGCGGCGGCGTTTGGCTCATTATACTTGCCGCTTCAGACCCAGGCCAGGCCCAGCGGACCCCGACACCCGGTGGCGCACCTCATCAACGGTGAGGGACTCCACGGCCACCATTTTGTCTCTGGAACCGTGCCCCCGGACAACTCGCACCCGGCTCTTGGCAACCCCCAATACACCGGCCAGCAAGGAGACCACGGCCGCGTTGGCTCGTCCCTCCACGGGGGGAGCCGTTACTCTCAGGTGCAATACCTCCCCGCGGTAGCCCACCACCTTGTTGGTGGACGCCCTGGGGTGAACTTTGACCTTGATGCTGGCCGCCGGCTGGTGTCGTTGGGCCATTAGCCGGATGTCCAGTCGGCTGTTCGATTCAGACGCACCATCGAGACAATCTCAGACCCGGGTTTAACGTGGCGCGTCCCCTCAAAAAGCCAGTGAGGCAGGCCGGCGAGTAGTCCCCTGCGGACAGGGCCCCACCATAGATGCCGGAGATCCCAGCCTCTGGTATATTAACTCGAGCATGGCCTAAGCACGGGAGGCACTTGGTGGAGTATACCAACATCAAGCTGGACAAGGAAAATGCGGTAGCTACCATCCGGCTGAACCGGCCCGACGCTCTCAATGCCCTGAGCCCGGATTTGCTGGATGAGTTGTCCGATGCTGTCTCCGCAGTGGCCGAGGACCAAGCGATCAAGGCAATGGTGGTGCGAGGCGAGGGCCGGGCGTTTTGCGCTGGAGCGGACCTCACTTTTTTTGATACCGCCTTCGGAAACCCCGACGAGTTCAGCCGTTACCTCAAGCGTTTCAACTCCTGCTTGTTTCAGTTGGAGGAGCTTCCCGTCCCGGTGATTGCCGTGGTGCACGGGTTCGCCCTGGCTGGGGGACTGGAGCTGATGCTGGCTTGTGACCTGGCGCTGGCTGCTGATGACGCTCGTATCGGCGACCAACACACCAACTTCGGTCTTATACCGGGGGGAGGCTCGACCCAACGATTGCCCCGCCGCATCGGGATGCAAAGGGCCATGGAGCTGTTGACCACCGGACGCTGGCTATCGGGCAGCGAGGCCGCCGAGTGGGGCCTGGTCCTTCGCGCCGTGGCCGCCGATGACTTGGATAAGGAGTTGGAAACCCTGCTGGCCCCTCTGAGGATCAAGAGCAGGCCCGGCCTGGGTTGGATCAAGTCGGTTGCCCGCCGGGGCCGGGAGCTTCCCTTGGTGGATGGCATCGGCTTGGAAAGCCAGGCCTTCGTGCAGTACATGACCACCTCCGATCACCCCAAGCAAGGAATCCAAGCCTTCAAAGAGAAGCGCCAGCCCGAGTTCTAGCCACCAGCTCATGTGCGTCATTCGACACGAAATGGGCCCAGTGTTATTATGGTCCAGCCCCCGCCCAACCGGGACGCTACGCTCAATCCCCCATAAACTCACTTCTCCGTATGATATGAACTTACTTTTTGGGCTTCAAGCCAGGCCAGAGAATCCCTCTTGAGAATCAGAGACATACTGAAAGAAACCCGGACCATTTCCTGCGAGTTCTTTCCGCCACGCCAAGCGGAGGGAATCCCGGATGTTCTTCGCACGATGAAGACCCTCAAGGAATACCGGCCGGATTTCGTGTCCATCACTTACGGCGCAGGAGGGTCTACCAGGGCCTTCACCGAGCAAATCACCCTGGAGGTCAAAGCCCAGGCCGACCTGGAGGTGATGGCCCATCTAACTTGCGTGGGCCAGAGCCAAGAGGAAGTGCACGGGGTACTGGAACGCCTGGATGAAGCTGGGGTTGAAAACATTATTGCCCTGAGGGGCGACCCACCCCGTGGACAGACCGACTTTGTTCCTGCGGAAGGCGGCTTCAAGCACGCCACCGAGTTGATCGAACATATCCGAAGCAACTTCCAGTTTGGTATAGCGGCTGCCTGCTATCCCGAGGGCCACACCGAGTCTACGGACCTGGGAGCCGACATCGAGTACACCAAGCTCAAGGTGAACAACGGGGCAGAATTCCTGATCACCCAGCTTTTTTACGACAATCGGGACTTCTTCGACTTTCTCGAGCGTGCCGATAAGGCCGGAATCGACGTCCCGATCATCCCGGGGCTCTTGCCGATTCTCAGCACAGCCCAGATACGCAGGTTCACCTCCATGTGTGGCGCCAAGCTTACGCCGGACTTGGACCGGCAGCTTGAGAAGTTCGCCGATGACGACGATGCGGCGCGGGAGTTGGGCGTAGAGCACGCCACCAAGCAGGCGGAGGAGCTTTGGAAAAGCGGCGTGCCGGGCATCCATTTCTACGTGTTGAACAAGAGCTACTCGGTCTCCAAAATCCTGCAAAACCTTGGGCTGCCGGACCATAGCGGCCAGCAGTAGATCGCAGCCACCAAACCCGTCCACAGTTATAGCTGGCGCCGATTCTTTCATAGACACAGGCCTCGGCTGTCCATCCCACCATCCCACACGCGGCGGAGTCTACGGCCCGGTCCAAAACCGCATTTCAATGGCGGACACGACATGCAAGACCCAACCCTCACCACCGGTGTGGACATAATCGAGATTTCCCGGGTGCGCCAGGTCTTAGAGCGGTACGGGGAGCGCTTCCTAAAGCGGGTGTTTACCGCAGGAGAGATCGAGTACTGCAAAGACCGCCCCGCGAACCTGGCCGCCCGTTTCGCTGCCAAGGAAGCCACCATGAAGGCCCTGGGCACCGGCGTCAGGGGAGTTGGCTGGAAAGACATCGAAGTGGTACGCCACGAAAGCGGCGCGCCTGCTGTCGTGCTTCACGGCCGGGCTAAAAGGCGTGCCCAGCGACTGGCGGTGGAAGAAATCGCCCTCAGCTTGTCCCACTCCAGAGAATACGCGGTAGCTTTCGTGGTGGCCCGGCGCAGTGTTTCCGGGGACGGGCAATGAAGGTAGTCACTGCAGAGCAAATGGTGGCCCTGGAACAGGCTTCGGAGCGAGCCGGAGTCAGCACCGATACCCTCATGGAAAACGCCGGACTGGCGGTGGCCCAGTGGGCGCGCAGGCTAATGGGTGGCGCTGCGGCCAAACGGGTGCTGGTCCTGGTGGGCTCTGGAAACAACGGCGCCGATGGTCTAGTGGCTGCCCGCCACCTGGCCCGTTGGGGGGCGCAGGTCACCGCCTACGTGGTGGACCGCCGGCCCGATCCTGATCCCAAGATGGACTGGGCCCGGGCGTATGGCGTTGCCGTCACCGCGTCCGGTGAAGACCCTGGGCGAGAGACGCTGGACCGCCAGTTGGCCCGCTGCGATCTGGTCATAGACGCGGTCCTGGGCACCGGGCGGGCCCGCCCACTGGCTGGGCCTCTTCTCGACATAATGTCCAGATTGGGGATGCGGTCCGGCCACAGACGCCCCGCCTTGCTGGCCTTGGACCTGCCCACGGGTCTGAACTGCGATACTGGAGAGGTGGACCCGGCCTGCCCTGCGGCGGACCTGACTGTGGCCCTGGGCCGTCCCAAGATCGGCCTGCTCACCTTTCCCGGGGCTGCCAAGGTGGGACGCTTGGAGGTAGCCGACATCGGTCTACCGTCCGGGTTGGCCGAAGAGAAGGACATCGACGTAGAGATGCTGACCCCCGGCTGGGTCGCCGCCCATCTGCCGGCCCGCCCGCCGGATTCTCATAAGGGTACCTTCGGCCACGCGCTGGTGGTGGCCGGCTCCCGAAACTACGTGGGCGCGGCTTTTCTGGCGGC
>JADFFS010000184.1 GCA_022568195.1 Chloroflexota bacterium | reverse complement strand
GGAGGTGGACACCGACGCCGGAGTGGGGGGCGCCCAGGTATTGTGGGGACGCAGCTACGAGGAGCAAGGAGTGCCGCCCTACTGGCCCTGGGTGCAGGCCATCCGGTCCTACGTCCGGGAACGAGACCCGGAGCAGCTACGCTCCGAGATGGGCGCTGGAGCCGCCGACATCGCCGAGGTGGTTTCCGACGTGCGGGAACGCCTGCCGGACCTGCAATCGCCGCCGGAGTTGGAGCCGGACCAAGCCCGGTTTCGCTTGTTCGACTCGATAGCGGCTTTCCTCAAAACAGCATCCCAACGCCAACCCCTGGTGCTGGTTTTGGACGATTTACACTGGGCCGATCATCCATCGTTGCTGCTGTTGGAGTTCGTGGCTCGGGAGCTGTCGGGTAGCCGGTTGCTGCTGGTCGGGACCTACCGGGACATGGAATTGTCTCGAAGGCATCCTTTGTCGCTGACCCTGGGAGAGCTGACCCGGGAAAGACTGTTCCAACGGGTGCTGCTGAGAGGACTTAGCCCGGAAGACGTGGGCCGGTTCATCGAGCTGGTGTCCGGCGCCGCCCCACCCCGAGGCATGGTGGAGGCGGTGCATCGGCAGACCGAGGGCAACCCACTGTTTGTCACCGAGGTGGTGCGTTTACTGGTGCAAGAGGGCATTGTAGGGGCTTCCCGGCTAGGCGGGACCGATCCCCTACGGGATTCTGACACCTGGAGCGTCCGTATCCCCGAAGGAGTGCGCGAGGTAATCGGCAGGCGGTTGGACCGGTTGTCCGAGCGCTGCAACGAAACCCTGACCATCGCCTCGGTCATCGGACGGGAGTTCACCCTGGAGCATCTAAGGCCCTTAATCGAAGATATGACCGAAGACCGGCTATTGGAGGTGCTGGAGGAGGCGCTGGCGGCGCGGGTGATTGAGGAGCTCCCCCAAGCGGTGGGCCGCTACCAGTTCACCCATGCACTGATTCAGGAGACCTTGGCCGGGGAGCTGTCCACCACCCGGAAGGTGCGGCTTCACGCCCGCATCGCCGTGGCATTGGAAGAGTTGTATTCGGACAACATTGAAGCCCACGCCGCCGAGCTGGCCCATCACTTCGCCGAGGCTCAAACAGCACTGGGCACCGACAAGCTAATCATTTACTCGTCGCTGGCCGGTGAGAGGGCACTGGCAACGTATGCATACGAGGAGGCGCTGGCCCACATTCAGCGGGGGTTGGCTGCCAAGGAAGTTCCGCTGACGGGTTCACAACCGGCCCAAGACCTACAGGAGGCGGACCTGCTGTTCGGCCTGGTCCGGGCCCAGGTGGCCACGCTGGAATTCCATGAGCTCCACGAGGCGGTCGTCACTATAGGGCGGGCCTTCGAATTCTACTCTGAATCAGGGGAGATAGACCGGGCCGTTGCTGTTGCTGAGGTGACCTTTATTGGCCCCCCAGGCCATCGAACCGGTGTGGCTGGCCTCCTCGCCCGAGCGCTGGCGCTGGTTCCGCCGGATTCTCACCCAGCGGGACGTCTCCTATCCAGGTATTCAAGGGCGCTGGCAATGGAGGAAGGCGACGACGAGGGGTCTCGGAAGGCCTTTGACGGTGCAATGGCTATCGCGCGACAGGAGGGAGATACCGTCCTGGAGATGCGGACGTGGGCCGTTGGCGCCGAAGCGGATATGAATTACTTGCGTCGCCATGACGCTCTGGAGAAAGCTCTCAGGGCCTTGGGCCTGGCACGCGACGCCGATGACCCGATCGGTGTGCTTACAGCGCGGTTTTTCGCCGTTTTATCCCTGAGAGAAACAGGTAACCCCGAAGAGGCGGAGCGACACGCTTTAGTCTTGCTTGATATTGCCGAGCGGTTGAAGGGTCGGACCAATGTAGCGTTAGCGCTCCATGGCAATGAATCAATTAATAGCTTCCAAGGCAACTGGAACGCCGCCCGAAGCTATAGCGACAGGGGCCTGGTTTCCGGTTCCTTTACTCCGGTGTCCCTCGGCATGAGGGCGCACTTGGAATACGAGATAGGTAACTCGGCCCAAGGTGATATTAACTTCAGAGCGTTCGTAGAGATGATTCGAGGGATTCCCCTTGGCCCAGGGCTGCTGCATGCTCAAGCCGCCCTCGTTATACCACTGGTTGGCCGGATCATCGGACGGCTTGATGGTGCTGACCTGGCCAGGCAGGCTGCGGAGGCGGTGATCTCGTCCACCAATAGCCCTCCCGCTTGTACCGGTATAGCCCGGGCCGGCCTGGCCCTCCTGGAAACCCTAGAGGGTCATATCTCGGAGGTTAGGAAGCATTACGAGGATCTGAAGGTGTGGCAGGGCGCAACGGTTCATTTCGTTGCCTTGTCAGGAGACCGGCTCCTGGGCATCTTGGCCCAGGCGATGGGTGAAACGGACCAGGCGGTGGCCCACTTCGAGGACGCGTTGGCCTTCTGCCGCAAGGCGGGCTACCGGCCCGAGCTGGCCTGGTCCTGCTGCGACTACTCTGACGCCCTTCGTGAGAGGGCTGAACCCGGCGAACCCACGAAGGCCGTTGAGTTGCTTGACGAATCGCTTGCCATCGCCAGCGAGCTGGGCATGAGACCCCTGATGGAGCGGGTGCTGTCCCGGCGCGAGATACTGGGGGCGTAGGCTGCCGCTCGCAGGCCCATTCTGAGGAGGCGATGATGGACCAGATCGAGTTTGGACTATTCGATTGGGTTGACCGTGGGCAACGCCCATTACACCAACTCTACGAAGAGCGACTACAGCTCATAGAGGTTGCTGATGTCGCAGGCTTCTACAGCTACCACCTGGCCGAGCACCACGCCACCCCTTTGGGCATGGCTCCTTCGCCAGCATTATTTCTTACCGCCGCCGCCCAACGGCTCCCCAGAGCACAGGCCCTGGCCCGTACCAACAACGCCGGGTATTGCCATCAGGCTGGCGGTGCGCTCTTGAAGCACCTCTTCGATGGTCTTGTTTGGCATGGCCTCACCTACCGGCCCCGAACTATCTGCTGCGGACCACAAGAGAGCATTGGAGCGGCGAACCAGGAGAACGACCAAGCCCGGATTGGCGTGACGTGAAACCTCTGGGCGAGGCTTCCATCAAGCCTGGGCGGGCCGGATCCCGTGGCCGTGAGTTCCACCTAACCGTGCTCACACGATCGCCGCTAGAAATAGAGAAGGGGCCACCCCGAGGTGACCCCTGTGTGTTGTTCCATTATCTGTTTCTTTTAAAAACTTCTGGTCTACCGGTCCCGACCTTTCTTAACTCGTCCTACAGCGCTATTCTGGCCTTTGTCCCCTTTATCGGCCGAGGACGTATTGGCCCGCCCGGTGTTACCCTGTCCTGCGGAATCGGGCTTGCCGTGACCCTTCTCCCCTTGACCGGCCAAGGACGTATTGGCCCGCCTGGTGTTACCCTGTCCTGCGGAATCGGGCTTGCCCTTACCCTTCTCCCCTTGACCGGCCAAGGACGTATTGGCCCGCCCGGTGTTACCCTGTCCTGCGGAATCGGGCTTACCCCGGTCCTCCGGGGGACCAGCCTTCTCTCGGGCGCTCGCTGCGATTTTCAAAGACTTGTCCCGTTCCAGTTTCGAGCTCTTCAAAGCCCTTCCGATGACACCACGAGCGTGCGATGGGAGGTCTTGTCGGTCCGCCAGACCCTGGAGGATGGCAACGTGCTTCGCCGAGTGCCCTTCCAAAGCCAGAGCTATATTAGCGATTCGCTTGGACCGAGCCTTCCTGGCTTTTTCCGGCAATTCTCCCTCAGATTCGTTAACGTCCTCTAGGAACTTCTCCAGGCGTTGGCGAACCTTCGACGCCCTGACCAACCCTGTGGCTTCTACGACGGTCTCACCATCCGCATCAGCGGCGGTCTCACCGTCTGCATCAACCGGCTGGGAAAATACGGTTACAACTTCTCCCAATTCCAGGTCGCCACTGTCGGCGGATACTTTCACGACCTTTATTTTCCCATTGGGAAGAGTTAGGGTCAGCTCCCCGTTTTCCTGGCTGACGACCACTCCAACAAAGGGTGTGAAACTAGGTTTGGCCGGCTTCACCAACCCTCTTTGAACTACCCACTTTTCATCGATCCACCTAACCATAACAACGACACGTGCGCCGACTCCGAACTCGCCCTTATTAGGGCCGCCCGGGGTCTTGAAATGGTAGGGGGTGTAGGGCAAATGTATGACTACCCCTTCACCGGTCCCTTGTTGCTCGAGGTAGAAGGTATCAGGATAGCCTGGGCCACTTTGAACCTCACCAACAAACGCTCGAGGCTTTCCTTCCCTTATGAACTTCTGCACGCCGGAGCCGGTGGCGGGGTCGGTAGCTGGGTCGGTAGCGATGTTAAAGGTGGCGGTGTGGCTTGCGGCTACGTTCCCAGAGTTGTCGGTTGCTTGAGCTTGAACGGTATATTCTCCGTCGGCTGGGAAGTTACCGAATGGGAAATTGAAAGACCAATTTTCGAAACCGAACGCCGGGAAGAACACCGCACTTCCGGTGGCGAAGCTGGTGACGTCGGCGTGCCAATAAAGATCGCCGGCGCCTTTCTGGATGCTAATCTGTACGCCGGAGCCGGTGACGCCGTCGGTAGCGGAACCGCAAAATCCGACGGAGTCGCACCCGGCGTTCCAATCTTCTACGCTATAGGTATCTGCGACAGGAAACGCTATTTCCACTTCTGGTCCGTCGGCCAATGCCAGCCCCAAGCCGGCCAGCAAGACGCCGCTGGAAAGTATTGCGCCAAAAGCCAACGCCGCCAGGATTCGATGCATCTGTCTCATGCCCTGTACCTCTTTAAGAAGTGTCTTCACCTGGTATAACAATGTGCCGGCGGGATAGGTTAGTACCCGGAAAAAATCTATTGCTCGTAAAAGACTGCCACTGTCTGAAAGTTGACGTTCTGTTGGATATCGACGGCCACGACCTCGATCAGGTTGAAGCCTTCCTCCAACAAGACGGTGGCGGAAAAAATCCCCATCTCATTGACAGACACCGGTTTGCCGTTTACGCCTACCACGGCATCGAGTCTGGTGCCTCCGATTACCTGTACGGTAGGATCCACCACCAGCAGTCCATCGACAGGATAGAAGATGCTTAGGGGAGTACCTGTGGTGGAAGATACGAAAAACACCCCTCTATGCTGGATTTCCGTTTCTCCAGAGAGGTCCGTTGCAACCACCTCTATAAGATTTTCTCCTGACTCTAGGTACAGATCGTGCTGGAACACGCCGTCGGCTGAGATGCTTACTGGAGCGCCGTTCACTGCGACTACTGCGCCGGGGCGGGTTCTACCCAAGACCCTGACCGCGCCGATTTCCACGCCGGCTCCGTCGTGGGGAGCAAGAAGTTCCAGAGTCGGTACTGGCTCAGTTGCTGGCATGGGTGTAGCAGTTGGAGTTGCGATGGATGCCGATGTACTAGTTGGAGTCGCTGCGATGGGTGCCAGTGTACTAGTTGCAGTCCCTGTGATGGTGGGTTCGGGTGTACCCCTTGGCATCGCTGCGAAGGTGGGTGCCGGTGGACGATTTGGAGTCCCTGCGGAAGCAGGCGAGGGCGTTGGACCAGGCATAATCCGGGTTTGGGGCGCAGTGGGTGTGGGAGATGGCGTGAATGTAGGGGTACGGGCTTCTTGGATTCCAGTAGGTGGCTGAGTAAGTGATGAGTCCGGGACCGGTGTGCTTGCCTCGGTAACGGAGGCGACTAGCGTGGATGTGGCAGTTGGCTCGCCGCCACAAGCGATCAGGGTGATAATTATGGCCATCCAGGGCAAAAGCCGCCAACATATACCCCCCAATTCCTTAGCTGAAAATGTTTTCAACAGTGCGTCTCCTCGATCCTAGATTTAGCGTCACACCGCAGCCGGAGACAAAGTCGATCGGTTTTAGTCTGCTCTGATGCAATCGCAGCAGAGCACACCTTCGTCCTTCCCTCGAAATAATGTGACGTGTCCCTAGCGAGAGAACCTGGTCCCCGAAGTTCACCGCAATCGTCACCGGTGACTCCGGTCAATAGCTGGGAATCGACCGAGCGATCACTTTTCCCGATTATTCCATGTGACTTGGGCTTTCTCTAAGTACCTTGTCGGTCAGCTTCCGGTATCCATAGGGTCGTTCTATTGGTACCCTTTGGGTCAGCGATATGTCCCCTTGGGCCAATTACTCATCGGGGTCTATGGCCACAGGACGTGGGTTTGCGCCATGGCGTTGTGGTCCGCTGTAACGGTGGATAGAGCATAGTTGTCCGCCATGGACCACCATGCCCTTCCCCGACCCCTCAAACCGATCGACGTCACGGAGTGTCGCATAGCTTGGCCACCTCGATGGCGTGGCCGACGTCTTTCGTGCGCAGGATCACCCGCTCGGCCAAGCAGCGCACTAGGTCCGTGTCCTTGTCCAGCTGGCGGTGATGACCTCTTCTGCCACTTCTAGACACTCCTTCCGAGTGCTACCCAGAGAAATAATCACCGGGTTACCACGTCGTGCTCGACATCGGGGTTTTAATTACAGTGCGACGGGTCCAAGTAGGTGGCCATGATCAAGCACGAACCGGGGAAGGTTATCGCTTATGGGATGATATCGATCACAAGGGGTGGCCTACCGTCAACCGGCTTGGCGAACACGTCGAACTGTTAGAGATCTAACACTCGGTTTGCCCAAGGTTCACCGGTCTCGCTGCGCACCCACCCACCGTCCCTTTTGGGACTCCGAATGAGGCTCCATGCGTACCCCAGCGCGATCGGCGATCGCTCGGCCCTTTTGGGCAAAAAGTGTCGTCGCGGTTACCTACCGTGCGCCATGACATTCGCTAAGCCATGCCGGGGGTGGGGGATACCACCGTGGGTCTCCATTAACCGGCTCGGTTAACCTGACCCTTTCCTCTGCCCATCCTGTCCCTGATGGTATTAACCGCTAATCCAACTGAACTTTAGGCCGGTGTTTGAGAGGATTCTGAAGGGGTCCGGGGAAGGCGTTTCATGCGTCAGAGAATGGCT
>JADFFS010000183.1 GCA_022568195.1 Chloroflexota bacterium | reverse complement strand
CTCCTGGCGTTTTTGTTGCTTGAGGACGGCGGGAACGTCATCGGGACTGAGATAGCCCATCTCCACCAAAAGAAAGCCCAGTACCACGCGCTCGCCGAGCCGGCGCCGCTGCTCCTGTTCAGCCAGGCACTCGCGCACCTGCGCTGCCGTACAATGGCCCAACTCAACGGCCGCCTGACCAAACTGTACGTCTTCGCTCGAAGTCATGGAACTGTTACCCTGCCGCGAAGCGGTGGGAACGACTCAGGGTAGGAATTACCACCCGTGCCGTCAACGTAGCGCAGACACACAGGTCGCGCAAGCGCCGTCTGGACGTCAGGCCCGGGTAGCACGATCACGAAAGGTCATTCAGACTTGATTCGGCTCAGGGCGAAGTACTTTCATCACGTCGTCACGAGTTCTTTTTCAGCAAGCCGGTTACTTCGCCTTCCTCCGGGAAACGGCCGAGTTCTTTCTTGGAGAAAGCCCGCTTGCCGTCGACGTCCACGTCGAACACCCCGCCGCGGCCGGCGACCAACTTGGCTTTCACACCAAACGCTTCTTGTAGTTCGTCCGCCAAACTGACGGCCCGAGGCTTGTAGTTTCACTGCTGTCAGTAGGTGATCTTCACCTGCATCGCAATCTCCCTCCCGAATGAACTGAACACCGGCTACGAAGGATACTTCTTGGTGGCTTCCGCCACGCGGCGTCGATCCGCAACGGACTCCCGGTCGCCGTACCCGCGGTTCGCATAGGTGCTCGCCGTTTTCTGCATGGCCCGAACGACGCGCAGCAACTGCCGCGCGAACGGCTCGGTGAATGTCGCCGCGATCTTCAGGGCTTCAAGCAACTCTTCGGGTCCTTGGAGGATCTTTTCCCAGGCACGCGCCATTTCCGGCGTCACGTCCAGAGACGTCACAAAGTAGATGGGCGGCACCTTGTATTTTTCGCGGAGCCGCTCCAGGTCTATTTGCGTGACGGCGATTTTCCCGCTCAGCTTACCGGAAACGGACTGCTGCGTCAGCCCCAGAACCTTGGCGATCTCGGTCTGGGTCCTCGCGAGACGCGCAATTTTCTTGCCCAGAGTCGTATACCGTTCGCCTCGACGCCCCATAGATAGATCCGTATACTATTTTTAACGTAGCGGTTGAGATAATCGAACTCTGTACCTTCCTAGTACCGCATCAAATCACGATGTCAACACTCTCTGTCCCGCGATGTCCGCCGCCAATTTTGACAGTTCCACTGGTTACAAGGATAAAGTGTTACTTTTTTAGTTGTAATTCACGGTCCATGGTGCCTATTTGTTGCGGTTGAAACAACCATACCTTGCGGTCGCTTTTCATCCGCTAGATAAAAACCAAGTATCACCTGTAGTTTAGCGTCTTATCCGCAACGGCTGGATATCTCCCCGACAGCAACCCACAAGGTGCATGCCCGACGGAAGCACGACCGGTTCGCTAAAATAGCCTGCGACTCATTCAGATTTCTCAATCCATGCTTGTAAAAGGTAGGGACATAGTACCGAGAAAAAATTCTAGGGAAAGTTCAACTTTTTGCGGGCCCGACGCCCGCCAGCCGTTCGGCGAGCGCGCGCGCGCTGGACTCCACCTCGTCGGCGGAGCAGATCGCACCGCACACGGCTACGCGCACCGCGCCCGCCGCGATGACTTCGTCCAGGCGTTCGCGGGTCACGCCTCCGATCGCAAAATATGGCCGTGGCGATTCGGCGGTAGCGATGCGCACGCTGATCTGCACCCTTGTCTCCGTCGCTTGGTCTTTTTTTGTTCGCAGATCTTCGACGACGACCCGCGCCTTTTCGAGACGTGCCAGAATATCCTCGGCGGAGGCGCCCACGGCTTGTTCGAGCGTTGTCAATTCAGCACGGGCAGCTTGCACCTTTTTCATCAACTCGTGTAGCTGGCGCGAGCGAACCTGCTCCTCCCGTTCCGCATCGGCAGCAAGTTCTGCGGCGTGTGCCGCCTGACGGCGAGCGGAGACGTACACGCCCATCTGGGGCCACAAGCTGGCGAGCGCGGTTCGATAGGAACTGAGGGCGTCCTCCAGCTCCTGCAATTTTTCAACCCAATCGATGATTCCAGAATCGCGCGCATCGCCGTCTCGTTTGTCGGTGGCCTTCGTCAAGTCGTCGCGTTGCTTGGTCACGTGCTTTTCGGCTTCGGTCAGGTGCATTCGTGACGTTGCCACGTTGACCGTCTTTGCGTCGATGTCAGCGACCGCCCGACGGATGGCACTTTCATCAGGAGCACTGTCCGCTTCACACGCAATCGTGTGCTCGATTTGGGCCAGCTCTTCCCGCTCGTTCCGCAGTACCTCCAGCGAACGTTTCGTCTCCGCGATTTCCCGAGCCAGTTCTTCAAGACGTGTCTGCCGGTTGTTCTCCCGGGCAGCCGGACCAATGTACTGGGCATCCGGCTTTGTCCACGAGCCATGTAGCGGACCTACCTGCCAGCGACCGTCGGAGTCTACCCAGACATCCCCCGCCCCAGCGCCCAATCCGATGTGTTCAAGCACGGCGCTGATGACTTCGTGGCTTACGGCAGAAGCGCGTGAATCCTCGTGATCGTCACCCGGCGGCAGGGGCAAGCAGTTGAAGTCGGCGTAGGGTACCTGGAGGTACTCGGCTTGTCCGCCACCCCAAGGCCCCATGGCCACGTAGCCGTAGGCGCCCCCGGCGAAGCCGGGATTCACCGTGGTGCAGAATCCCGTAAAGCCACGCTGACAGTTCTTGCAAAACCCGCAGGCGACATTGAAGGGCATCACCACCCGGTCACCCACGCTGAGGGTCTTCACCGCCAGGCCGACTTCCTGAATGATGCCCATGTTTTCGTGGCCAAAGACGATGCCGGGCTGGGCGGCGGTCCTCCCTTCGTACATGTGCAGGTCTGAGCCACAAATGCACGTGGAGGTTATTTTCACCACCACATCGTTGGGCTGTTGCAGGGTGGGCTCGGGCACGTTTTCGACCGCTACCTGAAAGGGGCCTTTGTAAACAACGGCTTTCATTGGTTCGTCTCCAAGCTCTACTTGTCAGGGCGGAGGTGATGCAACGGATGCTCAATAAAGATGGCTGCCGAGCAGTCTTATCGCCAGCGCCAAAAGGGTTGGGGGCAAGACTAACGCTTCTGGTACACCTGAAACCGGTGACGGTTGGTCTCGGCCACGTAAAGGCGGCCTTCCCGGTCCAAGGTCACCGACACCGGCCCCCAGAAGTAGGGCTCGGTCTGGGAAGATACGTGGTATGGGGTCTGGAGGTGATCGGGCAGCGGGGGCGTCAGGTTAGATAGGTCCCGTTCTTTCTTTTCCTCGGGGTTGGAGAGGAAGTATTCCTCCGCCCATTTTGAGAGGGTAGCCTGGCCTCTAAGAATCAATTGGAAGCTGCCGTCCGGGGCCAAGACCTGCACCCGTTCGTTGCCCCAGTCGGCCACGTAGATATACCCTTCAGGGTCCACGGCCACGCCGGCGGGACGGTGGAACTGCCCTTCCCCTTGGCCCGGTTCTCCGTAGCTGGCTATAAACTTCCCCTGGGAATCGAATTTTTGGATGCGGTCGTTACCCCAATCGGCCACGTACACGTTGGAATCGGCGTCGACGGCCACACCCCAGGGCAAGTTGAACTGGCCGTCCCCGTCTCCTTCCCGGCCCCATTGGAGCAGATAGCCCCCGTTGGTGTCGAATTTCTGGATGCGGTTGTTGTGCTGGTCCGCCACGTAAACGCTGTCCGCCGGGTCGATAGCGATGCCGGCAGGGCCGTCTAGCTGGCCGTCACCGCTACCGAAGTCGCCCCATTTATCGATGAAGTTGCCATCGGTGTCGAACACGGTTATGCGGTGGGTGCGTTCGTCGGTGATGTACAGCCGCTCCTGGCTGTCGAAGTCCATCGCCACCGGCCAGATAAACTGGCCGTCCCCGGTGCCGCCGCCCTTGCCGAACTCCCCCAGGTAGTCCTCGTCCAGGTTGCAAACGCCGACCCGAATGGCGGTAAACCTGGCGGGGTCGCACCGGTTGAGAACGAAGATACGGCCGTCTTTGCTTATCGCGGTGTCGTAGGGGTTGGCGAAGCCACGGCCGTTAGTGCCGTTGTTGACGATGCCGATGGTCTTGACGTACTCCAGGGTGATGGCCCTGGTAGCTGAAGTGCTCACCGAAGCGCCTCCTGGTCGGAGCATCCTTCGACGGGCTCAGGACGAACGGTTTGCAAGACCTTGCCCGTTCGTGGTGAGCTTGTCGAACCACTTTTTGAGTTAGTTTCTTAGGCTAACTGGAACTCCTTGGTGGAAGCGGTCAACCTGAGGACGTTGCCAACCTGTTGCTCCGCTTTGTCGCCGGGCTGGTGTCCGTTGAGGTCCAAAACGCCCTGCGTAGCCGCGAATTCCACCAGAGTTTCCCGGGTATCCTGGGAGACATCGGTCAGGCCCAGGTACTCCAAACACCGGTCAACCAGTTGCTCCGGCGGTAGCACACCGTCTCCCTCGGAGGCCAACCGGTCGATGATGGCCCGGACCCCCGGCTTTTGAGGGTCCCCCAACTCCCGGGCGGCGAAGTTGATCCGCTCCATCATGGAGCCGCTGTCGATCCACTCCGTGCCTTCGTGCCAGCCTTCCACCGACGGGGGCTGCAGCAGGCCCTGGCCCATGTAGAGCGTGTGGGCCGCGATTTTCTCGATCCCGAAGGTCGGCGTGCGATAGCTTCCCGCCAAGCGAGCGGCCCCTACCACCAGCTCCGCCGGACACTTTACCCGGGCGAACCTGGCTCGGTCCGACTTGAAGTAGTCCGAGGTGAACAGGGTTCGTAGGACGGACCTTATTTCGTAGGTGGAGTCGTGGTAGGACCGGATCATGGCCTCGACCACTTGTTGCGCCTCTTCGGTGACGTCGTCGGCCCCGAAAAACTGGAACAGGCGGGTGCAGATGAATTGGGCGGTAGCATCCTGCCGCACAATGATGTCGATGATGTCGTCCCCGTTGAACCGGCCGGACTCGCCGAGGAAAACCTTCTCGCCGTCATCGTGGTCGCCGGGACGGTATTCGAAGTGCCAGGATATGCGGCCGTAGGGCCAGATGGAGTCCTTGCTGGCTCTGACCGCCATGTATTCGGCGTTGGCCAGCGTCCATCCGGTGAAGGCCCGAGAGCACTCCTTGACGTCCTGCTCGGTGTAATTGCCGATGCCCATGGAGAAGAGCTCCAGCAGCTCCCGCCCGAAGTTCTCATTGATGGCTTCTTTGTGGTTTTCGTTGTTGTCCAGCCAGAGCAGCATGGCCGGGTCCCTGGACAGCTCCAGCAGCAAGTCACGCAAGCTGCCCAGGCCGTGTTTGCGGAACATGTCTATCTGGTTTAGCTGGGCCCGGGCCTGGTTCAGTTTGGAGTAACCGGTGGCGAGCAGACTGTGCCAGAACAGGGCTATTTTCTCTTCCAAGGGGCACCTGGTTGTGACCATGCGGTACATCCAGTAGGCCGACGCGGCGTCCACCTGGCGCATCTCGCCGTGGTCCACGTGGTAGCGCCGGATAAGGTCGTCGCTCAGGTTGCCCGCATCCCCAGGATGCAACAGCTCCTCCACCGTTTGCTCGTAGCCTTTGGCCAGGTAGCCTCCCAGTTCGTCCTGGGTGGCGCCAAATCCGGCTCGGCGTAGTAGATGGGCCATTAACGCAGAATCTTGGTTGCTCATGTTCTCTCCCGGCGTAGTGCGTAGTCGGGGTCAGCTGGCATAAACAGGGTTTACTCGGGGCTGGACTTGAACAGGTCGAACTGCTCGAACTGGCCGTTGACGATGGGCTTGGGGTCCAGCTCCAACCACCGCTCCAGGATGGTGGAATAGGTGCACCGGAAGTCGTTGGTGGACTGCAGGTCCCCTTCCAACTGGTCCCTTTCCCGCAAGGACGGGTACTCGCCGTACATGCCGCCCCGGACCTCACCACCGACCAGAAACGCCGCCCCGCCAGAACCGTGGTCGCTGCCGGAGCCGTTGTCCTTGATGCGCCGGCCAAACTCGGAGAATACCAGGACCACGGCGTCGTTCTCCCGGCCGTGCTCTTTCAGGTCAGCCATGAAATCCCCGATGGCGCCGGAGACCTCGTCCCACAGCTTTGCATGGGTTGCCAGCTCGCCGGAATGGGTATCGAAACTGCCGTGCTGGGTGTAGAAAATACGGGTTCCCAGGTCCGCGAACATCACTTGGGCCATGTTTTTCATGGACTGGGCCAGGGGATTGGGCGCGTACTCAACCGTCGACTGGTACATGGCGGGAGCGGTGCGCAAAATATCCGCGCCCTTCAAGGCGTCGCCACCGGTCTGACCGAGGAAATCCAACACGGCGTCCTTGCCCTTGGCGCCGCCGTACATCTTGGCAAACGCGTCCAGGGTGAATCTCCGGACGGTCTCATCCTCCAAGTCCGGGAACAGACCGTAGGTTTCCAGGTTGCCCACCGAGGCTACCGGAACGCCCCGGCAGCCCAACGCCCTGGGCAATCCCCGTCCGAAATTGATGCCGGTGAGGACGTTCTCTCCCTGGGGGTCCAGGTCCCGGATAACCCTTCCCAGCCACCCCTCGGTGCCGATCCCTTCGGGCAGAGCGGTGTGCCAGATGTCCATGGACCGGAAGTGGGAACGGTTGGGGTTGGAGTAGCCGATGCCATTGATGATGGCCACTTGACCCTCATCCCACAGCCCTTTCACCGCCCCCATGCTGGGGTTGAAGCCAACCTCATCATCCAGAGGCAGCACCTGGTCTGAGGGTATGCTCACCGTGGACCTGTAGTCGTAGTACAACCCGTTGTTGTAAGGGACCACCGTGTTCAGGTAGTCGTTGCCCCCGGTGAGTTGGATCACCATCAGGGATTTATCTGCTTTACCCGTCGCCATAGAATTCCTCCTGGCCAGCAACCTGCAATCAAAACGTGCAATAAAACTGCGCAATCAAACCGGCGCCGCGTACCAAAACACTACTCTTGTTTCCAGGTTTGAGCAACCTTCGTCTTGTTTGTGGACAACCGCCCCGCTTGGCGTTCTCATCAACGCCGCCGGGATCGGC
>JADFFS010000182.1 GCA_022568195.1 Chloroflexota bacterium | reverse complement strand
AGCCATGGTAGGCTTCGTCCCGGGTGATGTTGGCGAGGAAGTTTACCAAAAGTTCGCGAATATGTGACTGGTTCTCGGCGATCACCGCTGGGTCCCGGTACTTTTCATCCAGTAGGTCGCCCGCCAAGCCGTGCTCGTCCATCCACTCCGCCAGCATCAGCACACGCTCCGGGGTAACCTGACCAACATTCACGTATTTTCCATCCTTACACAGGACCTGTGCGTTGGGCCCAGTGGCAGTGTTGCCACCCCCTGTTCTGCGAGGAACCACACTTCCTTTGTAGATGTACTGGTTCACATGGCCCTCGGTCGTGAGCGCGCAGGCATCATGTACCGAGGCATCTATGTACTGCCCGCGGCCCGTCACAGACCGGTTAACCAGCGCCGCGGCAGTGGCGATGTAGGCGAAGTGACTTCCGATGTGCCAAGCTTGCCCTCCTCCGGGTGCGATGGGCGGTGCATCTGGCACGACCTCGTCGTCATATCCACACCTGGCCATCTGTCCGCCCGCCGCCAGATGCAGCAGGTCGCTGGTCTGGTAGTCCTTCCACGGCCCCGTCTGCCCAAAGGGGGTCAGTGAGCACATAATCAGCCCAGGGTTGCTTTTCTTTAGGTCATCGTACCCCAGCCCTAGGGAGGCCATATAACCGGGCCTGAAGGTCTCTAGTATCACATCCGCCTTCTCCGCCATCTGCCGGAACAGCCGACGCCCATCCTCAGTCTCCAGGGCCAGGGTAATCCCACGCTTGGAGGTGTTGTAGTGCCAGAAATAAAGGCTCCTCTCCCTGTTCGGTATGTCCTGGTAGAAGGGCCCCACGCTCCGGGCCGCCTCGCCACCGGGCGGCTCTATCTTGATGACGTCCGCTCCCATGTCAGCCATCTGCTTGCCACACCACTGCCCCTTCTCATCGGCGAGCTCCAGCACCCGCAGCCCTCCGAAGGCCCCCGCTGAGTCCGCACCCGGAGTCCGCGCCGGCGCCGGACCGGGATTCGCTATCGGCTCGTTCCCACTCCAATGTACGGGCGAGGCATCGTCCATCATCTCCTTGAAGTACGGATAATCATCCATACTGAGGTCCTTTGGCCAGAAGGTACCGTCCTCGAAGCCGTTCACCAGCTCCTCGTGGCTGATGCCTAACAGCCCTTCCAACACCTCTTTGTTGTGCCCGCCTATCAGGGGCCCTGACCGGCTGTTGAACGCAGGCGTCTCCGACATCTTGAAGGGAGCGTTCTGAAGGGGCCAGGTCCCCAGCGCGGGATGCTCCACGTCCCGGTACATCTCTCGATGCCTAAGCTGTGGATCGTTGTCCACCCGGTCCTGGCTGCTTTGAACGGGCATGGCGGGTACTCCCGCCGCCTGACACCGCTCCATAATCTCGTACTTGCCCAGGGTCTTCGTCCACGCCTCTATCCCCTGGTCCAACTCTTCCTGGTGCTCCAGGCGACCTTCAAGTGTGGCAAACTTCTCGCCGGTGGCCCAACTGGGAGAGCCCATCACTCCCACTAACCTCCGCCACTCATCGTCGGAGAAGCAGACTATGGCACACCAGTCGTTGTACTCCCCCGGACTGGTCTTGTAGGCGTTGTGCGGCGCCACGGTCCGCCCCCGGTAGTTGTTCACCAGGGGTGTGCCAGGCCAGTGAGCGCGGTTGCCCGGCGGATAACCCTTTCGCATGGTGGAACGCCCGTTGGCCTGGATGTCCAGAAAAGCGGCGCCATTAAGGGGGACGCCGGTGATCCACTGGGAACTGTCGACATGCTGCCCCTGACCGGTCATGTTGCGATGGTAAATCGCACTCAGGGCATACATGGCCCCATACAAGCCGCCTGTGTCGTCTAAATAGGACCAGCCCCAACCAGCGGGTGGCTGGCCCGGCAGGCCCGACGTGTAGGTCAGACCGGACAGGGCTTGTGCGATTGCTCCCATGGTTTGATAGTCTCTGTCACGCCCCGTGTGGCCGAAGCCGGACATGGAGAGGTAGATGATGTCAGGGCGGAGCTTCTTCATATCCTCGTAGCCCAGACCCCACCGCTCCAATACACCGTAGGCGAAGTTCTCGATGACGATGTCGGACATGGCCACCAAGCGCCGGGTGAGGTCAATGCCTCGGGCGGTGCGAGTGTTCAGGGTGACGCTCAGCTTGTTGCAATTGGTGTCGCTGAAATGCCCGTTGGTGTTCAGGTTGGCGGGCAAGCCTTCGGGTGTACCCGCTCCCGTCGCAATGTTGTTGCCGCGGGTATTGGGGCTCTGGGGCCACTCAATCTTGATAACCTCGGCCCCCAGCGCCCCCAGCCATCGTGTGCACCATGGACCCGCCCGGACCCATGTGAAGTCCAACACTCGGATTCCCGTCAAAGCTCCCGGTGTAGTTGTCGTGCTTGCTTCGGCCTGCACCTTTGAATCACACATGGTGGAATGTTACGTCGGGGGCGATTAATTGTCGACCGTACTCTTGGTAACCGGCGCTCCACAAAGGGGGTTCTATCCCCGAATATCTACTAAAACGTGTAGAATTGGGGGCCTCCAATGTGCGCAAAGATTCGGCCCCACTGATGCCCAGGCGCCTAACTTGAGAGACGGGTTGAACCAGCCATGACTGAACGTACGGCAGACCTCCATACATACCTGGAATCTATGGCAGGAAAGAGCAAAGATCGGTGGAGGGTGTCTGCGTGCGGGGTGACCAGTGACAGGCAGAACATACCGGCGTTATTGGATAAAAGTGCTTACGCATCAGAAACCAACAGCTTGCCGGTGCTCCTGATTTCCGGGCTATCGGGTCGGGAGGACGACATTTCCCTGGTCCGGCACGCCCTCGAGCTATTCCAAGCCGCAGGTAGTACCTTGGCCGATCAGATTGGCCTGTCTGCCGTCCCCAGTTGCAACCCAAATGGTGTGCGCGACCTGTCCACCGGCTATCCTCCCACCGACAACTTTTTTTATGACGCCGAAGAGCCAGAAAAACGTTACCTGTGGCGGTGGATATGTTTTCAAGGCCCTGGTCTGGTATTGGAATTGCGATCCGGAGAATCGGTGCATTGGCAGAACAACGACGCCGGCAGAAGCTTGGAATCCGCTTTGGCCGGTTCCGGGGACCCATTGGAGAACGGGTCTCTGCTGGCAGCCCTGGGTACGGGGTCCCCCGATGGTCTGGGTCCGATACCGGGACTGAGGTTGACGTGTCCGCCGGAAGCTCTCGAAAACGAGCTTGGAGGGTTTTGGAATGTACTCTTGAATCAGCCGGGCTTGCGGGTGGCTTCACCGGCTCGCCGGGCGTTGGAAGTACGCAGTGCCCGCTCATATCTGGAGGTGGCAAGGATCCTGGCCTCGGTCTATGGATACCAGTTGGAACCGGTCAATTACACCCAAGGCGTAGGCATCAGCGGGCGGCTGCGGCTTGCCCGGTTAAGCGAGGAAGGGGAATCTCCGGTGCCCGGAATCGTCCGGCTGGTCGAGCCCTACGTTTCAGGCGCTGTGGAGATGTTCGGTGAGCGGGCGGGCGGAGCCAATCTAGCGGGATTGATCTGGGGGCAGGAGCTAGAGGAGGCTACCGGTGACCGACGCTACGCCAATCTGATCGTGGATGTGGCCAACCGCTATCGGCCCGGCGTTGTTGGCGGCGCGCCACCACCTTGCGATCCAGACTTCCGCACCGAGGATATGTTCATGGCCGGGGCAATGCTGGGCCGGGCCTTCGACATTACAGGTGAGAGACCGTATCTGGACCTGCTAGTCAATTTTCTTATCGACAGCCGCATCCAGCAGGAAAACGGGCTCTTCTGGCACTGCCGGCCGGCGCCTTTCTATTGGGGCAGGGGTAACGGTTTCGCGGCCATGGGATTGACCGAGACCTTGACCTACCTGCCCGGGGATTTTCCAGGCCGGGAATCAGTCTTGGTGATGTATCGGAACTTGCTGGATGCGCTGGTAAGAATCCAAAATCCATCCGGAATGCTCCCTCAGGTGTTGGATGTCCCCGGCTCGTATCAGGAGTTCACTGCCACCTGCATGTTGGGCTATGCCCTGGCCCGGGGCCTCCGCCGAGGTTGGTTAGACCCTTCTTACCAGACGCCGTTGAATTTAGCGTGGCGGGGAGTTTCCCAGCGCATAGACAGCATGGGAAACGTGGTGGATGGTTGCGCCAGTACCGGGGTTCAAGAAAGCCTGGACGAATACCTGGACCGGCCGGCCATCTTTGGATTCGACGATCGCAGCGGCGGCATGGCCTTGTGGTTCGCCGTGGAGATGCAGCTACACCAAGTCCAAATATAATGGCGCTTTACTGGACTGCGTAGCCGCTGTAGTGTGGGATGATCTGGCTACTTAGGACCAGTTGGCAGAAGGCCAACGCCCGGCTTTTGTGTTAGATTATCGCCAGCGACTAATCGGCCACAGGCCGGTTTTCGACCGATCGACACGTCGCACCAGGCGACAATCGCGTTCAGACAGGTACCCCGAAAGGAGACAACAATGCTTGATTACAAGCCCAACATAGTCCTTTCCACCAAGGAGTATAAGGTGGTGGGCACTCGCCCGATTCGCCACGATGGACCCGATAAGGTAATGGGCCGGGCCCGGTACGCCGCCGATATCCATCTGCCCGGAATGCTGCACGGCAAGATTCTGCGCAGCCCCTACGCCCACGCCCGTATCAAGGGCATCGACCCCAGCCGCGCCCTGGCCCTACCTGGTGTGTATGCCGTGGTAACTGCCGCCGATCTGCCCGAAGTTTCCGCAGAGGTGGCCGACCAGGAAGAAGGAGCCGCCGTAAACTATGGCTTCTACAGCCGGAACGTGATGGCCCGAGAGAAGGCTCTGTACTTGGGGCATGCGGTAGCCGCGGTGGCCGCCACCAGTCCACACGTAGCAGAAGAGGCGCTGGCCCTCATTGACGTCGACTACGAGGTGCTTCCTCCGGTGCTGAACGCCTTTGACGCCATGAAGGACGACGCTGTCATCCTTCACGAGAGGCTGCTTACAATGAGCAGCCCGGCGATGCGCTCGGGCGGCTGGGGAGAGGTGGCGGCCGGCAAGCAGAGCAACATCGCCAACCGCTTCGAGTTTCGCTCGGGCGACGTGGCGCAGGGGTTTCAGGAAGCCGACGTGGTCTTGGAGCGGGAGTACCACACCAGACCGGTCCACCAGGGGTACATCGAGCCCCATTCCGCCACCGCCCAGTGGGACACCGACGACACGGTGACCATCTGGGCCAGTAGCCAGGGCCACTTCGCCCTTCGCGACCACACCTCCGCCATCCTGGGCCTGCCGACGTCCAAGGTAAAGGTCATCCCGATGGAAATCGGTGGCGGCTTCGGAGGGAAGGGCCAGGGCGGGTGCTATCTGGAGCCGGTGGCCGCGGCCATGGCCCGCAAGACGGGACGGCCGGTCAAGATTAGCATGAGCCGCACCGAGGTATTTCACGGTACCGGTCCCACTTCCGGCACCCACATCAAGGTGAAGATGGGAGTGACCAACGCGGGAAAGATTACCGCCGTCGAGGCCCACCTGATCTACGAGGCGGGGGCCTTCCCCGGCTCGCCGGTGCCCTCGGGCTGCCGCACCATGTTGGCCCCTTACGATATTCCCAACGTCTACGTCGAAGGGATAGACGTGGTCATCAACACCCAGAAATCCGCCGCCTACCGGGCGCCCGGCTCCCCGGTCGCCGCCTTCGCCGCCGAGTCGCTGATTGACGAGCTTTGCGACGCGATCGGCATGGACCCGGTAGAGTTCCGCCTGATCAACGCCTCCAAGGAAGGCACACGACAGGCCGCCGGACCGACCTTCGGCCGCATTGGCATGGTTGAGGTCCTTCAGGCTGCCCAGCAGCACCCCCACCTAGCCACCCCCCTAGAAGGCCCCAACCAGGGTAGGGGCATCGCGGCCGGAGCCTGGTTCAACGGGACAGGTCCCGCCACCGCAGTGGCCAGCGTCAATCCCGACGGCACCATCAGTTTGGTGGAGGGCTCCCCGGACATCGGGGGCAGCCGGGTTGCAATGGCCATGCACCTGGCCGAGGTGCTGGGAATTCCGGCCACGGATGTCAAACCCTCCATCGCCGACACCGACTCCATCGGCTACAGCTCCGGCGCTGGCGGCAGCGGTGTGACCTTCAAGATGGGCACCGCCGTTTATCAGGCGGCGGAGGACGTGCGCCGGCAACTCATCGAACGGGCCGCCCGCATCTGGGATGTCAACCCCGAAGACGTGGAGTACGCGGACGGCGAACTGCACCACAAAGAAGATCCGGAGTTGAGGATCACCCTCAAGCAGATCGCTCGCCGGCTCAACGGCACTGGCGGTCCCATCGTGGGGCGGGCCACCGCGAATCCGAGCGGCGTGGGCAACGCCTTCGCCCTCCAAATCGTGGACGTTGAGGTTGACCCGGAGACCGGCAAGGTGGACATCCTCCGCTGCACCGCCATCCAAGACGTGGGCAAGGCCATCCACCCCAGCTACGTGGAGGGCCAGATTCAGGGCGGCGTGGTCCAGGGCATTGGCTGGGCCCTCAATGAAGAGTACTTCGTGGACGACCAGGGGCTAATGCAGAACTCCAGCTTCCTGGACTACCGGATGCCCATCAGCCTGGACCTGCCCATGATCGATACGGTAATCGTGGAAGTCGCCAACCCCGGCCATCCCCTGGGTGTGCGAGGCGTGGGAGAAGTACCCCTGGTGCCGCCCATGGCGGCGGTCGCCAACGCCATCTCCCACGCGGTAGGGGTCCGGACCAACCGGCTACCGATGAACCCTGGCAGCTTGCTGGAAGCCCTGTGGGAGAAAGAGAGAAACGGGGCCTAGAGCTTGGCTTAACCCAGCGGCGGAGTCGAACTCCACCATAGACACGTGTTAGCGGTGCTGGTGGCGTTAAACTCGGCAGAAGACCCACACTCAAGTTATTGGAACCGGTTGGGTCTCCGGGTTACAAAAAGAAGTGTTAGGTTGCGGCACTACTGCGTGGGCTAACAGCTGATGGCGTCAGCCGTTGCCTGGGGTTGTCAATGGCGATTACGAAAACCCCTCGGTGGGGTTCCGGGCCAAACCGTGGTCCAGCATATCGTTCAGGGAT
>JADFFS010000181.1 GCA_022568195.1 Chloroflexota bacterium | reverse complement strand
CTGGGCTGGGACCGGGTGCAGCTTAACGAGGCCCGCTCCAGCGGTCAGCTCTTGGAAACCATCGGCCAGCGTGCCCGTGAAGCGCCATCCGGAGAGTGGATTCTTTGCTCCAGCCGGTGGCACGAGACCAACTTGTCGGAGCAACGCATGCCCACGGCCGCGGATTTGGACCGGGTTGCGCCCAATAACCCCGTCTATCTTCCCCGGGGAGGCCACGTGGTAGTTACCAACACTTTGGGGCTGCAAAGGGCAGGTATCGCCCACGACAGCCAGGACCCGCCCGGAGGCGAGTTCGTGCGCGACGGCGCCGGCCGGCTGACCGGCATGCTACTGGAACGTCCGGCTTTCTCTAGACTTACCCGGTTGCTGCCCCAGCCAAGCGAAGAAGACCGGCGCTCGGCTATCCGCGCCGGAATAAGAGCCTACAACCGCGCCGGTATCACCGGGGTGAGGGAGCCGGGTTTGACCGCGGTGGAGATTGAATCCTACCAAGCGGTGATACCCGAGGAGAAGGCGATAAGGACCTCGCTGATGTGGCGGGTTGACCTGGGCATGTCGCCCGAAGAGCGGCGGCGGTGGGTCCAGGGGTTGGCGCATCAGAGCGAAGGGGATGGCCAGTGGCTGGATGTCTGGGGCCTGAAAGTGACCCTGGACGGTGGCGTGGAAGGTGGCTACTTCTACGCGCCCTACGCCAACAACCCCGATTTCAGAGGATTTCCTTTCACCAGCCAGGAAAACCTGGCGGCTATTATTGAAGAGGCCCACCACCTTGACTGGAGGGTTGGCATCCATGTAGTCGGCGACGCCGCCCTGGAAATGGCCTTGGACGCTTTCCAGGCAGTAAACGCGCGGTCGTCCACAGTTGGCCGTGGGCATGCCTTGGAGCACGCCTTCACGCCGGTGCAAAGGTCCATGGAGCGGACGTTGGCCATGGGCATAGGCGTGACCCTGCAACACGCCCTTGTTTACAGCTTGGCAGGCAACATGCAGACCTACTGGGGTACCCGGCGTGCGGCGGACTGCACTCCGTCCCGTGCCTGGCTAGATTCGGGCGCCCTGGTGGGCGCCGGCACCGACTCCCCGGTCGCCGACTACGACCCGTGGCTTAACGTCTACGGCTTTGCCACGCGGGACACAGAAGTTGGGGGAATTATCGGCCCGGAGCACCGCATCTCTGTTGCCGAAGCGCTGCGGGCGTATACCGTCGGGTCGGCGGAGATCCTGGGAATGGGGCGCACCCTGGGCTCCCTTGAGGTTGGCAAGGCGGCGGACTTCATCTGCTTGGACCGCGACCCGTTGTCCGCCCCACTGGAACAGGTGCGCCGCATGGGTGTTTTGCGGACTTTCGTGGGCGGCAGGCAGGTGTACCCGTTACCCGGCGACGATTAGTGCCAGCCGGTCTGAGGCTGCGATGCGTCTAAATCATGGGAGGGAGGCCATTGACTGAATTCCAGTTCTGCCCAAAGTGCAGCGGCCGGTTCAAGACGCTACACGGACGGCTGGTATGCCAGGAGTGCGGCTATATTTTCTATCGCAATCCCACCGTGGGAGTGGCGGTGATCCTTCAAAAAGGGCCGACAATCCTCCTAGGCCGCCGGGCCCGTGGCCGGTACAAAGGAGCTTGGTGCATCCCTTGCGGTCACGTGGAGTGGGGTGAGGATGTTCGAACCGCAGCCCAGCGCGAATTCCTGGAGGAGACAGGGCTGCAGGTGGGGATTGGTCCCGTCTATACGGTGCACTCCAACTTTCACGACCCTAAGTCTCTAACGGTGGGTATCTGGTTCAGTGGCAGGTTAATCGGCGGTACTCTGCAAGCCGCGGATGACCTCGACGCGGTGGACTACTTCTCCCTAAATACCTTGCCGGAACCTTTGGCCTTCCCCACCGACAAGCTGGTATTAGAACAACTCAGGGATGAATCCTAAACCTCCGCTTCATGGGTGAACTAAAACTTTCCGGGCTTTCCTGTCTCCTGCTTGGGACCTGGTGTCGCCGCTGGTCAAACTGCTGTCCGAGAGCGCTGATGACGTCGGATATTGAGGGCGTAACCCAAAACCGGGAACCGAGCGTGCTAGGTATGCTGGAGGCGTCATTGCTCTGTGGTAGGATTGGCGGAGGAATTCCAAAGGTATGGGCAGATGAACTTCAAATCAACGATTATAGGCTCCTCTGTCCCCCGAATTGAGGGGCCGGAAAAAGTCACTGGGGGAACGCGCTTCGCCGCCGACGTGGATTTACCCGGGATGCTTTGGGGGAAGATACTGCGCAGTCCTCACCCCCACGCTCGCATCGGGAGGATTGACGCCTCGGCAGCCTGGCGCGTCCCCGGCGTCAAGGCCGTGGTAACCGGTCAAGACAACCCCGGTTTCTACATGGGAAAGGTCCTTAGGGACATGCCCGTCCTCTGCTGGGACAGGGTTCGCTACATCGGTGACCGAGTAGCCGCAGTGGCGGCGGAGACGCCCGAAGCCGCCGAAGAGGCGCTCCTGCTTATCGAAGTCGACTACGAGGTGCTGCCGGCGGTCTTCGATCCCCGGGAAGCGATGCAGCCGGATGCCCCGCTGCTCCACGACGATATCGCGGCGTACGAAGGAGCGCCTCTCCAAAATCTTGCAACCGATGTACACAACGGCCAAACGCGGCTCGCCTGGTCCAAGGGCGATGTGGCTGAGGGTTTTCGCGAGGCCGACATCATCTTAGAGCATTCCTTTTCCGTGCCCAGCCGTCACCAAGGTTATCTGGAGCCCTATACCAGCGTCATCTCCATAGATGACGACGGACGCGTCCAAGCGTGGTGCTCCTGCAAAGCCCCATTCAGGGCACGTATGCAACTGGCTCAAGCAGTTGGTCTACAAGACGAGCAAATCAGAGTGAACGTCGTCGCGGTGGGGGGTGATTTCGGGGGAAAGGGAGACGCCCGCGACCTTCCCATCGCCTACCTCATGGCGAAGATGGCAAACCGCCCAGTTAAAATCGTGATGAGCTACGCAGAAGAGCTCACTGCCAGCAATCCAACTCACCCCACCTTCGTCACGATTCGCTCGGGAATGACCCGCGACGGCCGTCTAACCGCTCGTGAGGTTCGGACGGTACACGCCAGCGGCGCCTATGGCGCCATGAAGCCCAGGTCATTTCTCTCTACCTGGCATTACATTGGCGGTGGCTACCGTATACCAAACACGTCTTTTGAATTTCTGCAGGTCTGCACCAACACCACACCGGGGGGATACTTCCGAGCGCCGGGAGCACACCAATACACATTCGCCCTCGAGTGCCATACAGACCTTCTAGCCCGGGAACTGGGGATGGACCCGGCTGAATTCAGGCGCATAAACCTCTTGGGCCCAGGCGAAGAAGACGCGGTGGGCAGGCCTCTGCGGATAATCAATGTACGGCAGGTATTGGAAGCCGCCCTGGAAGCTGGCCGGTGGGGACAAACAAAGGCAGGGCCGGGCCGTGGTCTGGGAGTTGCTATTTTCGGACGTCAAATTGGCGGCGGAGCAGCCGGAGCCGTTGTAACCGCGGAGTCCGACGGTACGTTTACCGTCATCAGCCCCACTGTGGATGTCGGCACGGGCACCCATACCATTGAGCAGCAGATCGTGGCCAGCGAAATGGAAGTCCCGCTGTCCCAGGTGCGGGTGAGTCAGGGAGACACCGACAGTACGCCCTTTGACGAAGGTCCGCGGGCCAGCAGGGTAACCTACACGGAAGGTCAAGCCGTTATAAACGCTTGCACGCAGATCAGGCAGGCGATTTTAGACGGTGCACGCCTTCCTCTCACAGTGACGGTCGAGCATGATGCCCCTCAGCCCGAAGACGTCACGTATTTCAGCGCTCAGGTGGCCGAAGTTGACGTGGACCGCGAGACTGGTCAGGTCAAGGTGATTCGAGTGGTCACGGCCCACGATGTGGGAACGGTCATCAATCCTCTGGCGCATCAGGGTCAGATCGACGGGGGATTTGTGACGGGTTTTGGCCTGGCTGTGACTGAGGAACTGGTCACTGACGGCGGGCAGGTCCTTAACGGGAATTTGGGAGACTATAAGCTTCCGACAATGTCGGACATCCCACCTCTTGAGACGGTGCTCGTACATACCCCCGGCGGTACAGGGCCGTATGAGGCAAAGGCTATTGGGGAGTTGGCAAATAATGCCACGGCAGCCGCCATCGCAAATGCGGTAGCGGACGCTACCGGCTGTCAATTGTTCGAGCTCCCCATCACAGCCGAACGAGTGTACGCAGCCCTGAGATCAGGTCGAGAGTCCTGAGGCAGCCTGATTGACTCCGGGCTTTTCCAGTAGCGTACCGTAGCCTTTCTTCCAATCTCATCCGCTAGGCCCGGGAGTTGGCCAGGGGGTACTTAATGCCGTTCGGAGACAATGACTGGCTGGCGCTGACACAAGAATCCACGCTGGAGCCGGAGATTCCCATCTGCGACCCACACCATCACCTGTGGGACATGCGCCCGGCGCGTATCCCGTACCAAAGATACCTGCTGGACGAGCTATACGCCGACCTGAACAGCGGTCACAACGTGCGTTCCACCGTCTTTATCGAGACCAGGGCGATGTACCGCATCGACGGTCCGGAAGAGATGCGCCCCGTGGGTGAGGTGGAATTTGTCCAGGGAATGGCAGCCGCCGCCGCCACCGGGCTCTATGGACCGGCACGGGCTGCGGCCGCCATCGTGGGACATGCCAACCTCCACTTGGGAGACAAGGCCGCCCCGGTATTGGAAGCCCTGCAGGCCGCCAGTCCCAACCGGTTTCGCGGGATTCGACACGGTCTTACCTGGGACCCCCATCCCGACATCCCCAACAATGCCTACGGCCGAAAGGCCCAGTTGGCCGACGATGGTTTTCTGGCCGGCGCCAGGGTGTTGGCGCGCATGGGCTTGTCTTTAGAAGCCTGGATGTACTTTCACCAGTTGCCGGAGCTGGTGGAATTCGCCCAGGCGGTTCCCGATCTTACCATCATCCTCAACCATATCGGCGGGCTGCTGCGCATCGGGCCCTACGCCAACCGCGACGAAGAAGTGCTGCCCACCTGGAGGCAGGGAATCGCTGCCGTGGCCCAATGCCCCAACGTCTACGTTAAACTGGGTGGCATCGGCCAACCCCGCACCGGTTATGACTGGTACGCCAGAAACCAACCCATCGGCTCCGAAGAGCTGGCCGAGACCATGGCGCCTTATATGAATTATTGCATTGAGCAGTTTGGACCCAACCGGTGCATGTTTGAAAGCAACTTCCCGCCCGACAAGGTGGGTTATTCCTACAACGTGCTGTTCAACGCCTTCAAACGCATGTCCAAGGGTTACTCAGCCGCCGAGCGGGCCGCCATGTTCCACGACACCGCAGCCCGAGTGTACCGGATAGAAGACTAGACCGTGGCCTCACGCTTCCAAGGGAAGCGGGCTGCCAACGGCGACGCTTAACGCGCCCAAACCCCAGTGGATTATCTTACGGTCTTCTGTATAATCCTCCTCGTGTAGCCCTCCCGAACCGTTCCACTTGAATCAAAAAGGAGCGTCCCATGCTGATTGTCGACGCGCAGGTACATATCTGGGGAGCCAATCTGCCGACCAACCCGGCTCACCGGCAGATAACCTCGTTTTCCGCAGACGCTCTGCTGAAAGAGATGGACGAACAGGGGGTGGACGCGGCGGTAATACACCCACCGGGATGGGACCCCAACTCAGGGCAACTGGCCCTGGAGGCGGCCCGCCAGCATCCCAACCGGCTATCTATCCTGGGCAATTTCCCTCTGGACCGCCCGGAAAGCCATTCTCTGGTCGCCGGCTGGAAGCAGCAACCGGGGATGCGGGGCTTGCGGTTCAGCTTCCAACAACCGCATATGCAGACCTGGCCCACCGACGGCACCATGGACTGGTTGTGGCCCGCCGTGGTTAGCGCCGGGCTGCCCGTCGCCCTGGCAGCGTCCAGCTTCCTACCCGCCGTTGGCCAAATCGCGGAGCGACACCCGCAAGTGCGCCTGATCGTTGACCACATGGGCCGGGGTGGAGGGGCCAAGGATGAAGCCGCCTGGGCCAACCTCTCGGAGCTGCTGGCGCTGGCCAAGTACCCCAACGTGGCGGTCAAAGCCACCGGCGCGCCCAGCTACTCCAGCGGCCCCTACCCATTCAGCAACATCCACGACTACCTGCACCAGATCTACGACGCCTTCGGCCCCGAGCGAATGTTCTGGGGCACGGACATCACGCGCATGCCCTGCTCTTGGCGTCAGTGCGTAACTTTGTTCACGGAAGAGCTGCCGTGGCTGTCGGAGGGCGACAAGGAGTTGATCATGGGACGCGCTCTTTGCCGGTGGCTCGATTGGGACCTGCCCGGGTAGGCCCGGCGCGTGTGCCCCACGGTCTGCTCTGAAAATAGGCTGTCAATACTCTGCATAGTCGTGGCGTTGGGCTCAAATCCCCCTTTTGTCCCCCTTTAACAAAGGGGGATTGAGGGGGATTTTCATCTTCCGGTGGCGTCCGACCGGGGCATGAAAACCCGTAATACCTCAGGACATTCAGTTGACGGCCAATTGGCTCACGTATAATATCGAGACTCGGGCAGTCTGGGATAGTTATTCGGAGGGTCCAGGGATGAAGTACGACCATATAGTAATCGGAGCGGGTTCCGCAGGGTCCATCGTGGCCACGCGCCTCAGCGAGGACCCCAACCGCTCGGTGCTGCTGCTCGAAGCGGGACCGGATTACCCCGATTTCGAGCAACTTCCCGACGAGGTCAAGTACGGCTACGCTACCGCCACCGACATCATGGTCAGCGACCACAACTGGCAGTTCACCGGTAAGGCCACGGAAACCGCCGAAGAGATGTTGGTGCCCCGGGGTAAGGTGACCGGCGGCTCCAGCGCCATCAACGGCCAGGTGTTCCTCAGGGGCGTTCCCGAAGACTACGACTCCTGGGCGGCCATGGGCAACGACCAGTGGAGCTTTCAGAACCTGCTCCAATATTTCCGGATGATCGAGGCGGATACCGACTTCGGCGGCGGGGACTTCCACAACTCGGACGGGCCCATCATCCTGCGGCGTTTCAAGCCCAACGAGATGCTCATCGAGCAACAGGCCTTT
>JADFFS010000180.1 GCA_022568195.1 Chloroflexota bacterium | reverse complement strand
AAACCGAAGAGGAGATGGGTGAGCAGTTGGAGCGGATGGCAGACGCCTTGGTGCGGTAGAATATTCAGCCTGAGGGAGGTTTTGATGACCACAATCATGTCGGGCCGTGTTCACGTCATCGCTGGTGGCTACCCGCCCGGAGCGCTGGGCGGGCACGATATGGACTACGCGCGGCTCAGGCTGCTGGGACTGCTCGCAGACCAGGGCCTGCTCGCCACAGTAGGAAACGACTTCAGCGACATTCATCGCTGGCTACCCGGAACTCAAATGCTGATTACCTATGTCGCCGGGCCGTACCTCGACGACGACCAGAACCAGATCGTGCGCCGGTGGCTTGACGATGGCGGTCACTGGCTGGGTTTGCACGGCACGAGTGGTGGCAAGGCAACGCGGGTGGGAGACGGGAGAAGACGGCGGATGGTCAAGACCAGCCACCACGACACACTCGGTGGCTTCTTCATCAGCCACCCACCGATACGCAAGTTCCGGGTCGACGTTGTTGACCCCGGCCACCCGCTGACCAGGGACATCCCGGAGTCGTTCGAGACGATAGACGAGCCCTACATGATTGAGATCCAGCACCCTTCTGAGACGCAGTTGCTGCTCACCGCCGAGCTGGGCCCCGATGACTCACCGCCCGGCACCGGTTTCGTGTACGACGAGGACACCGCGCTCCAGCCGGATGGCAAGACGCGGGCGCTTGGGTTCACCCGCAACATTGGCAAAGGCGGCGTGACCTATATTGCGCTTGGTCACTGCCATTCGCCCGCGAGCCAAAGCCGGCCCACAGTTGATCCCAGCCTCGAGGCGTCCGGCGTCGGGCCAGCGGTGCTCCGCGCTACCTGGGAATCGGACGCCTACATACAGCTGCTACGCAACGCGATAGCGTGGGGGGTGGGCTAGGCACACCGGGTAACTGCGCACGGGTGCTGGGGGCCAACGCTTTGTCAACATGGGTCTGCAACCGGGGAATGCTATGGGGAGGCTGCAAAAATAGATTGAGGCTTGGGATCGACCCCGTTGTTGGCCGCAGCGCTAATAAAGATTAAGGGCAGGCGGGCTGTGAAAGGCTGCCGTGACCTCCGAATAGAAACCCCATTGCTGAGCTCCCCTGGGTGGTCATCCCAATCGACATAGTAATCAACGCATCACTGGTTCAGTAGGCATGAGTGGTGCTAAATCCGCTTCGCCAACTCAGTCGGGCCAATGGTGCCATTTCTCAACCGTAACCTGATCAGGGCTTTTAGCCAAGTAGATATTGATTCCAGCTTTCTCCCCTATCGAGTTGATACTGTCTACGATGGAATCGAAATCGGTCGCTGTCGGAGGACCTGGCCTTACCCAGTCTTTGAACCGCTCCGCTCTCTTGCCCGCTGAGGAAGCCACCGGGAGAAATAGCCCTCGTCCAGCCAGTGCCAGCGTTATTCCGTACCTGGTGCGATAGCCCTATCCGCAAGCACTTGCCTCGTCACGGCACACCCCACACCCGAACCACTGGGTCACCAAGTCCGATGCCTCCGATATAACGACCATCTGGGCTAAACCGGATGAAGTAGATTTCATTAATAAGAAGAGTCGCTACTAATTCTTAAGTGTTTATGTTTCAAAGCAACAGCTCGTTGTCCCTCGAAAATTCTCTTTCCCCGATGGGTACAGTTGCCAACAATCGCCCACTGGGACCAAACACAACTTGTCTCAAAAATCTACTTGCCCCCCAGACGGCCCATTCGGATGCCTCACCATCCCAAAGGTTGACAATGAAACCCGCAACAGCAGCAAAACTACTGCCATCGTCGCTAATAGCGGCGTCCTCTAACAGCAAATGGGATTCTTTGGTTACTTCGGGGAACCGAGCGCTCTCCGGCAATTCACCCGTGCCCACGTTCCACAGGTAAACTGCTTCTGAGCCAGCCCCTACGGGTATGTCCAGCGTGTGGCGTCCAGTCTCCTCGGTAGGGTTTTGTAATACCAGGCTCTCCATACCCTAGCGGTGGAAACTGATACACCGCAATGCGGCACCGGCGATTTACGCGGAGACTAGCTGCGGGCTCAGGTATCCATGGTCGTCCGGAAGTAGACGTCCTCCAGGCTCATAAGCTTGCTGATCAAGCCTTGTTCAAAGGAAGCCTGAATGGCCCTCTGCACATTGGGCCCCATGGCCCGAATCCCTATGGGATAAGGGTCATCTCCCAGCACCGAAGCCTGATCTCGGAAGTCGGAGCCCGGAAAGTACAGGTAGGTGGATTGGTGGCTACGGGCCCGCTCGTAAGCAACCTCTTTGGACCGCTGCAACGCGTTGAAAAGCTCCAGGGCCACCCAGGGATGTTCTCGCAAAATACGGTTCTGTACGATCACGTGGTGGTTGCAGTGATAAAACCCGGTTTTGGTGTAATACTCGTAGACCACGCTTTTACCATTGTCTTCCAACAGCTTGCGTATCCTGGGGTTGTCGTTCAACGGGGTGCCCCCGTAGCGGTCGATCACGGTGGTGTCTCCCGCCGTGACCCGGCCGGGCCTGATGGCCGTTACCACGTCCAATTCCCCCCGGTCCAGCATCACGTCCAGGGTCTGGTCCGCGGTAAGCCAGTGGTGTTCCACTCCCCTGGGCCCCGAGTCGTCCAGGCCCAGGGCGCCGCCGTGGCTGAACTCCTTGGTTCGCCCGTTGTACCAGACGTTGTCGCTGGCTTCGATGCCGTGGAGGTCTTTCAAAGTGGCCCTGAACCACAGGGCGGCGGTCATGTCGTAGTCCGGGACGCCGATGCGCTTTCCTTTGATGTCACCCAGGCTTTCGACTCCCGAGGCGGTGTTGACATAAAGACTGGGCCAGACATGGCCCCGGCTCAGATAGGCAGGCAGCGCCGACCAGTCCCATTTAGTGCCGTCGCTGCGTTCCATGGCCAGCAGGGTCTCGGAAATGGACATTTCAGAGGCGTCGAACTCGTCGTAGGCCAGGTTCCGGTAAAAGAGGTCGCTGGGCGGTACGGTTAGCATATCCAGGTCGATATTTTCCGGCTTGACCGTGCCGTCCCTCAACGGTTGCACGCGAGGGTTGTCGGAAAAAGCCATGGTGATTCGCAGCGCCATGTTCTACCTCCATTGTCGATAGTCAGCTGCGGCCTTGGCGGCCAAAGCGTTCCCTGGAGCCCTTTAATTCATGCATCCGGCCTTCGGCTGCCGGGGCCGTGCAGGTCCGTTACAGAGCTTGAAAACAGCCAGACACCGGTACGTTACCAGGTGTGGAAGACGCAGCACGTTTCTATCACCGAGTAAGATAAATGTCAAACAAAGAAACAGGGACGGGACTGGTAATTTGAGGCGCTAACTGAGCCTAATTCGCCGTCTTGCAAATGGCGGCCACTGCCTTTACTCTTTAAGCCCAAAAGCTCTCCAGATTTAACGTTATCCAATAGTGGAGGGAAGCATGGCGGCGAGAGAGTATCGTTGTATCTCCGGGGACTCCCACTTGGAGGTTGACGCCAACCGATGGGTCCACCGCATACCGGAGAAATTCCGGGAACGGGCGCCTCGACTGATAAAGACGGCCACCGGCGGGGACGCTTGGGTCATAGAGGGTTCGGCGGCACGGGAAGTGCCCTCGGACCTGTATGGCGGCAAGGGCCGGGACCATTGGCGTCCCTTCGGCCAGACCTACGAAGGCACCCCAGGCACGGGCTCCCCGAGGCAGCGGGTTGAGGAGCAAGACCGGGACGGCATCGACGCGGAGGTGCTCTATCCCTGCCAGGTGGGCGGTCCCTGGCTGTGGCGCAACATTCCCGACAACGAGGCCTACCTATCGGTTGTTCGCGGATACAATGACTGGCTGGCCGAGGAGTATTGTGCAGAGGCGCCCGACCGGCTAATCGGTCTGGGCATCATTCCCATGACCAAGGTGGACGACGCGGTGGCGGAGATGCAACACTGCGCCAACCAGGGGTACAAGGGCGTCTTGCTCAGCGCGTTCCCCAACAACAAGGGTTATCCAACCCCCGAAGACGACCGGTTCTGGGCTGCCGCGCAAGACCTGGCCATGCCGGTCACCATCCACATCGAGCTAAACCGGCTGGGAGAGCGCTCCGGGCCACTGCTCAAGTACCCGCGAGAGGACCCAGAAACCATGAAGAAGCTTGGTGCCATCGGTTTGGCCGAGCAGGTTTCCCGGTTCCACCGGGTGGGAGGATTGAACGCCGTGCAGATGGTGCTGGACGGCCTGTTCGACCGCTTCCCCAACCTGCGGGTTTACATCGCCGAGACCCACGCCGGATGGCTGCCATTCTTCCTCCACATGGCGGACCTGCGCTACGAGCGTCACCATTGGTGGGCCGAGGAACTGCTGGGCTTCAAGCCCCTCAAGGGTCTGCCCAGCGAATATATCCGGGAGCACTTTTACTGGGGTTTTCTGGATGACCCCATCGGTGTCGAGTTGCGCCACCACGTGGGTGTCGACCGGTTGATTTGGGCCACTGACTTTCCCCATCAGGAGTCCGACTGGCCCGACTCGAGGGCGGTTGTCGACCGGATTTTCGAAGGCGTCCCCGAGGACGACAAACATAAAATGCTGGTGTCCAACGTGGTGGAGTTTTTCCACTTGGACGCCCGGTAACCGCGATCTCCTTCGCCCCGGTCCCGATTCCAACGGGGCCGCCTTAAGGGCACCTAAAACAACAGGAGCGAATAGCCATGTCCAGAGTTAGCGCCATCCACCATATAAATGTCCCTACCAGTGACCGGGAAAGAACACGAGAATGGTATCAGAAGGTCTTCGACGCCGAGGTCAAAGAGCACCCCAGGCAACTGGAGCTTCAATTAGGAGCGTCGGAGATTCACTGCCACGATACTCAGAACCCCACGTTCCTGCAGACCAACCATTTCGCTGTGGAGATTCCGGACTGGGAAGGGATGATGGCCCACCTAGCCGCGATACAGGTGCCCTTCGACGGCGGGCGCCAGCCGGGGGTTCGAGACTACGATGGACACAGCTACGCCTATATCCGAGACCCGGACGGCAATCTCATTGAACTGATCCACCACGTTTAGAAGCACCGTAGCTAAGACCTCTTCCAGACACATCGGATGCGGCCGGCCCCCGCCCTTCCAGAGGCTCAGGCGAGCGGTATTCTCCGATGATGGCCAGGACATATCGATGACGTAGGGGCACCCCGATTGCATCGGGGCCGTGCCCTTACTCTTGGTCCACGAATTCCCGCACCCACTGGGTCATCGGCTGCTTGTCGTAGAGGCCGTAAAGAATTATGGCGTTGCGCAGGCTGTCGCCCCCGAAGTACCGCTCGTACAAAACCTGCCGGGAAGCGAAGGCGCTACAGCAGGTGTCCCAAGCCAGGCGGAACAACCGAATCCGCTCTTCCGCCGATGCGGTGTCGGTGTCCAGATACTGCTCGATGTCCTTGGCCAACGGCCCGCTCAGGTCCGCCTCGGTGGGTAGGGCCATCAGGCTGCTGGAGCCCAGCAGATGCAGAATCTCCGCCATTCTTGGATACATGCGAATGAACATGTTGCGGGCTACCCGCAGGGGCATCTGGGAAGGGCACATGACGCCCCACTGGTCCAATGCAGCATCCGCTTCCGACGCACGGAGGCAGGCCTTCATGACCTCCAAGTTTTCGATGACCTCGGCGATCATTTGCTGGACCTGAGGAATCTGTCCCGAACCCAGGGTTTCGACCATCATGTTGGCCAAGCCCAGGACGAACTCGCACTTGACCACCTGCTTGGTCACCACCTGATGGCCCGAGTGAATGTTGCGGTTGGTCTTTTCCGACACCCCGTTGCACAGCTCCACGTCGCCCAACAGGAATACCCGCTCCCAGGGCACCAGCACATCGTCGAAGAAGACGATGGCGTCCATTTCCTCGAAGCGGGAGGCCAACGGATGGTCAAAGTGGGACCGGCCCAAATCGAAGCTCTCCCGGCAAAGGAACTTGAGGCCCGGGGTGTTGCACGGAATGGCAAAGGCGAAGGAGTATTTTTCCTGGGCGTCGGCGGGCAGCCGATGGTTCCTGGCGGGGTAGACGGCGATCTCGTCGGCCAAGGGACCCAAGGTAGCCAGCAGCCTGGGACCGCGCACCACGACTCCAGCGTCGGTCTCCTTCACCACGGATAGGGCAACGTCGGTCTGGTCTTCCAGCAGGGTGGCCAGGGGAGCGCGGCTCCGTTGCAGATTGACCAAAGTGTGGGTCAGGACCAGGTCGTTTTCCCGTATGTAGGTGAAGTAGTCCTGGATGTTCTTCTTGAACTCGGGACGGTTCTGGGCGAAGTAGTCCCCGGCCGAGGCCATGGCCATCATGGTCACGTTCATGAAGTCGGGCGTGCGGCCCATCATCCCGCAGGTCACCTTGGCCCAATTGGCCATCATGGTGTGGCGCTGCTCCAGGTCTTCCTTGGTTTTGGGCGTGATGAAGGACAATCCGACCCGTTGGCCGGTGTCGGGCGAGACATAGGTCATCTGGTCTTTCAGCTTGGGGTCGTGCTGCATGTCGTAAAGACCGGCCAGGGTGTTCACCCCGTTGCGCAGGGCGGGATGGCTGGTTACATCCTCAACCTGCTCTCCATGGATAAACACCTTCGTCGCTTGCTCCTTGAGGCCAGCGATGTATTGGGCGCCTGTTCTAGCCGGCATTTTTCCCCTCCTAATACAGCTTCGAGTTGATTGTGAAGGATCGACCGGTTTTGACTACCTGTCATTCCGAGAAGCGAAGCGACGACCCGGATATAATCGGGGTGGGGTCAGGCCGGTCCACCCATCCCCAGATTCCTCCCTGCGGCCGGAATGACATGGTAAAAGTCCGAGGCAGCCTTGAAAACATCACATTAGCACAGGTGCGAGCCGCATTGGTAGAAATAGGCGCCAGCCGGTTGGGCGGCCGTTGCCGCTGGACATCAAGAATCTGAGGCCCAAAACCAGCGGTGTTGTATAATCCCTGCGCTTTGCCCTGTGGCACCCGCCAACCACGGATCACGTCCACATAACAAGGCAACGGTTCCTCAGCCCTCCCGATATTCTAACGAAGGGTCCCTGCCCTTGATTCATCGACGCATAAGCAACCTCCTGAACAAGCGGCACTACGGCTGGGCCATCTTCGGCCTGGCGTTTACCAACTTGACCGTTGAAGGAGGGATGAAAAACTCGGCGCCGGTGGTGTTTCTG
>JADFFS010000179.1 GCA_022568195.1 Chloroflexota bacterium | reverse complement strand
GTAGGCATCCGCTACCCGCCGATAGGCATCCCGCGAAAAGATCAGGGTAACGTTTACGTTGATGCCTCGGCCAATAAGGCTCCGGATAGCGGGTATGCCTTCGGGCGTGGCGGGCACTTTGACCATTACGTTCGGGCGGTCGAGGGCGGCGAACAGCCGCTCGGCCTCCGCTATCGTGCCCTCGGTGTCATGGGCCAGAGTCGGGCTCACCTCCAGCGAGGCGTAGCCGTCGTCTCCTCCGGTGCGGTCGTATATGGGCCGCAGCAGGTCCGCGGCAGCACGAATGTCTTCGATAGCAAAGGCTTCGAACAACTCTTGAGTGCTCTTGTTGCATTTGGCCAACTCCAGCAGCGTCTCGTCGTAGTCGGTGCTGCCGGCGATGGCTTTCTCGAAAATGGTGGGATTGGAAGTGACCCCGGTGACGCCCAGGTCGATCAGGGATTGAAGCTCTCCCGATTTGATCAAGCCACGGCGAATGTTGTCGTACCAGATTGATTGGCCCAACCGTTGAACTTCCTGAACGGGATTTGGCATGGCCGTCCTCCTACGAGAATCCCTGCTCGGGCGGCAATCCAGTCAAGACCCGTCGCGAGCCACCTGGCGTTCCGCCTCTTGGGCTACACGCTCGGCCGTGAGGCCGAAGTGCTGGTACAGGTCCGCGGCCGGGGCCGACGCGCCAAAATGGGACAGGCCGATGGCCACCCCGTCAGTGCCCACGTACCTTTCCCAACCCAGGGGAGTCCCCGCCTCGATGGATACCCGGGCACGCAACTTCGCCGGCAGCACGCTCTCCCGGTATTCCCCAGACTGGGAGTCAAACAGCTCCCAAGACGGCATCGACACCACCCTGGCCATGATTCCCTGCTCTTGGAGCAGCTTGCCCGCGTCCAGCGCTATGTGAACCTCGGAGCCGGTGCCGATGAGGATAACGTCGGGCTGGTCCGACGCCTGCCACAGCACGTAGCCACCTTTCAGGACGCCGGCGGCGTCTGCATATTCAGTCCGGTCCAGTACCGGCAGACTCTGGCGCCCTAGCACTAGCACCGTTGGACCTGCCCGGCGCTCCAGGGCCGCCTTCCAAGCCTGCACCGTCTCGGTCGCGTCGGCGGGACGCAACACAACGATGTTGGGTATAGCCCGAAGGGCCAAAAGCTGCTCGATGGGCTGGTGGGTCGGCCCGTCTTCTCCCAGTCCGATGGAGTCGTGGGTGAACACGAAGGCCACCCTCAGCCCCATGATGGCGGCCAAGCGAATCGGGGGACGCATGTAGTCGGAGAAGATGAGGAACGTAGCGGTGTACGGAATCATGCCGCCGTGTACAGCCATTCCGTTGGCCACCGCTCCCATGGCGTGTTCGCGGACGCCGAAGTGAAAGTTGTTGCCGCGGTACTCCTCGGAGCTAAAGTGTTCCCGGTTATTCAGAATGGTCATGGTGGAAGGGGCCAGGTCCGCCGAGCCGCCGGCGAAAAAGGGCACTTGCTCCGAGATGACGTTCATCACCCGGCCGGAAGCAACGCGAGTTGCCACCGGCCGGTCGCCGGCGCTGAAGAGCTCAGCCAGGCCCTGGTCCCAGCCCTGGGGCGGGTCCCCCTGCCAGGCTTCCTCCAGTTGGGCGGCCTCCGCCGGGTAGGCACTTCGGTAAGCTTCCAATCTGGTCTGCCAGGCTTCCTGACGCTTCTTGCCCCGCTCAAGAGCCTGACGGAAATGGGCCAGGGCCTCTTGAGGGAGTGTGAAGGGCTCCTGGTAATCCCATCCCAATTGCTCTCTGGTTAGCTGCACCTCTTCCACGCCCAGAGCAGCGCCGTGGACCTCGCCCGTACCGGCCTTATTCGGGCTACCATACCCGATCACGGTGCGGCAGACGATCAGACTGGGGCGGGTGTCCTCTGCCTGGGCCTCCCGGATGGCTGAGTCCACCGCCTCCAGGTCTCTCCCGTCAATCGATCCGACGGTGTGCCAACCATAGGCCTGAAATCGCTGGGCTACGTTCTCCGTGAACGAGATATCCGTGTTACCTTCGATGGAGATGCCGTTGTCGTCGTAGAAGTAGATCAGCTTGCCCAGTCGCAGTGTACCGGCCAGGGAGGCTGCTTCGGAAGCCACTCCTTCTTGAAGATCGCCGTCCGAAACGAGGGCATAGACGTAATGGTCGATAATCTCGTGGCCAGGGCGGTTGAAGTGGTGGGCCAGCCACCGCTCGGCAATGGCCATCCCCACCCCGTTGGCAAATCCTTGACCCAGGGGTCCCGTGGTTACCTCGACGCCGGGGGCCAGGCCGTACTCCGGGTGGCCTGGGGTTTTGCTGCCCAACTGCCGGAAGCGCTTCAACTCATCCAAGGGAAGGTCGTAGCCCGTCAGGTGCAGCAGGGAATACAAGAGCGCGGAGGCGTGTCCAGCCGAAAGGATGAAGCGGTCGCGGTCGGGCCACTGGGGATCGGTGGGATTATGCTTGAGGAATCTGTCCCACAAAACGTAAGCCATGGGAGCGGCGCCCATGGGAGCACCGGGGTGGCCAGAGTTGGCCTGTTGCACGGCATCTATCGAGAGGAATCGGATGGTGTTGATGCACAGGTCGTCGAGCTTCTGGTCTGGCATCTGGGGCTCCTTCTCACATGACGGTTTCGCCGGGACTGCCTGTCTATCGCTGTGTTCTTACCAAACACCAGGCCTTAACATACACCAATCCAGGCGAAGGCTGAAGGTTCTTTACATCGCGCTTCCTGACGCTTTTTCTGAAAAACGCCCCCAGCGTGTCACCCTGAGCCTCGATCATTACGGGGCGAAGGGTCTCCCCCAGGTGAGCCACGCGAGGATGATCCTTTCGGGGCAAGGCCCCTTCCTGAAGAAAGGCTGTCATGTCGGTTTTTTGGAAACTAGGCGTCGCCCTTGTAGCCCCGGCTGCCCTCGGTCTTTTCCAGGTATTGGCGGATCATAAGGGCGGCGGCGGCGCCTTCGCCAACGGCGCTGGCAACCTGCTTGGTGCTGCCGGCACGGACATCGCCCGCGGCAAAGATGCCCGGAATGCTGGTTTCCATAGTCTGGCTGGTCTCGATGGAGCCCCACTGGTTCAGGTCCAGAGTATCCTTCAGGAAGGCGGTGTTGGGGTCCAGACCGATGAAGATAAAGACCGCTCCGGGCGTCAACTCCTCGGTTTCGCCGGTGTCGGTAGCTTTGACCACCACCGAGCTTAGCTTACCGTTGCCCCGGAACTCCTCCACGATGGTGTTCAGCCTGATCTCCATCTGAGGGTGGCTGTCCGCCTTCTCCCGAAGTATCTGGCTGGCGCCCAGACGGTCCCGCATCTCCAGGACGGTGACCTTGTTGGCGAACTTGGTCAGAAATAGCCCTTCTTCGACCCCGCTGTTGCCACCGCCAACCACCACAACGTCCTGACCTTTGTAGAAGGGACCATCGCAGGTGGCGCAGAAGTGGATACCCGCGCCAATCAGGTCCTCTTCCCCCGGGACGTTGAGCCGGCGGTATCTGCTGCCGGTGGTCAAGAGCACAGCTTTGGCGCAATACTCATCGCCCGCCTCGGTCCGGATCATTTTGTAATCATCTTGGACCTCCAGGCGGGTTACAGATTGGGCGGGAAGTATCTCCACGCCAAATCGCACCGCTTGGGCCCCCATGGCGTCGGCCAGGGCCGGGCCGCCAATCCCATCGACGAACCCCGGGTAGTTTTCGATCATCTCGGTGGTTCCCGCCTGACCGCCCAAACCGCTGCGCTCGATAATCAGGGTCTCTATACCCTCGCGGGCAGCGTACAGGGCCGCGGTCAATCCGGCGGGGCCGCCCCCCACCACGATCAGGTCATAATACTCCCGTTTGGCCTTGGGGCTGATGCCCAACTTGGCGGCCAGATCGGCGTTGGAAGGCTCCACCAGGATGGACCCATCCTCAAAGACTATGGTAGGGATTATCTGGCGGCCTTCGTTGGCCCGCTGCACGTACTCCCGGCCTTCCTGGTCTTGGTCGATATCCACCCAATTGAACGGGATACGCTGCTCACCTAAGAACTGCTTGGACCGCCGGCAATCGGGGCACCAGGGCGCTCCGTATACGGTAATTTTGGCATCAAGCACGATTGTTCCTCCAATTATGGTAGCGGGTACCGGGTTCGTTGCATCCAGTGTTAAGATGCTGCAACCCCGGACCGAGATTCGGCGCCCTGGGAGTAGCGAGGGACCAGCCAATCAACAAATGTTGAGCGGGAAGTAAACAGGCAACGCGGTTGTTATAATGAGCCGTCCCCGTCACCGATGGTACCGGTACGGGTGATAGAAGTAAAACAAGCCGAGGTCGCTATGCCGTCAGTGCTCATAGCCGTGTTCGACGGCCTTCAACCCGCCCAGGTAAATTCCGTCCTGATGCCCAACCTGGCGTCGCTGGCCAACGAAGGTGTCACCTTTGCCAATCACCACCCGGTGTTTCCAACGGTGACCAGGGCCAACGCCTCCAGCATGGTCACCGGGCGCAATCCCGGAGGACACGGCCTGGCCGCCAACACGCTGGTCATTCGGGAATTCGATCCCCACCAGGCGATACCGGCCATGGAACCCCAGCTTGCCCAGATTGCCCGCCAGCAAATCCCGGTACTTCTGGCGCCCACCCTGGCTGAGATTCTGTCCCAACACGGCCACGAGTATGTGGCCGTTGGCGTCGGTACCAGCGGCAACGCATACCTGCATAACCCCAACGCCGAACGGTGCGGCGGCGCCACCATTCATCCCGAGTTCACCCTGCCCAACGGCCTGAACGAGGAGATCATCGGCAGGTTCGGTCCCTGGCCCGAGGAGGCCCGCCCCAACACTGCCCGGATGGCCCAAGCAGTGCGGATCATGACCGAGTACGTGCTGCCCGAAAGGAACCCTGCGGTATCACTGATCTGGTCGTCGGAGCCGGACAAGTCTCAGCACGACGCAGGCGTAGGCTCGGACCTATCCAACGCCGCAGTGACGGAGGCCGACGCCCAGTTCGGGCGATTGTTGAAGTGGTTGGAGGAATCCGGGCGTTCCGGCGATACCGACGTGATTGTGTTGTCCGACCACGGTTACTCCACCATACGCGAGACCGTGAATGTCCGGGAGTTGGTTGCGGAAGCGGGGTATCCGTCCAACGGCCAGGCCGGCGGGGTGGTGGTCGCCCACAATGGCGGCTCGGTGCTGTTCTACGCCGGGGAAGGCGACCGGGAAACCGCCCAGCGGTTGGCGGCGTGGCTGATGGAGCAGCCCTGGTGCGGCACACTCACAGCGTCCAGCTCGGTGTCCGACATCGAAGGCACGCTTCCTGCCGCGCTGGTGGGCAACGAGGGCGTCCGGGGCCCCGACCTGACCATGTCCTTTCGCTGGAACTCCACCCCCAACGACGCCGGGTACCGTGGCTACGTGTATTCCACGGGAGGCAGGCCGGGGCAGGGCCAGCACGGGTCGATGAGCAAGTACGAGCTAAGGAACGTCATGTTCGCCCGGGGTCCCAGCTTCAAACAAGGCCTACAAGTCGACGCTCCCTCGGGAAACATTGACCTGGCGCCCACGGTGCTGCGGATTCTGGGAATACCCGCCGGCGAGGGAATGGAGGGGCGCGTGCTGGAGGAGGCACTGGTCAATGGCCCCGACCCAGCAGACGTCGACTGGTCCAGAGAGGTGCACAACACCGAGCGGAGACTTGGGGACAAGGTGTACCGCCAACAGATCGCGATTTCCCGGGTAGGCGACACTACCTACATCGACGAGGGCAACAGCACATTTGGTTGGCGCTAGAAGGTGGACGAAATCCCCCTGTATCCCCCTTTAACAAAGGGGCACGAAAGGGGATTTGCAACATCACGAAACACAAAGGCAGAAGGAGAGACACCATGGAAATCATCCGCCGCGACTACCCCGAGTATCCCCAACCGGCAGGGGCCTTTCACCATTCGGTACGCTGGGGCAACATGCTGTTCATCGCCGGCAGCACTGCCCGGGGGACACCGGCCGAAACCGGGGACATCGCCGCCCAGACCGAGGTGATACTGCAGAAGTTCCAGGGCATTCTGGAAGCCAATGGAGGCTCCTTGGCCAACGTGGTCAAGATCACCACCTTCGTGACCGACATGCGTGAGGCGCCGGCCAGTGGCGAGGTGCGCCGAAAATACTTCGCCGACGGATTTCCGGCCAGCACCCAGGTCCAGGTGGCCGCCTTGGGCACCCCCGACATCAAGATCGAGATCGAGGCCATCGCGGTCCTGCCGGACTAACCTGGGACTATGGTCGTCGACGTATTTCCGACCTCAGCCCAATCAAACTCGATGGCCATCGTCTGCCTCCAGCAACCGTTTCAAGTTGGCGTAGTCCTTGGTGACCGAACGCTGAACCAACCGGGCAAGAAGCGGCTCGGCCAGCTTGAAGAAGCCGCTGGATAAACACGCTGTCCCGAACTTCAATCATCCAAGACTAGCCCTTGGATCCCTGCGCATCGTGAATGGCGCTCCAAATCTTCTCCGGAGTCAACGGGGTGTCCATGTGGCGGACGCCCACGCCCGAAAGAGCGTCGAGGACGGCGTTGGCGACGGCCACGGGTGAAGGAACGGTGGAAACCGAGCCCACGCCCTTGGCGCCCAGGGGGTTGGTGGGAGAAGGGGTATCCACATTGTCCAGCAGCAGGTCGGGTATGAGGCTTGCCCTGGGTACAGCGTAGTCCAGGAGGCTTCCGTTCAACGGCTGGCCGTCGTCGCTGTAAACCATGCCTTCCGTCAAAGCCTGGCCGATTCCCTGGGCTATTCCGCCATGGATCTGACCGTCCACCAGCATTGGATTGACGATGCGGCCGCAGTCGTGGACCCCCACGTAGCGAAGGATGTTTACGTGGCCGCTGTCCCGGTTCACTTCCACCACCACCACGTGAGCCGCGAAAGAGAAGGGTGTCCCCGGCAGGGAATATGTCCCGTGGAAGTCGAGGCCGGTATCCATTCCCACGGGCAACACCTCGCCGTCGTAGGCTGCGGCAGTCACCTGTTCCAGGGCCATCCCCTGGTTGGGCGTGTGGCGGCTGTAGAACCTGCCTGCTTCCCACCGAACGTCGTCAACCGGGCAAGACAGCAAATGGGAAGCAACTAGCATTAGCTTTTGGCGGGCATCCTGGAGCACGGAATACAGGGCGGAACCACCGACGATCAGCCCCCGGCTGGCGCTGGTTCCCTCGCCCTCCGGCACTATAGACGTATCACCGTGGAACACACGTACCTGGGCAGGGTCGACTCCCAGTTCGTC
>JADFFS010000178.1 GCA_022568195.1 Chloroflexota bacterium | reverse complement strand
GTGAGATCGCTCAAGAGCTCAAGGACTCCGGTGTGGACGCGGTGATTCTCACCTCGGCTTGAGGGACCAGCACTCGCAGCGGCGCTGCGATCGCGACCGAACTGGAGAAGGCGGGTATCCCGGTGTGCCAGGTTACCTCGGTGGTGCCCATAGCCAAGATGGTGGGTTCCAACCGCATTGTCCAAGGCCACGGAATCGTCCACGTTCTGGGAGACGCCGAACTGCCGCCCCAGGAGGAAAAAGACCTTCGGCGTAAGATCGTTCAGGAGGCTCTTGACACCCTGGCCAGGGAGGCCGGCACCCCTTAATGTTCCGGTTCTCGGTGCGCGAGAACAAGGCTCACCTGGTCAAGTGGCGCGAATGGGGACCCGAGGCGTTCCAGGAGGCTCGGTCGCAGAACAAGCCGGTCTTGTTATTTCTGGTGGCCTTCTGGTGCGGCTTCTGCCAGCGCATGGACGAGACCTCCCTGTCCAACGATGAGGCCATCGCCCTGCTCAACGCATTCTTCGTGCCCATCCGGGTGGAAGAATCCCAGCGCCCGGACGTGGACCTGCGCTACAACCAGAACGGTTGGCCTACCATTGCTTGCCTGACTCCAGCCGGTGACCATATTTTCAGCGCCAACTACATGGAACCCGACGCCTTCGTGGACCTGCTGGTCAAGGTCGTCAGCCTACATCAACAAGGCAAACAAGAGGCCAACGCCGCCGTACAGGGCTCCCCCGCGTCAGCAATGGGCGATACGGCTGACTCCGCCGGGGAAGAAGAAAAACCGCCCCTGGGACCGGCCATCGTCGCTGAGATCGCCGGTATGGTGGAAGGCTTGGCGGACCGGGTCAACGGTGGCTACGGCGCCGAGTTTAAGTTCTTGCACGCCGAGGCCAACGATTTCCTCCTGTACCTGTACGAGACCACGGGAGAAGCAGCGTTCCTGGAGCACGTGGAGTCGACCCTGGACAAAATGCGGCTCAGTCCCACCTTCGACAGCAAGGACGGTGGTTTTTTTCGATATTCTTCCAAGGCGGACTGGAGCGAGCCCCATCCGGAAAAGCTGCTGGACGATCAGGCCGCTCTGCTGCGGAACTACCTTAGAGCGTTTCTGCTGACCGAGAAATCCGCCCACAAAGAGGCGGCGGAAGGACTTATCGAATATCTGGACGCCACGCTGTATCACGGGCCCAGCAGGGCTTTCTTTGGCTGCCAGGACTACGTTCGGCAGGCGGACTCTGCGCCCGCGGGACAGACGGCCGCAAGTGCGGCCATGACGCCGGTCATCGACCGGTACGTCTACTGCGACGCCAATGCCAGAGCAGTATCCGCCTATCTCGAAGCATGGTGGGTGCTGGGGCGGGACGACTGCCTGCAGCGGGCCAAGCAGGTATTGGAAACCCTGTGGCAGAAGCTACAAGCGACCGGCGGCGGAATGTACCACTACTGGGACGGACAAGCCCAGGTGGCCGGTCTATTGGAAGACTCGGTGGCCACGGGAGGCGCCCTGCTGGACGCCTATGCCGTGTTACACGAAGCGGATTACCTCCGGAAGGCCAAAGAGCTGGCCCAGCAGGTGATTCGACGCCACCGGAATCCCTCGGGCGGGTATTACGACATCAGCGAGACGGGCCCGGCCAGCTTACAGTTCCCGATAACAGTTTTGCCTCAAAATGCCAGGGTGGCCGCATTTTTCGTGAGGCTGGCGGCCTTGGATGGCAACCCGGCCCACAAGGAACAAGCCATTTGGGCCCTGGAGACCTTCCCCAACGCCCACCGCCGGTACGGAGCGTTCGCCGCCGGATTCGGCCACGCGCTGGCCCGGCTGTTGGGCTCGACGGTAAAGGTGACCGTGGCTGGCCCGCCGGGCCATGAATCCGTTCGCGCTTTGGCGCGAGCCGCGCTAACCGGCCTCGGATGTGGCGACGTGGTCCTGCGGTTTCGAGCCCAACCACAGGGCTCAGCGCCCCAAGCGGAGGTTGAGGTTGCCGGACGTACTTCCCGGACAATTACCGACCCGGCCGCCTTCAATCCTCAGCTAGCGGAGGCGCTGGACCAAGGCTAGAGGCCGGCGTGGCTGGCACCCGTCCGCAATGTCGCTATCGCCGCGTGGCTACACCTGAGGCAGAATCTCCCGAGTTAAGCGCTCCATTTGCCCCACGAACTCGGCGGCATCCCGAGCTCGCGGCTCCAGGACCAGGTAGGTCAGCCCGGCCTGGCGATAGGCCTGGATATCGTTAGTCACCTGGTCCGCAGAGCCCCGCATGGGCAGCCGGGAACGAGGCAGGTCCGAGTGCACGATGTCCAGCCCGACTCTCAACGAAATGTCGAACCGCTGGAAGGCTTCGTCGGATTCCCCACGCAGGTTCTGAATCTGGCCTCGGACCCGGGCGATGTCTTCGGGGCCCATGCGTATCCCGTGCCAACCGTCGCCCAAGCGGGCCGCCCGGCGCAAAGCGCTGGGGGAAATTCCTCCGGTCCAGATCGGTGGATGAGGCCTTTGGTGGGTCTTGGGGTACATGGTCATTCCGGAAAGCTGGTAATGCTCGCCGGCAAACTCAGGCTCATCCCTGCTCCACAGGTTGTGCATGAGCATGATGTGCTCGTCGGTGACTTGACCCCGATGGGCGTAGTCCGCGCCCAAGGCCACGAACTCCTCCTCCATCCAGCCGACGCCCACACCGACGATCAGCCTTCCCCCGGAGAACACGTCCAGGTTCCCCAGCATCTTGGCATTCAGCACCGGATGCCGGTAAGGCAGGACCAAAACGCTGAATCCAAGGTGGACCCGGGTAGTTATTGCCGCCAGGTAGGAAAGGGTAGTGACCGGCTCCAGGATGTTTTCGTCGGGCCGCAATGGGAAGGTGCCGTCGGAACGGTAGGGGTAGCGGGAGCCGGGAGTGGTGGGGAGAATAACGTGGTCGCTGACGAAAACGCCGTCGAATCCTAGCTCCTCGGCACGATGGGCCAGGGAGGTCAAAATATGGGGGTGGGCCAAGGCCCCGAGGTTGGGTAATATAACTCCGTATTTCATAAGCTCCTCGGCTTCCGTTGGTGGCCTGGAGGTGGGCTGGCGGGGGGCTCCCAGCCTCAGTTTAGCTTGACACCCCTATAGGTGAATGCTAAAATCGGCCACGTCCCGCGAGCAAGCTGACGAATTTTTTTGGCCAATTTTTTTGGCATTTGAATAACCGGCTTTGTCCCAGTTTTAACCCGGTTGTAAGCGGGGGGCAAGCCGGTCCGACACCCGCAAGGAGGATGGGTCATGGCTCCCGAGATTTTCAAAGGGCTTAAAGATGTGTACCTGGACACCACCAAGTCCAGCTTCATCGACGGCCAGGAAGGAAAATTACTCTATCGTGGCTATAATATCCACGACCTGGCCGAAAAGTCCACGTTTGAAGAGGTGGTCTATCTCCTATTTTATGGCAGCTTGCCCACCCAGCAGCAACTCCAAGATTTCGACGATACCCTGAGGGCCAACCGGCGCATCCCCGACGAGGTCATCCAGGTGTTGGACCTGGTTAAGGCCAGCCACCCCATGGACGCTTTGCGCACCGGGATCTCCGCGCTGGCGGCGTTTGATCCCGACGTGAACGACAACTCGGAGGAGGCCACCATTCGCAAGGGCATCCGCTTGACGGCCATGGGCCCCACCATCGTCGGCGCCCACCACCGTCTGCGCCAAGGGTTGGAGCCCGTAGCTCCCGATCCCAACTTGAACCACGCTGGCAACTTCCTCTATATGCTTTTCAACGAGGCGCCGGACGAAGAGACCAATAAGCTGCTGGACGTGGACTTTATCCTCCACGCCGAACACGGGGCAAACGCCTCGGCCTTCGGCGCAAGGGTGGTTGCCTCCACCCTTTCCGACCTGCATTCGGCGGTGACCACGGGAATCGGCGTCCTCAAAGGTCCCTGGCACGGCGGCGCTGCCGAAGAGGTCATGAAGATGGCCCTGGAAATCGGCCAGCCGGAAAATGCCGCCGAGTATTGCCGCAACATCTTGGACAGCGGCGGACGTATCATGGGCTTTGGCCACCGTGTGTACAAAGCCGAAGACCCGCGAGCTCGCCACCTCAGGGACCGGTCCCGAGCCTTGGGAGACAAGGTGGGCCAGCCCCATTGGTTCAAGATCCTCACCTACGTGGAAGAAGAGGTGATGGTGCCCTACCGTTCCCGGGGCATCTTCGTCAACGTGGACTTCTTCGCCGGGTCGATTTACTACCTGCTGAACATACCCGACGACCTTTTTATCTCCATATTTGCCCTGGGCCGTATTCCCGGCTGGACACTGCAATGTATGGAGCAATACGACGACAACATGCTAATACGTCCCCTCTTGGAGTATGCGGGAGAGATGGACTTGGAGTTCGTGCCCATAGAGCAGCGGACCTAGCTTTCGCCCTCAAAACAACGACCTCCGAAGGGAGCCGGGTAGGCTCCCTTTTCTATTGCCCTGCCTGGGTATAACATGGCACCATGTCCCCGGAAGCAGAAATTCGCCGCCGGATCGGGGAGCAGGGCCGCATCACCTTTTCCGAGTTCATGGAGCTGGCCCTGTTCTGGCCCCAGGGCGGATATTATCTGAGTCCAGGTACCCTAGAAGCTTCCGGAGATTATTACACCAGTCCCCAAGCCCACCCCGCCTTTGCCGCGCTGCTGGCGGTCCAGCTACTTCAAATGTGGTCATTGCTGGACGAGCCCGATCCCTTCACCGTGGTCGAGATAGGTGCTGGTAATGGGTTACTGTGCCGAGACCTGGTTGCTTACTCCTGCCATCTTCCCCAGGCATTTCGGCGGGCGCTGCGTTACCTCTGCCTGGACCGCAACCTGGCTAGCGGCTTGGAGCAAGAGGTATTCACTGGGAATGGAGCGGCTGTCGGGCGGGTCGCCGCCTCCATCATTGCATCTGGGCCAGCCTCCACCGGTCAACCAGAGGCGGCAGGGTTGCCCCTGCGTGGAATCCGGGGATGCTTTCTGTCCAACGAGTTGCTGGACGCCTTCCCGGTGCACCAGGTGACCAAGGTCGACGGCCGGTTACTTGAGGTGTACGTCACTTTGCGGGACGGCGAATTGGCTACCGTCACAGCGGCGCCTTCCACGCCCATGTTGGTGGCCCGGCTGGAGTCACTGAGAGTCGAGTTGATAGAGGGGCAGACCGCCGAAATCAATCTGGGCATCGACAGTTGGGCCCGGCAGGTGGCTGGCGCGTTGGAAGCCGGTTTTGTCTTGACCATCGACTACGGCCATCAAGCCGAGGAGCTTTACTCGGCGGAGCGGCGGCTTAGGGGCACGTTGACCACCTACTTCAGGCACACCCAAACCGACTCCCCATTGCGGCGCATCGGCCGCCAGGACATCACCGCCCAAGTGGACTTCACGTCGGCGCAGGAGTTGGGCGAGCAAGCAGGGCTGGACGTGTTGGGATTGACCAACCAGAGCCGGTTTCTGGGCAACTTGGGTCTCCAAATATATCAGGAACGGGTGTTGCAACAAGGGTTGACTCGACGTCAGATTCAGGCCAACCGCACGGCGATGATGGACTTGGTGCGGCCGGGTGGCTTGGGTGACTTCAAGGTGCTGGCCCAAGGTAAAAACGTCGGCCGCCCCGAGTTGTGGGGGTTTGGGTCATCCGGGTTCCCCAAGGAGGTGGAAGCCATCGCTTGCGAGCTACCGGTTCCGATTTTGGCCACCGGCCACTTGCCGCTGCTGGAATCCCGATTTCCCCACGTGGAGATGGAGTTTGATGAATCCTGGTCCTTGACTGGCGACGTATCCCATCAAGAGAGTCCTTGATGAAGACGCCAGCCATCGCCGCCATATTTCTGTTCACGGCCGCATTCTTGCTTGTGGGGTGCTCCAGCCCAAGGATCACTCCCTCCCCGCCAGCCACCTCGTTCCCTGTCGCCGTTGGGTCCCAACTGGAAGTGGCCAACGCATCCACGCTGCTCCCCGTCATCGAATCTTCCCCGCCAGGCACGGTAGTTACCAAACCCATCGCTCCCGCCGAGACGGCCCCAACACCGGAGGGAGTTACTTCTGTGGCAACGGGGGCAACGGAAACCCAGGCTCCAGCGGAGCCCGAGTTCTCCGGGGCCGGATTCAGGGCCGATCCCCAGCGTACCGGCGCGTACCATACCCAGGGAGTGGACCGGCTCAACGGGCTCAAGTGGAAGTTCGTGACCCAAGGTGGCATAGTCCCAGAAAATCTACGTAAGTATTCGACTTATCCGGCAGGCGCGGTGCAATCTTCTCCCGCGGTTTCCGGTGGAATGGTCTACCTGGGCAGTAACGACAACTACCTTTACGCCCTGGACGCGGACAACGGCCAGGAGAAGTGGCGATTCCTGGGCCGCCCCGACGAATTTGCCAAGCCGGGTCCGGTGCAGTCTTCGCCGGCCGTTGTCGATGGCTGGGTCTACTTCGGCACCGTTGCCAATTCCCTCTTCGCATTGGACGCCAAAACGGGGGTGCAGAAGTGGAGGTTCAAAACAGGAAGCGCGGTGCTGTCCTCGCCGGTGGTGGTCGATGGCAAAGTGTTGTTCGGTAGCTGGGACGGATTTTTTTACGCCGCCGACGTATCGACTGGCGAAGAAAAGTGGAGGTTCAAGACCGGCGACAAAGTGTGGTCCTCCGCCGCGGTCTCCCGAGGTGTCGCCTTTATAGGTAGCGACGACGGCCGGCTGTACGCGGTGGATATCGGCACAGGAAAGGAAAAGTGGAGATTTCAGACCCGGGGCTGGGTCACCACTACCCCTGCTGTGTCCAACGGCGTCGTTCACTTTGGCAGCTTCGACGGCCATCTATATGCGGTAAGCGCCCAGGACGGCCGGGAGATATGGCGATTTAACATAGGCAGCGCGGTACATTCCTCCCCGGCGGTGTATGACGGGGTAGTGTACGCCGGGAGCCACGATGGAACCCTTTACGCCGTGGACGCCGGCACGGGGCGGGAGGTGTGGCGTTTCCTGACCGGGGGCAAAGTAAAGTCGTCTCCGGCGGTGGCCGACGGCACGGTCTACTTCGGGAGCTATGACAGTTTTCTCTACGCTGTGGACGCCGCCACCGGGCAAGAGAAGTGGAGGTTCGAAACCGGGGACCGGGTATCCTCCTCACCGGCGGTGGTCGACGGAGTGGTTTATTTCGGCAGCGACGACGGGCATTTATACGCCGTCAGGTGAGCCTGCTAACCCAACGTCCGGGGCGTCCGGCGATCACCGGAAATTAGGGCCCGATGTCAAATTGAATGCTTGCTAAGCCACCA
>JADFFS010000177.1 GCA_022568195.1 Chloroflexota bacterium | reverse complement strand
GTTTCTCGTCTTGGTGCGAGTATGCGAAAAACACCTCGATGGGAGTTAATGGCTCATCCATAGTGCTCGTCCCAGTCCGGTTCGTATTTAATGCAAAATACCTAAGCTGCGCAGACCAATTTTATCCACAGCGGTAGGTCACGTTCTTTGAGTAACCTTTACAATATCTGCTTCCTCTGGGAGTCACAAGTTCTGGTTGGCATTAGGCCAATGTCGAATGGGGGATGGGCGTCCGATGCCGGATCCACACGGTTTCGAGGGTGCCGAGGACACGTTCGGGAGTGGTGATGAAAAGCCTAGGGACATCGGGACTGTAATTGAGGCTATCTAGTAGTCCGTTAGGTTGTAGGAACAGGCCGAGCTCCATTGTCGGGGAACCGGGCAAGGGCATTTATCTGCCGCGGGTATTCGTAAACAGGGCCTAAAGGCCGGCACTGGGCCAGCGGAAATGCCAGCGAAATGCTATCATGGTATGTACGGAATGCACCCTGGGCAGGCCGCCGGATGTGTCATGGCTTGTGATGGCTCCCGGCCTGCGCCCAGCACGGTGGACACCCCGTTTACGGAGCAGCATGGAAACTCGCCGCAACCCCGGTATCCGGAACCTGGCAATCATTGCCCACGTCGACCACGGCAAGACCACCTTGGTGGACGCCCTGTTGAAGCAGAGCAGTGTCTTTCGCGCCAACCAGCAGGTTGGGGAACTCATCATGGACACCAACCCGCTGGAACGCGAGAGAGGGATCACGATCCTGGCCAAGAACGCCTCCATCACCTACAAGGGCGTGAAAATCAACATCATCGACACCCCCGGCCACGCCGACTTCAGCGGCGAGGTCGAGCGCATCATGAACATGGCCGACGGTTGCCTGCTCCTGGTGGACGCTGTTGACGGGCCCATGCCCCAGACCACCTACGTGCTGCGGCAGGCCCTGCGCCAGAACGTCACCCCCATGGTCGTTATCAACAAGATCGACCGGCCTGAAGCCAGGGTCCCCGAGGTGGTCGAGATGGTGCAGGACCTGTTCCTGGAGCTGGCCACCGAGCCGGAGCAACTGGACTTTCCTATTTTGTACACCTCGGCCCGGTACGGATATGCCACCATGGACCTGGCAACCCCGCGGCAGGACATGCAGGCCCTCTTTGACGCCATACTGGAGTTTATCCCGGCGCCGCTTGGTGACCCGGAGGCGCCGCTCCAGTTGCTGGTGGCTGCCCTGGACTACGACAACTACCTGGGTCAGGTGGCCATAGGCCGTCTGTTTCGTGGGACCGCCCGTTTGGGCGACCAAGTGGCCCTGGTGAGCCGGGACGGCCAAGTGTCGTCTCACAAGCTGCAAAGGGTGTTCGTGTTTCGCGGCCTGGAGCGCGTGGAGGTCGAGGAAGCCGTCGCCGGCGATATCGTTGCCTTGACCGGTGTCGAGAACGTGGCCATTGGAGATACCGTGGCGGCGGTGGACCAAGCCGAGGCCCTGCCTACCATCGAGATAGAAGAGCCAACGGTCAAGATGACCTTTGGCGCCAACACCTCGCCGCTCATGGGCAAAGAGGGGACATTTTGCACGTCGCGTGCGCTTCATGAAAGGCTGATGCGGGAGCTTCGGACCAACGTCAGCCTCCGGGTGGAACCGACATCCGCCACCGACGTGTTCCTGGTTTCCGGGAGGGGCGAGCTGCACCTGTCCATCCTGGTGGAAACCATGCGCCGTGAGGGATACGAGTTCCAAGTCTCCCGGCCCGAGCCGGTGAACAAGGTCATCGACGGGCAGGTGCACGAGCCCTACGAGCAGCTGACCATCAGCACCCGCGAGGAGTACGTCGGCGCTTTGACCGAGTATCTGTCCGGCCGCCTGGCCCGGCTTTCGGACATGAAGTATGACGACGCCGGAAACGTGTCGATGGAGTACCGGATACCCACCCGGGGCCTGATCGGCTTCACCTCCTTTTTCCTGCGCACGACCCGGGGTAACGGTATCAAGAGCAGCGTGTTTATCGGGTATGAGCCGATGAAGGGAGAGGTGAAGTCGACTGCTACGGGGGTGCTGGTGGCCCACGAGCCCGGCGTGGCCGTCACCTATGGGCTGCTCAACGCCCAGGGAAGGGGAGACACCTTCATCGACCCGGGAACAGTGGTGTACGAGGGGATGATCGTCGGCATGCACCGTAGGGAGGGGGATATTCCCATCAACGTGTGCAAGGAAAAGAAGCTGACCAACATGCGCTCCTCCACCGCCGACGTGACCAAGCGCCTTAACGCCACGGTCAGGTTCAGCCTGGAGGATGCCTTGGACTTCATCTCCACCGACGAACTGGTGGAGATTACCCCCCAGAACTTCCGCATGCGTAAACAGGTGCTAACCAGCGGCAAGCGCGCCCGTCAGCGGGCCAGCCAAGCCTGAGCCTCTTCGGCGAGTTAATCCTACGGGCGTCCATCCCACCGGCGTAACTAAATATTTCTTTGCCGCGCTTGAGGCGGACCGCGCCTGAGGCAGGGGCTGCCGGCCGGCCGGCCCCGGTGGACAAGCCGCCCGCTCCGACGTACTATTTCCCCACAACGGAAGGTGGCCGAGTTGGCTACTTCACCGCCGGTCAGAGATGACATAACACAAGGCCTTGAGAATGGAGCGGAAATATGCCCAAGGTAATCCCCGTAGCCGACGAGCTAAGCAAGCCTTTTTGGGACGCTGTGAACCAGAAGCGGTTGGTGTTGCAAAACTGCGCCGCCTGCGACAAGCTCCAGTACCCGCCGCGTGAGACCTGCGCGAAATGTGGCTCCGCTGAGCAACTGGGGTGGAAAGAGGTGGAGGGCAAGGGCCACATCTCGACCAACATCGTCATAGAGGATGGCAGGCTAAACCGGCGTATGCCTGATCAGCCCTACATCTTGGCGTTGATTACCCTGGACCAAGACCCGAGCATTAATTTCTACTCCAACCTGCCGGGAATTCCAACCTACGAAGTCCCGGTGGGGTCTGCTGTTGAGGTGATTTATGAGGAGGTCGCGCCGGACCAACTCATCCACGAATGGCAGGTGATAGGTTAGCCGGCCGGTCGGTCCAAGACGACTTTTGTATTTGAGAATAGGTGATCAATGACTACGCAAAACCGGTATCAGTGGCGGAGAGATAAGGATGGGATGGGGGTCTGGGATCACCGGGGCAAGGTGGCGGTGGCCGGATTCGGTCATTCCCCCGTTGACCGGCGCTGGGACGAGACATCCATGGATAAAACCCTGGGCGCCTACTCCATGCTGGCTTGCGAGCTCGCCATGGAGGATGCCGGCGTAACCCCAGACCAGATCGACGGGGTCATCTGCTGCCAGAGTCACATAGCTGGCGGCGCTGGAGGCACCTCGTCCAACTGGGCGCCACGGTCCTACTTCGACTCGCCCTACGACTCAGAATGGGGTCTCACTCTGGTGAACGCCGAGTGGCTGGTCAAAACCATGGAGTTGCCAAACGTCAAATACACCCCGTCCAACGTACCAGCCATAGGGGAGATGATGGGCCTTGCCGCTCAGTCCGTGGCCGACGGGCTTTGCACCACCTGTCTGGTGATATACCCCACGGGCAACCTGCAAGGCAGGTATCGCCGCGGGGGAGAGAACGCCGAGGACTACGCCAAGGGTGCACGCCAGTGGACGGTCCCCTGGGGAAACCACGGAGGCAACGACTTCATCAACATATTCCCCCACAATCAGTACTGCCTCAAATACGGGGGGACCCACGACGACCTGGCCCCATTCGTGATCAACCAGCACCGGAACGGACTTTTGACCCCATGGGGATTCAATGCCTCCAACGGGATTGACCAACTTACCGTGGAGGATTACGTGTCGTCCCGGTATATCCTGAATCCCCTTCGGCTGTGGGATTGCGACCGGCCGGTCAACGCTTCGGCGGCCTACCTGTTCACCACCGCCGAACGCGCCCGGGACATGAAGCAACCCCCCGTCTACGTGCTCAACCATTCCCAGCACAACTTCCCCAACCGCACCACCCAGCCAGACTTGGACGAGATAGAGGAATGGACCGACCGCGCCGCCCGGAGGATGTATGAAGGAGCCGGGCTCGGGCCCTCGGACGTGGACATCTTCAACCCCTACGACGGCTACGCGACGATGAGCCAGTTTTATCTGGAGGCTTTCCAGTGGCACGGAGTGAAGCGAGGCGATGCTTTCGCCTTTTACGCCGGTGATATCAGGGTCGAGGGACCGCATCCCTTCAGCTCCAGCGGCGGAAACCTGGGGAACGGCCGTACCCGTACCGCCATGTATACCGACAGTATCCAACAGCTTCGGGGTTCCGCCGGGCCACGGCAGGTCACGGTAAGGGCCGAGACGGCCCTTGCGGCTTTCACCACACCCAGCAGCGGTGGCTGGATGATGTTCGGCAAGCACCCCAGCTAGGCGCATCCGGCGTTGCGTCCCGGTGCTCTTCGGCCATCGCGCTGGGGTCGTTAAGCTAAAGTTGCAGGCCGCTAAAATTGGCAAATCAAGTCAGCTAAAAGGGGGACATCATGGGTATACTGAAGATCGAGGGCGTCACCCACTGGTCGATCGGCGTGAACAACCTGGAAGAGTCCGAGGCGTTCTACGGCGACCTGTTGGGGCTCACACCGATGGGCCGGCTGGGCAACTCGGTGATGTCATGCTTCAACGTGGGCGACCACAACATCCTGCTGTGCGAGCGCGAGCAGCCGGTAGAGATCGGGGCGGACGGAGACCATCGAGTGCACCATTCCTTCACCGTGAGCCCCGAGACCTTCGTGCAGGCGTGTAAGGTGTTCGACGAAAGGAAGATTCCCATAGCCGATCTCATTTACCGGGGCCAGGGATTCTTTACGGGCCGGGAGCTTTATTTCTTCGATCCCAGCGGGAATAGGCTGGAGCTCCGGGACCCGACCTGGAGCCAGGGAATGCCGGAGCCTGCCTTTGAGGAAATCGTAAAATCGTGACCGGCTCTCTATGCAGTGTGGGCCGTTGTATCAACTCGCGAGAACACCATGGCGTCCAAACTATTTGAAAGGCGCCGCGGTGCACACCTTCTTGAGGGAACGGGTCTGTTGGACTTATGACGATCGACGGAAATACCAGCTACTGTTGGGGGGTGATTGCGCCGGCGCGGGGAGACGAAGCCGGAGAGCCGGAAGGTCTCACCAATCCTATGGTGCCGCCGGGGCTAGTCACCTTGAGCAACGTCTTGGGCATCCAGGACTGCAGGGTGGAGAGGGTGTAAGCGGCTACGGCAGCTAACGCCGTGGTTATGGCAATGCATCAACTGGGAGTTGGCAAAGTCGCGGTTGGCAACCGCTGGGCAGACCAGGTCAACGTCAACCTGGTGGCGTATCTTGCCGGCGCGCTATTCCTGACCGGCGTTTAAGGCGGCGAAAAAGGTTTCCAAGACCGGAGCGATGGAAACCTTTAGTGGCGTGATGATCTTCGGCCCCTTCTTTTTTGTTTTATATCAACGGTTAGTCATTGCGAAGGGGTTGCTCCATCCAGCGACTACCGAACAGCCCGCCACTTTGTGTAGCACCGTCCTCTCCCGGACCCGCCGACTCATACACTTGGGTGCGCCAGCAATCGGTAAGAAAGGCCATATCGACTTCGACGCATGTGTCAGCCGCCTGAAGCAAGGTCCACGATCTAGACTCAGGGAAAGCGACAAGCTCTACCCTCTTACCCTCGTCTTTCACCATCCTAACCACGTCGGCGTAGTCCCCGTCCCCGGATACTAGGATTGCCGTGTCATAGTTGCTTTTCAACGCGAATCGCAGCATATCTAAGCTCAAGAGAACATCGACCCCTTTTTGCCGAGGCTGCCTCCCTTCCGTAAATTGAAGTCTCCCCCATCTGATTTCGACATCGGGGACATGGGCTAATGCCGCTTCAAATCGCTGCTGGCCCGCCTGCCTCTCCCGCCACATGTCGTTGGGAGGGCGCTCAATCTTGCCATCGTAGACATATATTCTGATAAGCCTCCGCCGCCCAACCAATTTAGCCCCGAATTTAGCGACATCTATAATGCCGGTATCAGTTCCACTGCGGATTGCATTAAGGCAATTGAGAAGATACGCCCAATCGATGAAGACCATGACCTTGCCGGCCAAATCTGGGATCAACGTTCGTACAAGGTCTAAATAAGGCCCGGTGAGTTGATCCGTCATATCTGGTAGAAGTCCCTGGGCCTGTTCTGCGTCGCTGTCGCTCATAGAAATGCCCAATTGTTCGGTCTCGTGGTCCCTCTGGGAAAACGATTTGATGATCCGCCCTTCGCTAAAACGGTTTTGCTACACATCACAAACAAGGCCACCGTGCGGTAGTCCCCCCTTCATCGCCCACCTGATTTTGCTGGCACTGCCTGGCGCCAGGTGAGATATTGCTCAGAGCTATCAGAATCCTATCGCAGCCGCATGTTTGCTAACAATCTGCTAAAGAATATTTTACCACAGGGCAACATTGCAGAGACAAACGGTCTAACATTGTCCGGACGGAGTGGTCTAAAAACTTACCTGAAAATTAAGAACAATACGCCCGGTAAGAGGCCTCGGAACCATGGATTGGGGGTTCGATTCCCACCAGGCACGCCAAATCTTCCAGAAAAAACCGGCCCCGCTGACGGCGTAAAGATAGAGCGTACCTGCACTCTCCAGTGACAGTCGTTACAGGCCATGATCTATAATGACTTGGACATCGCAAGTTCGCCGCCGTTTTTGTCAGGACGCGTGAAATGGATGAATACGTGCGCCTTGCTTTCCGATCTGTGATCAATACACCAGACTGCGACTTCGAGTGGCACTTAAGGTATCTTCTTGGTGGGTAAGGCTTTAGAAACTTGGGCGCTTGGGTTTTTGCACCTTCCTGAAGCGGTGAACTAGACAATCCCCGACTGGGAGGTTGGGACATGGCGCTGGATGGGAAAGTTGCCTTGGTCACCGGATCGGGCAGAAACATTGGCAGATCAATTGCCTTGGCGCTGGCGAAGGAAGGCGCCAACGTCGTGGTTAACGCTCGGACCAACCGGAAGGAAGCGGAATCTGTCGCCGAAGAGGTGAGAGCCCTGGGCGCCAAGGCGATTCCCATGCTAGCCGACGTGGGAGACCGCGAGCAACTTGAAGCCATGCTGGACCAAGCCCTGGCGGAGTTTGGACGTATCGATATCGTAGTAAACAACGCCGCAACCCGGCCCCACAAACCCTTTGCCGAAATGAGCTACGAGGACTGGAGGGGCGTCCTGGCGACCGACCTGGACTCGGCGTTTTTGTCCACCAAGGCCGCGTTGCCCGGA
>JADFFS010000176.1 GCA_022568195.1 Chloroflexota bacterium | reverse complement strand
TTGTCGCTGGCGAACCGGGTGGCTCGGCTGGGGTCGGCCATGCCGGCCACGGGCATGTCCTGGCCGGTCATCACTGCCTTGACGCCGGGGAATGCCGCAGCTTTGCTGACGTCGATGGATTTGATAAGTGCGTGGGCATGGGGGCTACGCAGGACGCTGCCGGACAACAATCCGGCCGCCTGGAAGTCCGCGCCGTATTTGGCCCTGCCGGTTACCTTGTCTGTGCCGTCATGCCGGATAGGCCGGGTGCCAACCACCTTGTAGTCGGTGTTGGAGAGCACGATGTTGGAAGCCATTGCAACCACCTCACTGCGGGATTGATGCCAAAGGGACCAGACCGGATTTTATCATATATTGTGCATCACCCGGTGGACAATTTAACAATCTCCTCCAAAGGCAATTGCGGTGCAATAGTCGCCGCTAACAAGTTGAAAGCGGGCAGCGACAACCTGGGCTTGAATCAGGGATGCTATAATGCCCAAACGCCTAGCCCAGTGTTCAGGTTGAGTGTTGGACCAGCTCCGGGCGCCGCGGCCTATGGGCCTCTGAGGAGATCGGCATGGCAAAAGCCCCCTCGCGATTCGTTTCGCTCCAAGGGTGCTTCAACTTCCGGGACCTAGGTGGGTATCGCACCCAGGACGGCCGCAGCGTCAAGTGGTTAAGGCTTTTCCGCAGCGACGCGATCCATCACGCGACTTCCGATGACATCTCGCGACTGCAGGGGGAGCTTGGAATTTTCACGGTGGTGGACCTGCGGAATCCCGAGGAGATTCAGCAAGCCGGGCTGACCACCATGGCCGGGTCGTCGGTGCGGTACCACAACGTTGCCTATCTAGGGGCCCGCCAGATTGTGCCTCCGGGCGCGGACGAAGACCCGGTAGCCCGCCTGACCAACATCTACCAGTGGATAATCCGCAACGCCGGCGCCCGGATAGCCGAGTCCCTGAACATCCTGTCGGAAGGCGGGAATTTACCTGCGGTGTTCCACTGTACCGCCGGCAAGGACCGCGCCGGAATCCTGGCGGCTATGGTACTGGGAGTCCTGGGCGTAGACCGGGACCAAATAATGCAAGACTACGTCCTCACCAACGAAATCATAGATGAGCTTGGTGAGCGCCTGCGGGCCAGGCCGGGCAACGAGCACCGGACCCTGGACTCTTTCCGGGCCCAGCCCAAGGTCATGGAAATGGTTTTGGATGAGCTGGCAGACAAACACGGCGGCCCCGCCGGTTACCTGCAGGCCCATGGCGTAACCAACGGGACGATAGACAAGCTTAGAGATGCACTGCTGGAGTAAAGCAGCGAAATATGAGGAGGGACGACATGGCCGACAAAAAGGGAACGGCGCTGATGATGGTCTGGGCGGATATTCCCGCAGACAAGGAAGCGGATTTCAACAAATGGTACAACGAGGAGCATATGGCTGAGTTGCTGTCCGTGCCCGGAGTGCTGAACGCGGCCCGGTATGAAGCGGTCAGGAGCGGGCCCAAACACCTGGCCTGCTATGAGCTGGAAAGCGCCGCGGTGGTTGAAACCGACGCGTTCAAAAACCGTCCCCGCACCGAGTGGGGTGCGCGGGTCAGCCCCAGCATCATCGGGACCAACTTCATCGGCAACACCTACGAAATGATTTATCCCACATCGCTGACGCCTGAGATCGCCAGCAGCGACATGGCTCCAGCCCTCCAGATCGGGCGCATGGACGTTGGCCCGGAAAACGAGGAGGAGTGGAACCGGTGGTATAGCAACATTTACGTGCCCAACTATGCGAAGGTGCCCGGTTGCATCCGCGGCCGGAGATGGAAGGCGGTCCGAGGCGAACCCGCCTACGCCGTGGTGTACGAGTTTGAGCACGAAAAGGTGTCCGATTCCCCCGAGTGGGAGGCCCAGCGGGACATAGATCCCAGCACGGCTCGGATTCGCCCCATGATGACCCACGCGCCTCAGTCACCGGGAATCTGGAAGAAGACCTTCCAGCTATAGGCCGTGGGGCCCGCACCCCCGTCCGCTCTCCCCAAGGGAGTACGGTGGTCCTTCGGCAGTTAGGACCGGGGTGAGGGCGCTATTCTCGCACCAATCACGTCTGCGCCCCGATTGCAGGTGGGTCCATCGCTGCGCCCTTCATGACCGGCTGGCAACCGGTCGGGCGTCGCCTACAAGCGCTTGACCCTGTAGACCAACAATCGTAGGATTTAGCCACCAGAGGGCCGCCCTTCGATATTTACAAGAGAAGCGCCCCGTAGTGCTTACAAGAGCTGTTTACAGGAGAGGTGCCGGATGGCGAAGCACAACCATCGGCCAGAGCCCAAATTTGACTGGTTCATACCCATCGACGGCGACGGGTCTCGCGCAGGCACCATGCGGGCCGAGCGGCCTCCCACCTTCGACTATTTGCGCCAGGTGGCCCAGACCGCCGAGGACAACGGTTTCTACTCCATGCTAATTCCCACCCGGTTCGCCAACGGCCTGTTTGCCGAAGACGCGCCGCTGGCCGAAACCTGGACCACGGCCACGGCCCTGGCGGCGGTGACCCAACGCATCCGCTTCCTGGTGGCCGTGCGCCCCGGCTTCATTTCCCTGGGCCTGTTCGCCCAGATGGCGGCGGCCCTGCACCAGATTTCCAACGGGCGATTGGACATCAACATCGTGCCCGGCGGAATACAGCATGACTTCGAGCGGGTGGGCGAGGTCAGCGACCACGATACCCGATACGAACGCGCCGAGGAGTTCATCGCTGCTTGCCGCCTGCTCTGGCAAGAGCCGGGCCCCGTGGATTTCCAGGGGAGCCATTACCGCTTACAAGGAGCATATTGCGCGCCCTCTCCGGGCGACGACGCTCCCAAGTTCTACCTGGGGGGAGTCTCGCCCCGGGCGATGGACCTGGCGGGCCGCCAGGCCGACGTCCACCTGGGTTGGATCGAGCCTTTGGAGGCCACCGCCGGCCGGTTGCAAGCGATACGAGAACAGTTCCAAAAGTCAGGACGCACCCCGGCGTTCGGACTGCGCACCCACCTGGTGGTTCGCGACAGCGAGGAGGAGGCGTGGAAGGCGGCGGATGAGTTGATCAACCACGCCGATCCGGCGGTCAAGGCCCAGCGCAGAAGCGCCATCGAAGGCACCCAAATGGTGGGCGCGCAGGCCCAGGCCAAGGAAGCGCCGGACCACCGGTTGGGACCACACCTGTGGAACGGGCTTTCCGAGGTGCGGGTAAACTGCGGCACCGCCATCGTGGGTACCCCGGAGCAAGTAGCCCAAGAGTTGCTGGGCTACTGGGAGCTGGGGATCGACGAGTTCATTCTCTCGGGCTTCCCCCACGTGGAGGAGTGCAACCGGGTGGCCAGCCAGGTGATACCCCTGCTGCGCAGCCGGATATCCGCCGTCGCCAACTAACGGCCCGTGGCGCCTCACACCTGAACACCCCCTCTTAATGCAGCGACAGCCTTATCGGGCTGACTGTCACCCTCCCGTTCGACGTCCCAACGGCGCCATTATTAGGATTTATACGGCCCTTTGACCGGCAGGCCGTGGGGGAAAGTGCCTCGTCTACACGCGATTATCTCCATTCCGCCAAAAGGTGGAGCCTTGGTAGTAAATGAGGGTGAGCGCCGGGTCAGCATGTTGCTGGCGCGAAGATCAGCAATCCTCCCGATTACGCAGCCCAAGTTCGGAGTTAACCTGGTAGTTAAACAGGGATTTAATGTCCAGGTGCTGATTCAGCCGCACGCAGGATGACCCCGGTTGTCCGGCCCACATCGCTGCAAGTTGCCCAAAGGAGTGTATTGGAACCAGTTACGGTGCTCATAGTCGACGATTGTCCCGCAGCCAGAGATGGAATACGAAGTATCCTAAAAACCCATGCGGATATCCGGGTGGTTGGCGAGGCCGAGGATGCGCTGAGTGGTCTGGAGCAAGCGCTACGGCTCAAGCCAAGAATAGTATTGATGGACTTCCAGATGCCCGGTACGGACGTGGCCGAGGCTACCCGCTTGGTCAAGGAATCATCTCCGGGAACCAAGGTGCTGGGCATGTTGGTCCATTCGGCGCACATAGCACCGGCGCTGGCTGCCGGGGCCGACGGCTATCTGATGAAGGACGCGGGCAGGCGGGAGCTGTGCCGCAAGATCCTGGAGACCGCCGGCGGCTTTTAGGCCTGCTTGTGCTAGAATCCGATCGGCCCGCTAATGGGTAACCCTCGGCTAAAGACCGAAAGGGGGTGTCATGAGCAGCCCCATCTCGCCCGAGCACGTATACCATCTGCGCACCGTGGCCGACCCCGCGCTGTCTCCCGACGGTTCGCGCCTGGCCTATACCCAATCTTGGGTCGACCAGGAGAGTCTGGACAGCCGCTCCCGCATCATGGTTCTGGAGACGGCCAGCGGCCTAGCCAGCGAGTTCACCCAGGGCGTAAAGGATACCGCCGCCAAGTATTCTCCAGATGGCCGGCAGTTGGCTTTCCTCAGGCCCGACGGCTCGGGAAAACGGCAAGTCTGGGTCATGGGAGCCACCGGAGGAGAGGCCCGCCCTCTGGCCGCGGTACCGAGCGGGGTCGTCGACTTCGCTTGGTCTCCGGACAGCCAACGTTTGGTTCTGTGCGCCGATGTGGAGCCGGACAATCCGGCGCCCCAGTCAAAACCTCTGGGCCTGCCCCAGGTGAGGGTGGTACGGAGGATTCGCTACCGGTATGACACCCTGGGCTGGCGGGGCGACTCTCACTTTCACCTGTTCATTGCCGACGCTAACGGGGATACTAGCCGGCAAATCACCCACGGGGACTGGGACGATCTGGCCCCGGTCTGGTCGCCCGACGGCGCATACATAGCTTTTTTGTCCGGCCGCAGGGATGACCGCGACCTGCGCTCGTTGACCGAGGCCTACGTTGTGCCGGCCGAAGGAGGGGAGCCGGTCCTCCGGTCTCAGGGCCTGTCCGACGTGGGGGCCGTGGCCTGGTCTCCCGACGGCCGGCGATTGGCTGCCATAGGTTCCGAGGAGGACCTGGGCCTGGTGCTGTGGCAGGCCTGGCTGTACGTCTTGGAGCCCGGCGAATCTCCCCGCCGTCTAACCGATGACGGCATCAAACCCTACTTGAGCTTTCCGGCCATCACCCGGCCACCGGAGCTGCGCTGGACGAGCGAAGACAAGATACTGTTCCTGGGTGAGCAGCGGGGCGAATCTTTCCTGTTCGAGGCGCCAATCAGCGAGGGACCGGCCCGAGCTGTATCTGGCGGCGGCGGTCAGAGCACATCGCTTACGTTAGATCAGGCTGCCCGGAAGGCCGTGGTGTTGGCCTCATCCCCTTCGACCCCAGGGGACCTTCATGGCATCGACCTGCAATCCCACGCCAGCACCCAGCTAACGGATTTGAACGCAGGCTACTTGGCCGGCCATCCTGCCGCGGCCATGGAAAAGTTCAGCTTCCAGCGAGACGGTTGGGAGATCGAGTGCCGGTTGTGGTTCCCCGCCGAGTTCGACCCTTCCAGACAATATCCGCTGGTGCTGGATATACACGGGGGACCCAACGGGGCATTTTACGACTCCTTCGTGCCCTTGCAGCAGGTCCTGGCCACCGCCGGCCACCTGGTGCTGGCCGTAAATCCCCGGGGTTCTTCCACCTACGGCAACGATTTCATGCTGGCTGTTTTGAAGGACTGGGGAGGGGAGGATTACCAGGACCTGATGGCCGCCGTGGACCTGGTTTCGGAGAGGCCCTACGTGGACACTTCCCGCCTGGGAGTACATGGATACAGCTACGGTGGGTACATGACAAGCTGGATCGCGGGGCATACGGACCGCTTCCGCGCGGCGGTGGCGGGAGCCCCCTGCATCGACCTGTTCAGCATGTACGGCACGTCGGACATCGGAGTCAGCTTCGGGGAGGTACAGTGGGGCGGCTCACTGGTGGACGCGGCGACCGAGCTAATCAAGCATTCGCCAATCACCTACGCCAGCAACGTGACCGCCCCGGTGTTGCTGCTCCACGGGGAAGCCGACGCGCGCTGCCCCATCGGCCAAAGCGAGGAATACTTCGTGGTGCTGAAGCGCCTGGGTAAAGAGGTGGAGCTGGTGCGGTTCCCCGACTGCTCCCACGCCTTCCCTCGCATAGGCCACCCCAAGATGCGCCAGGAATATATGCGGCGGACCTTGGGGTGGTTCCAGAAGTACCTGGCTTGACGCCCCGGCAAAAATAACCCCTTCCCGAGAATTGAAGTATCTCCTCGATTTCATGAGTAGTCGACAACACCCATAGCCACTCCGTTCCCGTGCGGCCAAGGATGGGGTTGCTCGGATGACCGCGCCGCCTCCCTACCAGAGCCTCCCCGGCGGGGAGACGCCGGAGCCTTGGCCCAGGTGTCGCCCCAGGGAACGTCGGGGAGGTTTCGGGTGCGGCGCACCTCGTTGATGGTGAGAACGCCCCGGTCCAGAAGCTGCACTTCCCGGGTGACTCGGCTGGCCTCGTCTTCCCGCAGCGCCTCGATTGACTCCAAACCGAAGCTGACCGAAAGCTCGGGGTACCCCAAGCGGGGCAACAACATCCGGTTGATCTGCTCCTCCAAGAAGCCCATTTCGGGCACCATGGTGTTGCGCCAGAACATGCGCTCGGCAGCGTTGAAGTTGGAAAAGGTGGCTCTCTCCAGGTCGGAAAGCATCGTCTTGGGGACGCCGTACACCCGGCTTACGTCTTCAAGGCTCCAACGCAATCCCTGGATGAAATCCATGTCCCGGTGGCTGAAACCCAGGGTCTTGATGTCCCGAACGAAGCTGGCGATGGCGGGGCGGCTGGGATTGGCCGGGCCCCGGTACCTGGACTCCCAACGGTTGTAGAAATCTTCGATCTCGGCGTCGGTCATGCTTTCGTTGGTCAGCAGCACGAAGTCGGGGCGAGCCGAATTACGCAGGAAGTTGCGGTTGTACTTCAAACCATCCTGTCCCATGTCGACGGACATTCGGGCGGGGGCTATGGGCGACAGGCCGGCGTACTCCTCCAGTGGATTGAAGTAGCGTATCCACAGCATTTCATCGGCGGTGTAGGCCACCGGTCCGCTGCGGCCATAATAAACGAATCCCCGGATGTATTGGCGCTTGTCGGGCAGTATGCTAACCCGGTCTGGACGAAGGGGCCAGATCTCCCAGTTGCCCTGGTCGTCCCGCTCCAAGGCCCAAAACGCCGAGCCCCACAGGTTCAGATAGATTTCCGTGGCCCGCCACAGATCGCCACGGGTAAACCAGGGGTTGACGGCTGCCTGAGATACGTCAGGGGGCCAAATTTCTGAAGCTCGCCCCTGAGGTTCGATAACGTCCAATGGGAGTAATGGGCCAGCATGGAGCCATCAGAGTGGCGAAGGATAC
>JADFFS010000175.1 GCA_022568195.1 Chloroflexota bacterium | reverse complement strand
AATCTCTTCCGGACTACGCATCAACTGGTCGGGAGGCACGACTTCGTTGATCAAGTTAATCCTCAGAGCTTCTTTGGCGTCAAAGGCCTCATCCGTCAGTAGTATCCTCATGGCGTCGGCATGGGCTATCTGCCGCGTCAGAAAAGTCGCCCCGGGCCCGCCACCAACCCATCCCTGACTCAGCAGCGCGAATTTGAACTGGGCGTGCTCCTCGCAGGCGACCCGGATGTCCGTGGAGGTGAGCATGATATAAAACCCCGCACCAGCCGCCCAGCCGTTGATCGCGCCGATCACGGGTTTCCAGATTTGGGGATAGTGGTCTCCTAGGCTCCCGTCGGCCCCGATCCTGGCTCCATTCACTGTTCCGGCCAGCGGCCAGAAAACGCTTTCAGTCCGTATCCGTTCGCGGTCCTCCTGAGTAACACCCGGTGGTGGAGCCAGGTTGTGGCCGGCACAAAAATGCCGGTCTCCTGCGCCGGTAAGAATCGCGACGCGGATATCCCAATCTTCCCAGATGTCTTTCCACACCTCGCTGAGCTCATCGGAGGTCTGGTGGTCGAGAATGTTGCCCTTATCAGGATTGTTGATGGTGACGTACCCGATGTGGTTCTTTTTTTCGTAGATGACGCCCATGTGTAACCCCCTGCGGAATAATCTCGCTAATGTGGCGTGAGTCTCAGTAAATAATCTGCTCCTCGACCAGGCGGTTTACCTCAGGCTCAGACAGGCCTAACAACTCTTGATAAACGTACGCGTTGTGTTGGCCCAGAACCGGCGCTTCGGTGAGAAGGGGCTTTTGTTCGCCCTCAAACCGCCAAGGCAGGCCAGGCAAGTCTCTCAGTTCGCCGTCACTCGTTTCAAGCCTGGTGAAGTATCCCACGTCTCTTAGTTGCGGTTCATTAAATACCCTGCTGATATCCAGGGATGGCCCGGAGGATACGCCGGCCTCTTGTAGAAGTCTCATCGCCTCATGGTCCTGGTGTCGAATGGTCCACTCAGTGATGGCGACATCCAGCTGATCGTGATACTTCCTCCGCCCTTCTGCGTTGACGAACCTGGGGTCTGCCGCGAGGTCTAGCCGCTGTATCAGCCGGCACAATGAGTTCCATTCCTCGTCGTTGGTGACTGCAATGGCAACCCAGCGGTCCTCACCTGCGCAGTGATAAAGGCCGTGGGGAGCATACCAGTCATCCCGGTTCCCCATCGGCTCTCGCACACGATGGTTCATCTGGTAGTCCAGGATCGCCTCTGGGATGCTGGCGGTTAACGCCTCGGCCATCGAGAAATCAATATACTGCCCACGCCCGGTGACCGCGCGGCCGTTAAGCGCCGCGACGGTGACCATTGCCAACTCCATGCCGACCCAGGGGTCGGCCCACAGTCCACCGCGCACCGGCTCACTATGTGGATAGCCCGATATGGAGTTCCAGCCAGTATAGTGCTGGAGCAGGCTACCGTAAGCCACATAGTCCTTGTGCGGCCCAGAATGCCCCGTTCCAGATGAGGACACCATAATGATGTCAGGCCTTTTGGCGCTGATTACCTCATAGCTCAATCCCAATCGTTCTATGACACCCACTGCGAAGTTCTCTATCACGACGTCCGAGACGGCGAGCAACTGCTTGGCCAGTTCCAACCCTTTCGGGGTGGAGATATTGAGGGCGCAATACAACTTGGACTGGTTGTAAACCTGAAACGCTGGTCCTCGGGTGGAGGGGTCAGGCCGGCGCGCGCTACCCACCTTGATCACCTCTGCGCCCATTGCCGCCAGAATGCGTGTTGCGGTGGGGCCGGCGATGATCCAGCTGAGGTCTACGACCCTGATTCCGTCCAGTGGGAGTTCGCTCATTGGCCGGTCCAGTTTCTCCAGGGCAGGTTCTCCAGGATCAGGTGGTTGTGCTCTCCCAGGAGAGGGGCGGGCCGGGCCGCCAGCGGTAGTTGGGAGTTCGAGAACTTGTAGGCTGCTCCCGGGTATTTGAGGACCCCGGCTGCCGGATGGTCTATTTCGACAAAGAATTGGCGGTGGGCCAGATGTTCATCATCGAGCAGGTCCAGAACGGTGTTGACCGGAAAGCAGGGAATTCGTTGCTCCTGCCCCAGTCGAGCGATTTCATGCTTGGAATAATTGCTGCTCCACTCACTCAGTAGCTTCCACAGTGAAGGAGAGTTTTCCTGCCTGGCCTCGCGGGTGGAAAACCGGTCATCACTTGCCCACGGTGGATTGCCCATTACCCCGAGCCATCGTTCCCATTGGGCGTCCTCCCTAGGCGAGATGGCCACGTATCCGTCTTTGCATGGCAATATGCCGCCGATGGCGCTAACCATGCCCCCAATTGCGGCCTCTTCCACCTTGCTCAAATCCCGGGGAGGCGCGGGCCTTCCATATGCGCAGTTGGCTAGGCCGCTTATAAGCTGGTTAACCATTGCCTCGAAGGATGAAATGTCGATCCGGCAACCCGTCCCAGTCATCCGTTTTCGGTACAAGGCCATCAGCGTCGCGGTGGTGGCGGCCATTCCACCGACGAACTCCGCTTGATGCCCTCCCGCTCTGATCGGTGGGTCGCTGTCAGGATTCTCGACTGCGCCTAACAAACCATGGGCATGGCCGCTCATATGATAGAGGACCAAGTCCGTGGCCTTGAAGTCTGCGTATGGGCCTCGGTTGCCAAACGGAGTGACTGATGTAAATATGAGTCCGGGATTGATACTTCTCAATGTCTCGTAGCCGAGACCATTGGCTTCTAACGAGTCTGGTGGAGGGTTTTCAACAACAATGTCGGCGCTTGTTACCAGTTCTCGGAGAGTCTTAGCCCCATCGGGTGATGTGAGATCCAGGGTTATACCATACTTGTTCGTGTTCAGCGCCAGGAATAGACCGCTTTTCTCCGGATGTGGGCTATCTCCCGGGAACGGTCCCATTCCCCGCGCCACATCGCCTTCCGGCGGTTCCACCTTGATCACTTCCGCGCCCATATGAGCCAGGATCTTCGTACAATATGGGGCGGAGATCCCTTGCCCGATGTCGAGGACCCGCACTCCCGGCAATAGACCGACTGCCATTAGCCACCCTTTCTGCTGGAATTACAATTCACAACTCACGACCGGGCCATTTTACAGCACAATTTGCACTTTGACCCATATAGCTGCCGAACTGACAATGCACAGGGATAGGGCTATTCAGATTTCTTCTCCGAACATTAAAGGCTCACCGCAGGGTGGGCATCCAAGTTACGACCGGCCCACGTATTATTTGCCGGCACTCGGGCGCATGCACCGGGCCTTGCGCGCCGGTTTGATGCGTTATGTTAGCTTTTACAAGTTTCTGCCGTCTGTACGGCAGTCGGGAATTATGGTATGGCTGAAAACGATCAGAGGGAAATGATCAAAAGCGCTACCGGCACCGTGGGTCTGGCCGCCAGGTTAAAAAAAGGCTGGGTGGTATCGTTGACCGTGATCGCGGCTTGGGTCCTGGTTTCCTGCGCAACATCCAGCGACCCGATATCGACGCCGGCAGCCGTTGAGATTGGTGCACCAGCAACCACTTTAACACTCCCCGACACTTCTACTGAGACCGCAACCGCCGGGTCTACCGATGCTGGTACAGCAACGCCGAACTCCTCAGGCGATGATTACCCGGCCGCGCCAGCTGAGAACACTGTTGTCCGGGTCGGTATCATCGAGAGCGTTGTTGGCGACACCATGTCTATCGAAACCCTGGATGGCGCCATCTCCGTGCACCTGACCGGCGATTCTATCATCCAGGAATTTGGGGATCGTTCGCCCAAAGACCTTGCCATCGGCCAGAGGGTAACCGTTATGGGCCAGGACACCGAGGCCGGGATCGCCGCCCGTGCGATTATCGTCTCCCTGGAAAACACGAGCCTTTACCAGGATAAGGGAGACTTCCAGATGGGCCGGGCACGGGCGCTGGTCGGAACCATCACTAGTATCGATGATGGGAGCATCACGGTCAGCACCAAGCTGGGACCTCGCACCGTTACGATCACACTCGGGGAGACCGCCTTCAAGATGCCCGCCCCAGCCTCGAGAGAGCAACTGTCTCCAGGCCAACTGGTTACGGTTATCGGCACTGAGAGTCCCGAGGGCGGCATCGCTGCCCGGTCGGTCTTGATCACGCCGGACCTGCGCGGCCTTATGGCTGCCGGACGCCGAGGTGGGCGGGGAGGAGGGGCCGGAGGAGGGGCCGGAGGTCGAGGCCCAGGTTCCGCCCCGTCAAGCGAGACTGCCACAGTCGCGGGACCAACACCCACCTTCGACGCAGAACGGCAGGCCGGGACCTACCAGGGGATTACCTTCGTAGTCACCGAGGGCTCCGAGGCCACGTTCAGGGTACGGGAGCAATTGGCTCTGATCCCCCTGCCGCACCGCGCGGAGATGCGAACCACCGCGCTTTCTGGCGAAATTCACCTCGATGGTCGTCCGTCGGTGGTTGAGATCGAACTGCATCAACTGAGCAGCAACCAGAGCTTGCGTGACCGGTACGTCCGCAGAAGCATGTTCCCAGACCATCCGAAGGCAACCTTCACCCTCGAGGACGTGGGCGCGTTGCCCAGTGGCTTAGCAGAAGGCGAAGAGGTCAAAGCGCAGATTGCCGGGGTTCTTAATATCCGTGGCGCGGATTTCCCGCTGGTCTTCGACATCACGGCCCAAGACCGAGGCGATTCGATCAGCATCCGTGGCCGGACCAAGTTCACCTGGGACGACCTGGGCATTAACAGGCCAGCAGTCAGCGTGGTCCTCAAACTGGGTGATGAGGTAGAGGTACGGATCGCGCTAACCGTTAAGCCGGTACGCTAACATCGGTTCGGAGCGGGTGGATTGCCTGGCACATCCAAGTTGCCCTGGCATTTATCCAGTGGGGACCACCTCCAGCCGGCACCTATTTGACGGTGGAGGCGTTCACCGGCGGTTATTAGGGTATATCACTCGCCACTGGCTTCCCGGCGTGGGCCGCTGCTAGCGCTCCAAGCGAGGCGACCCTGTGGTCATCACGATCTCCGCTAGATAGTCAGTTCCCTTCAACTATCAGCTCCCCTGAAAAACCGTGCAGCTCGTGTTGGATTTTGTACTCGCCTGGTTCTTCGGGCGTGAAATTGATCGGCGTGATCTCTTTCGGTTTGATATTGATGTCCTGGGGCGTGTGGAACGGCCCGAAGGAAACCTTATGCTCTGCGATTAAGCTAATGTTGTGAACGGTGACAGGAATTCCTTCCTGCACCACCAGCCTATCGGGAAAGATTTGGAAATCATCGATACTGTGGATCAAAGCGTACATCTGTTTGCCCCTGTCCGCGAAGTACTGCTGCACCTCCTCCTTGGTCGCGACCACAATCAATGATGCGTCGAAGTTGTGCCCCACATTCCGTATTTTGAACTCCCCAACTTTGTCCGCTACAAACTCGATTACCCCGACCTCTCCAGGCAGAATCACCTCTGAAGACCGATAGAATGGGTCGATGGAAAACTTATTAATGTGTTCCCGATGCAGTCTGGTCAAGTAGATGCGCACGGGGACATCCTTTAGAACCACGATGGTTTCGGGATAAAACCGCGTTGCGGCGTAATTTTCGATCAGACCGACTTCTTGGAGGCCGGTGCCGTTCGTCATTTCGTGGGGCACGGGAGTCGCCTCCACCGTGGCCACAGGCTCCACGGTTGGTGGGCGAGCCAGCTCAACTTCGACGGTGGCCAAAGCCCCGGTAGCAATGTTTAATTTGTCTCGCAACTCGGCCACTTGGCTCGTCAGTGTATCCAATTGGCCGAGGACCTTCCCGAGACGAGGGTCTGGCGTTGGCGTGGGTTGTGGCGTTGGCGTGGGCTGTGGCGTTGGAGTGGGCTGTGGCGTCTGTGCACAGGCTGCGATAGCTAATATAACGAACAGGGCGATGACAACCCTATAGTGGTGCATTTTTATCCTTCTGTCGACGGGATACTGGACGGATGCCGGATGATTACGATGTTTACCATGATACAATCTGCCCGTTCCCGAGTAGATGCTTGAGAGAATGCGGCCCGATGGATTTGGCCTTGATAACATTCGTGAGCAGGTCCAGCTTTGCGAACAGTTGGGGTTTGACGCCGTCTGGCTACCGGAACACCATCTGAATCCTGAAGGGTTGGGCAACTCGCCGAACCCGATTCTTTTCGCCGCCGATCTGGCCTGCCGCACCAGCCGGATCAGGATTGGATTCGCATGTCTTACCACAACCATGTGGCATCCAATCCGCCTTGCTGAGGACATAGCGTTACTGGACCATCTGACCAGGGGTAGGATCGAAGTGGGGTTTGGGCGTGGCGGCAGACCCAGTGACACCATGCCTTTCAATGTTAAGGCGGACCCGAGAGACGAGGACACCAATCGAGAACTTTTCACCGAAACTATTGACGCTGTCGTTGGGGCGTGGACCAACGAATATTTCTCCCATCAAGGACCTAACTACACGATACCACCCAAGAATCTTCCGCATCATCCCTTCTACGTTTCCGAGGAGCCATATGTCGTGGAAGATGAGGTAACGAAACTCAAATTGGTACCCAAACCCTATCAGCAGCCCCACCCACCTATCTGGTTGATGGTGTCCTCAGAGCAGACCGCCAGGCTGGCGGCAGAACGTGGATACAATGCAATGGCGGCAGGAACAGCCACCGACGTTCTCCGAGACCTTGTAGATGTTTACGCCGCAGTTCGCTCCGAAAGCGAAAACCGCCAGTACGCCAGAGGCGAGGGATGGGCGGTTTCAAGACCGGTCCACGTAGCTCCAACGATGGAAGAAGCCCGAAGGAATTTTGAAATTCCGGTGATTCGACAGAGGGAATTTCAACTGTACAACCGGGATTCCGGAGCTTACATGAAGAAACTGTATGGCGACACCTCGGACGATTCCAGTGCGAAGCCACAAATCACCTGGGAGATGCTCCTCAAACGTGCAATGCTGGCAGGTCCGCCGGAGCATGTGATCGTCTCTTCGCCCGCGTGGATCAGTTGGGCGAGGAGGTCGGGAGTTTCGCACACCATTTTATCCGTTTCGGGTGTCGACACCGAGCGATTTCGCCCAGTTTCCCGAGAGCGGCGTCTTCAATTGAGACAGAAGCTGGGTCTTCCGCCTGACCAGCTTGTCGCCTTGCACGTCGGGCATCTCAAGCCTGACAGAAACCTCGAGGTGCTCCGCACGGTCCAGAGTTCATGCAGGGATATTCAGGTTGTAGTAGTCGGGAGCACGACGCCGAGCGGTAGGTTAGCCGCCTGGCCGCTTATGAGATACGAGCCCGCATCGAGGGACAGGACTATACCCGGAATCAGGTTAGCATTTTGGCCGTTGATACTATAGGAGCCCGTATCGAC
>JADFFS010000029.1 GCA_022568195.1 Chloroflexota bacterium | reverse complement strand
GTTTCTTGAAGTGACCCTGGAGGACTGGGAGAGTGTCCGCGGCGTGGTATTGGACGGGGCATTTTATTGCACACACGCGGTGATGCCGTCGATGGTTGACAACCACTACGGCCGTATCCTGTTCTTCACCGGCGACGGCGCCTTTCAGGGCCCAGCCGAACGGGCCCACGTGTCCGCGGCCAAGATGGGCCTGGTGGGAATGGCCCGCAGCCTGGCTTCCGAATTTGCGCCCCACAACATCCGGGTTAACGTAGTCTCACCGGGCAGCATCGACACATCCAGGGAACATCCCGAATGGTATCCCCAGAGCCGTCCGCCCGATGCCTCCCGGATTCCATTGGGACGCCAGGGGATGGTTGACGAGATCGCCGCGACCTGCTTGTTTCTGGTAAGCGACGATGGCGGGTTCATTACCGGCCAGACCATCCACGTCAACGGTGGCACCGCCTTTTTCTAGGCGTCGCCGAATGGATTCGTCATCTTTGAATCTGGCCAGGAATTTGGCCGGACCTTCGCGCCAACAAATCCCATCAGGGCCACCAGGGGACGATGCCCTGGGAAAGATAGTTGGCAGCGCCACCACCCGCGCTCCTGGGGTGTGTGGTGAACTGGTTCAGGGTATGTTGGGCGAGGCCTATTTCCTGGTTACTTGCCCCGTAGACTTTTTCTCCAGGGTGCAGGTCCAGCTTTTCCACGACGGTCCCAAAGACGTTCCCAAATTTGAAGTTCCCGACGGCTGCACCAAGTCGGAGGCGGCCCTCAATGCAACACTGGTCTACCTGGGCAGAGGCGATTTATCCGCTAAGCTCATCATCAATAACCCCATACCGCGCAGCAAGGGAATGGGGAGCAGCAGCGCCGACGTTGCCGCCACCATCGCCGCCACGGGCCTGGCTTTAGGGGTAGAGCTGTCTCCCCAGGCGATAGCGGAGATTGCGCTGGGTGTGGAACCAACCGACGGGATTATGTTTCCCGGGATAGCCTTGTTCGATCACCGGGAAGGCAGCATGGCCGAAACCCTGGGCCCGGCGCCTCCCATGGAAATCGTGGCCCTGGACTTCGGCGGCACGGTAGACACCCTGGAATTCAACGCCGTGGACCGCCGGGCCAAATGGCGCTCCATCGAAGCAGAAACTAGGTCGGCCTTGGAGTTGGTGCGGACCGGGCTGGAGCAAAGCGACCCGGCGTTGGTCGGCCGGGGCTCCACCATCAGCGCCCTGGCCAGCCAGGAGGTCCTGCCCAAACCCAGACTGTCGGCCGTGAACCAATTTGCCCAGGACGTGGGCGCCGTGGGCGTCAACGTGGGGCACAGCGGCACCATCATCGGCGTGTTGCTGGACGCCCGGCAGCGGCGGGGCAAGTCCACTTTCCACCAAGCCCGCAAGCAATTCCCCGAGGCCGAGATGGTCCACCATTTTCGGTTGCTGGGCGGGGGCGTCCAACGGGTTCAGGCGCCGTAAGCCCCTCAGCCGGTTTTACCTTGTGGGTTCTGCTTCCGGGCCACTCTGTCTCTGCTGGAAGTTCCGCTTTATTTCAAGGGCCGCTAAATGGCCGCTTTGCCGCTGACGTTTTACCTGGGCCCTGCAACAGACGCCAATCCCAGCCCGTCGCCAGACTTGTGTGGGATAATAGTCGTACCGCCTATACAGATGTGAAGGGAAGTTACAGTCATGGCCGAATATAACCTGGCAGTCATCCCAGGAGACGGTGTGGGCCCCGAGGTCATCGCCGAGGGAAGAAGGGTATTGGAAGCCATCGCCGCCAGCGACGCTGGTTTGAACTTTACCTATACCCAGTTTCCCTGGGGCTCGGATTACTACCGCGAGACTGGTCTTTTGATGCCCGAGGATGGGTTGCAACAGCTCCGGGCCTTCGACGCCATTTTGTTCGGCGCCGTGGGAGACCCGAATATCCCCGACCACATTACCCTCAACGGGTTGTTGTTGCCCATGCGCCGCTATTTCGACCAGGGCGTCTGCATCCGCCCCTCGTATCTCTATCCCGGGGTCAAATCGCCCTTGGAGGGTAAAAAAGCGGGGGAGATCGACCTGGTGATCATCCGGGAGAACACCGAGGGCGAGTATGCCCCGGTGGGAGGCCGTTTGTACCCCGGGACCCCCCACGAGATAGTGATCCAGAGCAACGTGTTTACCCGCCGGGGCACCGAGCGGATTATCCGCGCTGCCTTCGAGTACTGCGTCCGCCGGAACAAGCGCAACAAGGTAACCTCAGTGACCAAATCCAACGCCCAGGCTTTCGGCATGGTCTTCTGGGACGAGGTCTTCCAGGAGGTGGCGGAGGAATATCCTCAGATAGAGACCGAGTCGTTGCTGGTGGACCGGGCCTGCATGGACTTGGTACGGTGGCCCGAGGCCTTCGACGTGATGGTGGCCTCCAATCTGTTCGCCGATATCCTCTCCGACATCGCCGCGGTGGTAACCGGCAGCATGGGCCTGGCCCCCAGCGCCAACATCAATCCTGAACGGGAATATCCGTCCATGTTCGAGCCGGTCCACGGAGCAGCCTTCGACATCACCGGCAAGGGCATCGCAAATCCCCTGGCTACCATCTCGGCCGTCGCCATGATGCTGGACCACCTTGGAGAGCCGGATGCGGCCAAACGGGTTGACGGCGCCGTATCCCAGTGCTTGAACCAGCGCCGGGTTTTAACTCCCGACATAGGCGGCAGCGCCACCACCACCCAGGTGGGCGACGAGGTGTTGCGGCTACTTGGGGAAGGGGGTCCTTTGACGGCGGAGGGTCCGGAGCGCGCATTGTCCCGCTTGCGTGCCAAGTTTGATGTAGTGCCTGACGACGTAAGCTTGGTCGACGAGCTGATAGAAGAACGCAGGCAGCAAGCTCGAAAAGAAGGTGGGGAGTGAGCCAGCCGGGTGTGGGTGAGGCGCTGCCAGCTTACGTGCTAGATGCTTCCGCTCTTCTGGCGCTCTTACATGGGGAGTCTGGGGCGGATGTTGTCGAGCCTTTGTTGAGGGAATCTGTTGTCTCGAGTGTAAACTGGAGCGAGGTGTTCCAACGAGCTTTGTCATGGGGCGCGGAGACGCAGGGTTTGCGGGAAGATTTCGAGTTTCTGGGGTTGCGGGTGCTCCCTTTCACAACTGATGACGCCGAATCGACGGCCCGGCTTTGGTCATCCACCAGGAATTTCGGCCTGTCTCTCGGTGACCGTGCATGTTTGAGTCTTGCCCAGGCGCTAAACTTGCCCGCAGTCACCGCCGATCGCCGTTGGGCCGGTCTCCGCGTGGGGATTCAGATACAAATGATTCGCTAGCTATCTAGCAGGATGGTAGGACGATGAAAAAGAGTTTTACCGCCACGCTTTGGCAAGAGGATGGCTTAGTTGTGGCCCAGTGCTTGAAGGTCGATGTGGCAAGCCAGGGTAAGAGCGAAGAAGAAGCATTGGCCAATTTGACCGAAGCACTGAATCTGCACTTTCAGCCTCCCAGAGCCACGGTGACTCCCCGAGTCCGCACCATTGAGGTTGAAGTTAGCGACTTCGACGAGTTGTAGCCGCTTAAGATTGGCTCTACGGTTGTAAGCTGTGACCGACCTGCGCGTCCTGGTAGTTTCCCAAGATCCCTTGGCTCGGGCGGGTCTGGCGGCGCTGTTGGACCAGCAACCGGGCTGCAACGTGGTGGGAAGGGTCGCCGACGACGAAGTGCAGAGCCCAGCCCTGGAAGTGTATCAACCCGACGTGCTGATCTGGGACTTGGGCTGGAGCACCGTTTCGGGGTTGGAGCGCATGGGAGAAATCCCCGAGGATGCGCCGCCAGTGTTGGCCCTGGTAGCCGGCCAGACCCAAGCCGATGAGGCCAGGACCGCCGGCGCGCGGGGGGTCTTGCTCCGTGATACCGATGCCGGCGTAATGCTGCCCGCGTTGTCGGCTGTGGCCCGGGGGTTGGTGGTGCTGGACCCCAGCCTGGCGGCCCGGGCTACCACTCCGAGGAGCTCTGATCCGGTACCCGACCTTACCCCACGGGAGCGCCAGGCCCTTTCTTTGCTGGCGGAAGGCCTGCCCAACAAGACCATCGCGTCGCGCATGGGCATCAGCGAGCACACGGTCAAGTTCCACGTCAACTCCATCCTGGGCAAGCTGGGCGCCCAGAGCCGCACGGAAGCCGTGACCAGGGCCACCCGCCTGGGCCTGATCCTGCTCTAACCTAACCTTTTTCCCAGGTTCCATCCTCCACCAACGGGTCATGTGGTAAAGCCCCTGGGACACTACTATGGGATAAGCAAGGGGATACTCCAGCCACATCCCATGATGCGCGTTTGAGTCCTGTGTCACCTCCCGTCCCCGACCCAGCCAATTCAGGGGAGTGTGAGGGGCGAGGCCTTCACGACAATCATTAAAGAAGACACCGATAAAATAAACCGCGCACCAAGGCAAGAGGGACCCTTCCTTGCCAAGAAGAGAATCCAGAGGAGTTTCAATGTCCGAAATACTGCAAAACCTATCCAATGACCTGGCCGAAACCGTAGCCACCGCCGGACCAGCAGTGGTGCGAGTGGAGGCCCGGGACCGGTTGCCCGCCAGCGGCATCGCCTGGTCGGCCGACGGTGTGGTGGTAACCGCCCACCACGTGGTGGAACGCGACGACAACATCAACATCGGCCTTGCCGACGGCCGGACGATACCCGCCGCGTTGGTTGGCCGGGACCCCACCACCGACCTGGCTGTGCTCCGGGCAGAAACAAGCGGACTGAGCGCCCCTGCATGGGACGGAGGCGACGACCTGCGGGTTGGCCACCTGGTGCTGGCGCTGGGAAGACCCGGAAACAACGTCCGGGCAACCATGGGAATCGTCGGCGCTCTGGGCAAAAGCTGGCGTACCCCCAGCGGCGGTACCCTGGACCGTTATCTGCAAACCGACTTGGTGATGTACCCGGGATTTTCCGGCGGTCCCCTGGTTGGGGCGGACGGACGGGTCCTTGGCCTCAACACTTCGGCGCTGCTGCGCGGCGTTTCCCTTACCGTGCCTTTCGGCACTCTCCGCCGGGTGGTCGAGGCTCTCTTGGCCCACGGCCGGATCTCTCGCAGCTATCTTGGCGTGGGCTCCCAGCCAACCAGGTTGCCCGAGGGTCTGGTGGAGCAACTGGGCCAGGAAACAGGCCTGCTGCTGGTTTCCGTGGAGCCCGGAAGTCCCGCCGAAGAAGGAAAGCTGTACCTGGGAGACACCATCGTGGCCCTGGATGGACAACCGGTCCGGCACCTGGATGACCTCCTGTCCAACCTGGGAAGCGATCGGATCGGGAACACGGTGCCGGTGCGCATCGTTAGGGGTGGTCAGGTGCAGGAGGTGGATGTCACCCTGAGGGAGCACCCGTGATGGTAGCGGCCGTATCCACTGTGCTCCAAGACCTGAACTCGGAGATGTCCGGCGTGGTGTCCAAAGTAGGCCGCAGCCTGGTGCAAATAAGCAGCGGCAGGCGCGGTTCGGGGGCGGGCACTGTCTGGCATTCCGGCGGGTTGATCGTGACCAACGCTCACGTGGTGGGGCGAGGCTCCCGAAGGACCGGGGCAACTGCTCCACTGCGGGTGACCTTGCCAGATGGTTCAGTCCACTCCGCGCGGCTGCTAGCGCGAGACAGCGAGCTGGATGTCGCCGCCCTGATGGTGGAGACTCAGGACCTCACGGCCATCGAGCTGGGTGAGTCAACCAACCTGCAGCCCGGCCAGTGGGTTGTAGCCATGGGCCATCCCTGGGGAGTCACCGGTGTAGCCACCGCCGGAGTTATAATCGGCTCGGGCTCAGACCTGCCCGAGGCGCCTTCAACCGGACGTGACTGGATTGCGGTGGATTTACCCTTGAGGCCTGGATACTCGGGAGGCCCACTGGTGGACTCCCAGGGGCGTTTGGTTGGCATCAACACCATGATTGTCGGTCCCCAAGTGGGCATGGCAGTGCCCGTCCACGTGGTGAAGCGGTTTCTGCGGAAGCGGCTTGGGACGAAGGCAGTCCGGGGAATGGAGCCTACCCCATAGCGGGTATCCGATAGTTTCTGAAGATGCCTCCCAGCGGCGGCGGCAACGCCCCTTACCCACCCCCCAGCACGATCCGCACGATGCGCCGCTCCAGGGCCAGGCCTAGCTCTGCAGCCAGCTCCAGCCGCTGGTGGTCGCCCACCGTGCCCACGAAGGCCACTCCCAGGATACGACCCACCCGGAAGTCGACCACGGTGGAGGAAATCAGCCCTGATGGTCCGCCCTGCAGAACCCTGAGGGCCACCGCCTCGTCGAAGAACCCGGTGGGTTCCAGGCGATGGGCGGAGATTAGCTGGTGGTCTTCCCCTACACTCTCGCCCACGTGGTCCTCGAAATCCTTGAGGAATACGTCGTGCATCCACCCCGACACCGAATTCGGATTGTCAAACAGGTGGACCACCGTGGCGGACAGGAAGTTAAAGCCGTCCTGGGCGACCATGGACGCTGTTTGGCCGAATTCACGCATGAAGCCGGTCACCCGTCCCGCGTCCCGAAAACGCTGAGCGGTGTTGCCCTCGAACCCTTGCTCGGCCATTGCCTCGTTGTCCAAATCCCCTTCTCTCACGACCTGGTAGCCGCTGAACTCCGGGGGTAACTCGCCCTTTTCCAAAACCATGAACTCGAGAACGGACTCATCGGCGCCAAAAGTGGCCTTGTCTAAAACCATCGTGTGTATCGCATCCTCCTAAGCGAGCTATCAGGTTTCAGCAATCAGCGATCAGCATTCAGGTGCCTCAGCAGATAGCTGACGGCTGAACGCTGATCGCTGACGGCTATTACTCAGCCGCAGACCATGGGGTACACGTGGTTACTGCGGGAAATTTCTGCGGGGATTTGGCTCTTGCTCCAGCTATCGCCTCCGTCCTCGCTGCTGTAGACCTGACCGTAGTAGGTACAGCAGTGGATGTGGGACGGCGCGGCGGGGTCGATGGCGATCTGGAACATTCGGCTGGAGGCCGTCTCGCCCAAATCTACTCGCTCCCAGGTCTCTCCAACGTCGCGGCTACGGAACAGGGCCCCGGCCTCCTGGGTACCTTGGGGTGCTCCGCCGCCGCCGGCGCCGGCCGCCAGGTACATGGTCTTGGGGTCGTCGGGAGCCACCAGCAGCCCACGGCAATAGGAGCCGCCGGGGAACATCTCGTCAACCTGCACATGCTCCCAGTGGTGCCCCCGGTCCCGGCTACGGAACATGGCCACCTGGGTAATGATGTGCACCGTCCCAGCAGCCGCGGCGCTGACCGCCACACCGTGCAGGTCCAGGGTGTTGTTGCGCAGGTAGGGACCGTCGATCAACGACTCCCAGCTCTCGCCGCCGTCCCGGCTGCCCAACAAGCCGCCAACTTCGATAGCTCCGTACATGTCCGAAGGATTGCTAGGGTCCAAGGCCAGGCCGATGACCCGTTTGGCCAAGGGCGGCATATATGTAGTGAGGTGAGGAAACACCACCCTGTCCGTGTTCATTTTGCTCCAGGTCTCACCCGAGTCCTGGGAACGGTAAACGCCGCAAGGCTCGTAGCCCGCATAAATCGTTTTCGGGTCCTGGGGATGCATGGCCAGGGACCACACGTCCATGCCTTGCCGAGGCTGCTCCAGGGCTTCCCAATGGTCTCCCCGGTCGTCGCTTCGATAAACCCCTTGTTGGGTGCCGGCGTAAACGACGCTGGGATCTTCCGGATGGACCTTCAGGGACCTGATCTGAGGGTTGGCAGGTAATCCGTTGGTGATGCTCTGCCATTCCTCGTCGCCGTCCGCACGCCGGTACAACCCGCCGCCTCCGATGTTGTCTCCTTCTCCAGCCAGTCCGATGTAAACGTGGGTCCGATGGTTTGCTGATGTCATGATGCGCCGCTCCTTACCAATAACTGGTCCATTCACTGATTTTGGTTACCAGGATTTTTCGTCCAAATAGCCTGCTTGTCAAGTGGCCGGCCGCGGCTCTGCTAACAGGAGGTCCCAATTTTCCGTCGATCATCCCTAGCAACCGGCTGCTGGCTGCGGTAGTATGTAGTCCTGACACGCCTGGGGAAAGCTCTGGATGAAAAACCGATGAAAAACAAAATCCTTAGCAATTTCGATGAGGCGGTAGCCGACGTCCCCGACGGCTCCACGGTGATGTTCCCCGGCTTCGGAGGCGTTGGGCTACCGCGAAACCTGATCGCCGCACTGCACAGACAGGGTGCAAAGAACTTGACCGGCGTCTCCAACAACGCGGGAGCGCTGGACGATCTGGTTGACGTGGGCACGCTGGTGGAGGCGGGCCAGATGAGCAAGATGATCTGCGCCTTCACCGCCGCGACCCATCCTTCGCGGGTGACTCCTTTCGTGCGGTTATACAACAACGACGAGATCGAGGCCGAGCTGGTGCCCCAAGGGACTCTGGCCGAGCGGATTCGTGCCGCCGGAGCGGGCATCGGTGGCTTCTACACGCCCAGCAGCGTGGGCACCGAGCTGGCCGAGGGCAAGGAGCACCGGGAGATCAACGGCCGGACCTACGTCCTCGAGCATCCTCTTCCCGCGGACTATGCTTTCATCCGTGCCTACAAGGCCGACACCTTTGGCAACCTGCAGTTTCGCCTGACACAACGCAATTTTAACCCGATAATGGCCATGGCGGCGACCATCACCGTGGTCGAGGTTGAAAACGACATCGTGGAAGTCGGCGAGATCGAACCGGACCACATTCACTTGCCGGGTATCTACGTTAACCGGATTGTGCGCATTCCCTCTGACGGAATCTAGGGCTAAACGAGCCGTCAGCCATCAGCCGTCAGGGGTTTCGAGAGGCAAGATAGCCGAGCGGCGACGGCTGATAGCATTAAAACGGGAGGTTGATGGAATCAGGGTGTTCGGCGACAATTGGAGCGGCGTTCATGATTCGATTTGAAGACATTCTTCAGCTAAGCATTGACGAACGGCTCGACCTCGTGGAAAAGATTTGGGACAGCATTACGGACAGCGATGATCCGCTTCCGCTAACTAATGCCCAGCGCGCAGAGCTCGACCGTCGTTTGCAAGCCCACGCCCAGAATCCAGATGAAGTCGAGACCTGGAATGAGGTTAAGTCTAAAATCCAGCGGCGGAAGTGAAGCCGCTGATTCGCTTTCGCGTCGAGGCCCGCCTTGACATCCAAGAAGCGTATGACTGGTACGAGGAACGTCTGCAGGGAATTGGCGATAGATTCCTCGCCGCGGTAGACCAGTGTATCGACCGGGTGGCCGCGAACCCCAGCGGATTCCCCACGGTATACGCTGACGTGCGGAGGGCCCTGTTACAAAGATTTCCATACTCTGTTTTGTACCGTGTCGAGGGAGATTTTATCACCGTCCTAGGGTGCTTCCATGGGCGGCGGGATCCCCGAACGTCTGAGGAACGTCGGTGAGAGCCTGGCCGCTAAGCGCATGATCTTGAGTCCGGAGGATTTGTTATGGCGGAGAAACCCAAGTTAGAGCGTCAAGCAATGTGTGACCGGCTGGCGATGGAATTCCAGGACGAGTGGATAGTGAACCTGGGTGTAGGTATGCCGACCCTGTGCTCCAACTACGTTGACCCCGACAAGACGATCATAACCCACTCGGAAAACGGGGTTATAGGGTATGGCCCCCTGGCCGAGGAGGGAAAGGAAGACAAGCACTTGGTGAACGCCGGAGGCCAGTTCGTCACGGCTCAGCCCGGGATGGCAATCATCCACCACGCAGATTCTTTTGCGGTCATCCGCGGCGGCATGGTGGATGTGACGGTCATGGGCGCCTACGAGGTAGCCGAGAACGGGGATTTCGCCAACTGGCGGATACCGTCCCGGAAAGGCGGCGGCATCGGCGGGGCAATGGACCTGGCCGCCTGCGCCAAGCGCGTATTCATCGCCATGGAACACACCACCAGGGAAGGGGAACCCAGGCTATTGCGGCGTTGCGCCCTTCCCATCACGGCGCCCGGCGTGGTCAAACTGCTGGCCACCGACCTGGGCTTGTTCGAGATCACCCCCGAGGGCGTGGTTCTGCGGGAGCATGCGCCAGGTTGGAACCCGGAGGAGATTCAGGAACTGACCGAAGCCAAGCTGATAATTCCCGACGACCTCAGGGAATTTCGATTCCGGGATTAGACCCTTTAATTTCACCTTTAATCTCTATGGGGATTCCCGAGACCACCAGGTATACCCGGTCGGCTGCGTCGGCCATCTTCTGGTTAACCAACCCCAGCAAGTCTTGAAACCGGCGGCCCAGTGGATTCGGCGGCACCAGGCTCAAACCTACTTCGCCGCTGACCAGAAACAGTGCCGTCTGGGAGCTCCTCCAGACCTGCAATAGCTGAGACAGGGACGCCATCGCCCGTTCTTCCAGTGCCTCGCCGGACTCGTCCTCGTGTTTCAGCAGCAGGTTGCTGACCCAAACGTCCAGGCTGTCCACCAGCACCACGGCCGGGGGCCGGGTAGAGGCCAGCGCGCCCCGCAAGCAACCGGCCAGGTCGACAGGCTCTTCCAATGTGTCCCAATGAGACGGCCGCGATTCCCGGTGGCGGCGAATCCGTTGCTCCATCTCCTCGTCGCTGGGAACGCCGGTAGCCAGGTAGAGAGTGGGCTGGTCCAACTCCCGTACCAGCTTCTCCGCGAAACCGCTTTTGCCCGAGCGAACGCCACCCAGAATCAGCGAAAGCTCAGGGTTCATCAGCGGGGGTCGCCGGCAGCTTCGAAATCCCGAGAAAGACCGGTCATTTGGTAAATCAGGTCCATGTCCAGGCTGGAACGCACCCAATCGGCCAGCTTGTCGTATTCCTGGTCTATGCCCAATTCTCCGGCATCCGGGGGCAAGGTTACGCCTTTGCGCTGCGCCAACGCCTGCAGCATTGCCCGCCGCAGCCCGCCGTTGTGGAACAGTCCGTGGATGTAGGTGCCAAAGATGTAGCCCGAGGCGTGCAAAGCCCCGTCCGTGGCCGTCTCCTCGGTGACCGCCAAGTCCGACCGGTCTTCGATGCTAAATGGGGCCGTTACCCCATCACCGGTGGTCCGGCCCATGTGAATTTCGTAACCCTGGATTGGCAGCCCCTGGGCTCCGGCCAGCAATCCGACATCCCCGGCTACTGTGCCACGAATGCGGTGAGTCTCTTTGCTGCCGGCGAACACCGTGGTCATGGGTAGCAGGCCCAATCCGGCAATTTCGGTTTTCTGGGACTCCACCATCTCCGGGTCGTAAATATTTGTTCCCAACATCTGGTAGCCGCCGCAGACACCAATAAGCGCCGCGCCGGCGCCGTGGCATTGGCGGATGGCCTTGACCAATCCCTGTGATTCCATCCAGGCTAAATCGGGAATCGTGGTCTTGGTGCCGGGCAGGATTATCAGGTCCGGACTACCGATCTCTTCCGGGGCGCTGACGAACCTCAGGGAGACGCCGTTTTCCCGGGCCAACGGATCAAAGTCGTCAAAGTTGGCTATGTGGGGTAGCTGCACCACCACGATATCCAACACCGTGTCCCCTTGGACGTGCACCGGCAGGTCCAGGGCCACCGAATCCTCCTCGGGGATGTGGATATCTCTGAAATGGTGGACCACCCCCAAAACCGGAATACCCGTCCGTTGCTCCAACCAGACGAGGCCGTCATCCAGCAAGCTGATGTCGCCGCGAAACTTGTTGATGACAAAGCCCTTGATGGTCTCGCGTTCCTCCGGGTCCAGCAACTCCAGAGTGCCAACGATGGCGGCAAACACGCCACCTCTATCGATATCGCCACACAGCAGCACGGGAGCCTTGGCGTACAGGGCCACCCGCATATTGACGATCTCGTTGGCCTTCAGGTTGATCTCCGCGGGGCTGCCCGCTCCCTCGATGACCACGATATCGTACTGCTCGCGCAGGGTGTCCAAAGAGCCGCGCACCGCCTCCCAAAGCTGGGTCTTCAAGCCATAGTAGTCCTTGGCGCTGGCCGACAGCAGAGGGCGGCCCATGACCACCACTTGGGAATGACGGTCCGCCTCGGGCTTCAGCAGCACCGGGTTCATTTCCACCTGGGCCTCCACGCCGGCCGCCTCGGCCTGGACCGCTTGGGCCCGTCCGATTTCGCCGCCACTGGCGGTGACGTAGGAGTTGTTGGACATATTCTGGGCCTTGAACGGGGCCACCCGAAAGCCGTCCTGGCGAAAGATGCGGCACAGAGCCGATACCAGAATGCTCTTGCCCACGTGGGAGGCAGTGCCCTGTACCATCAAAACCTTGCCTGTCATATTCGCTAGTCGCCCCTTCCCTAGAAACTCGACCCCAACCCGTTCAGGTGGGACGTGTCGTTGTAGAGACGTAGGACCGCGTTGTCCGGGTAGGTATCAAAAACCGATAGACCGCAGTTGGCCATGACGAAACTCCAGGTGCTTTCCAGGGGCAAGCGCATCACAGCGATGATGGCGGCCCGCAGGGAGCCGCCGTGCCCCACCAGCAACACAGTCTCTTCCATGTGGCGCTGCAGGATACCGGCCACGAAAGCCGACATGCGGGCGTAGGTCTGCCGGGGAGTTTCGCCGCCGGTGGGAGCAAAGTCCAGGTCCTTTTCCACCGATGCGGCAAACATCTTCGAATCAAAAGCCTTTCTTTCTTCCACGGTCATGCCCTCGAAAACCCCGTAATGCCGCTCCCGCATTTCGGGCGTAAGCAGAAGAGGTACCTCTCTTTGATCCAGAATCTCCTCCGCGGTAGCACTCGCCCGGCTCAAATCGCTGCTGTAGGCCACGTCGATAGGCACCTGGGACAGGCGCCGGGCCACCAAGCGGGCCTGCTGCCGGCCCACCTCGGACAAGGCGATGTCGGCGTGCCCCTGAAGCCTGCCTTCAATGTTCCAGGGGGTTTCGCCGTGCCTGACTATCAGTAATCTTCCCATAAGCGAGCGCCGACAAAGCTGAATTGTGCCGCGTAGTTGCAATATTTTAACAGAGTGGGCTCGATAGCGTGGCTGCCCCACCGGCCCCGATGCCGGGTCTATTCGGTCTCTCCACAGGGCCTTGGTTGCCCAAAATCGGCGAGACCCATCGCCCTTGTACTGATTAATTTAATCGGTCTTATATACAATTTAGCGAGTTTTTTGGATGTTATATACTACATGTTGACATTTCGGTACTTAGCATATACAGTATATGGACCCTAACGAGGGAGGAGAATGATGGAAGCCTATTGTGTCAAGTGTCGGAGCAAGCGGGAGATTCGTAACCCACAGGCCATCACCATGAAGAATGGTAAACCCGCGACCTCGGGAACATGCCCCTCCTGCGGCACCAAGGTATTCCGCATCGGCGCTGCTACTTAGCAGTTTCCAGGTCCCACCCGTGGAACGTCCCTGGGCGTGCCTAACCAAGTTAATTGGCTTCAGGCGCGCTCAGGTAACTAACCACGTCCCCTAACGGTTCGAGTCCACCTCGACAAAGCGGTGGGACGCCTAATCCGCGTCGCTTCTGTTTCCCCCGTTTAGCGACGGGTGGGATTAGCTTTCCTTCCCCTATACCCAACGCCTCGTTCAGTCCACCGAGGGCGCTGCATGTCTTTTGGAGACATGAGGGCCTTTACTTCTGACCCCTTCTGACATCTCACCAAGGCTAGCCTTTCGCCCCTGACCAGCCGGACGGCTGGCTATTTTTGTGTGCCCGGGATTCCTGTCCCCCTCGTCCCGTCTACGGATAAATAATGTGGCAGTCTCCAAACCGGGCTAGTATTATTATGTCCCCGGCCATGAGCCGGTGACATTCGCAAGGTCCATCCAGATCCGTGACCAACACAGGAGGTATCGTAATGACCCAACCACAGGCAGCCACTTGGCAGACAATGCTGGAACAGAGCGCGCCGGATTTGCTGAAGGACGTGTCCAACTTCCGAGAGTCGGTGCTCGCCGACGGCGCTCTTTCCTTGAAGGTTAAGACACTGATGACCATGTTGTGCGACGCTTTGCTGGGCCATCACGACGGCGTCACCGCCATCGCAAACCGGGCCCGGGCCGCCGGCGCCAGCGAAGAGGAAATAGCCGAGACTGTGGGGGTGGCATTCCTGTTCGGCGGGATGCCCGCCCTGGTAACCGGCGCCAACGCTTTCCGCCGCTAGGGCACCCCGCCCGGCAGGGTTTTCTCGACCGCTACCCACATCAGGCATCTGGCCGCCACGGTCAGGCGCCTGGACCGCGTTTCCTTTTGGGTGCGGCCCGCAAAGACCCTCAGCATGCGGCTCCAGCAGGGCCTCCAGCCCGCTTTCCCAAACCCCTGGCGGGTGGTATCCTGACGCCAAATCGGGTAGCAACCGGCTTATTAACGTGGCATTAGAGGTGACTCCATGTCGCAGGTAGAAAACATCGTGTTCTTTAACGGGGAGTTGAAGCCTGAGAGCCAGGTGGGCATTTCCATACGGGACCGGGGTTACCTCTATGGCGACGCCGTGTTCGACGCCACCCGCACATTCAACGGCGCCCCCTTCAAGCTTCGGGAGCACATCCACCGGCTTTACAACTCTTTACGCTACCTGCGAATCGATCCGGAGATGGACAAAGAGGAAATGGAGCGATGGACTTTGGAGGTCGTTCAGCACAACTATCCCCTCCTACCGCCCAATCAAGACTTTTGGGTCATGCAGCGCATCAGCCGGGGAGTGGAGTCCACCCAGCCCGGCGACCGGACCGGCCCCACGGTTTTGATCGAGACCCACGCGATCCCCTTTGCGAACCGGGCCCCCCTGTACCGGGACGGCGTGCGGGTGATAACCCCGTCGGTACCCCGGATACCTCCCAGGTTCCTGAGTCCCCGGGCCAAAACCCACAACTACTTGAACCTGATTCTAGGAGACCTGGAGGCCCAAGCCACTGATCCGGGATCCTGGGCGGTGCTGCTGGACGAAAACGGGAACCTGACCGAAGGCAGGGGCTCCAACATCTTCCTGGTCAAAGACGGGGTGGTGGCCACTCCCAAGGGGCAGTTTGTCCTGGAAGGGATCACCCGGGGCGTTGCTCTGGAACTGGCCAGTGGCCTGGACCTACTCGTCGAAGAGCGGGACATCGATCTCTTCGATGCCTACACCGCCGACGAGGCCTTCCTGACCTCCACCAGCCTGTGCGTTTGCCCCATCTCGTCGGTCAACGGCGCGGCCATCGGCGATGGTAAGGTTCCGGGACCGGTGACCCAGCGGCTGATGTCCGCGTTCAGTGACTTGGCGGGTATGGACTACGTGGAACAGTACCTGTCCCATCTTTCTTGACAGAATCTGCGAGGATTCTCCGGCTAAATCCCCATCTTGACCCCCCCTCTAGTAAAGACGGATGTAGGGGGATTTCCACCCCAAAAATGCGACACTCCATAGGCTGTTCTAGCATTTGAATAGGATTGAGTTCAGGCGTCGCAGGAGATAATTATGGCTGACAACCTGGAGCAAATCGTGGAATCCCCCCAGTCGGAGCGCCTAGCCACTGGATTCGTGTTCACCGAGGGGCCCTTATGGAACGCCGACGGCTACTGGTTGTTCGTGGACATACGCCGTTCTTTGATTTATCGCCTGGCTCAGGGCGGCCAGCCCGAGGTTTATCGGGACAACAGTGGCGGCTCCAACGGACTGACCTACGACCTGCAGGGCCGGTTGATAATGTGTGAAGGTGACAACCGGCGCATCAGCCGCAGGGAGGCCGACGGCGCCATCACTTCCCTGGCCGACCGCTGGGAGGGCAAGCGGCTTAACCGGCCCAACGATTTGGTGGGAAAATCCGACGGAAGCATATATTTCACCAATCCCGGTGGCCGCATTCCCCAAGGGGAGCGGGAGATCGACTTCAGCGGCGTCCACCGCATTGGAACCGATGGGGCGGTCACCGCCGTCACCGGAGAATTGGAGTATCCCAACGGCCTGGCCTTTTCTCCCGACGAGTCCATTCTCTACGTGGCGATTACCCGCCGGGATGACGGCTGCATCCAGGAGAAAGAGCGGGGCGAATCCTGTAACCACCAGCTCATTCGGGCGTTCGACGTGGCGGCCGACGGGTCGCTTAGCAACAACAGAGTTTTCGCCAACATGTTCTCCCAGCACGACGGCGTCCCCGACGGCATGAAGGTGGATTCTCAAGGGAACGTCTACTGCACCGGGCCGGAGGGCTGCTGGGTCTTCGATCCTTCAGGCAACCACCTGGGCATAATCCGCCTTCCGGAAATACCCGCCAACTGCGCCTGGGGAGGCCCCGGCCACCGGACCATGTTTTTCACCGCCCGTACCTCGGTGTACACCATGCAGATGAAAAACCCCGGAACCCGGATACCGGGCGCCGGCTAAGGGAGGCGCCATCGCTCCTGGCCGGTCCAATCGGGGTCGCGCGTCCGCTGTAATGGGACCTCCGGAAGGGACAGGTGATCTGTCACCCATTACCGATGGGACCGGAGTATTCATTTGAAGAATCATGCGATGAACGAATACGACGTCATTGTGATCGGCGTGGGGGGCATGGGCAGCGCCACCCTGTTTCACCTGGCCCAACGTGGGTTCAGGGTCTTGGGGATTGAACGCTACGACGTGCCCAACGATATGGGGTCATCCCACGGCGTCACCAGAATGATCCGCTTGGCCTATCACGAAGACCCTTCCTACGTTCCCCTGCTGCGCCGGGCCTACGCCCTGTGGCACCAGTTGGAGAACATGAGTGGCGAGCGGTTGCTGCTTATCACGGGCTCGATCCGCGCCGGTAGCGAGTCCAGCTCCCTGTTCCTTGGCTCGAAGGAAGCTTGCGAAATTCATCACGTGGATCACCAGGTCCTGGCCGGCCCCGAAGTGAACCGGCGATTTCCCGGCTACCAGTTACCCGAGGACATTATGGCGGTATACGATCCAGATGGAGGCCTTCTGCTCTCCGAGCGGTGCATCGTGGCCCACGTCAACGCGGCACTGGACCAGGGAGCCCAGCTGCACGGCCGGGAGCAGGTTCTGGCCTGGGAGCCGCTGGGAGATGGCATCAGGGTGGACACGGAGCGGGACACTTACACCGCGAAGAAGCTGGTGATTTGCGCAGGCGCATGGGCAGGCAAGCTGATCCCGGAGCTGGCCCAATGGGCTGTGCCCGAAAGGCAGGTGCTGGCCTGGTTTCTACCCAGTCGGCCCGAGCTGTATCGGCCCCATGCCTTCCCACCGTTTGGACTGGAGGTGGAGGAAGGCAGGTTTTACGGGTTTCCATCTTATGGGATTCCCGGGTTCAAAGTGGGCTTGTACCACCACCTGGGGCAGCAGGTGGACCCGGATACCATGGACCGGGACGTCCACCCCGAGGACGAGGAGGTCCTGAGGGACTTTACCCGCCGTTATTTCCCTGAGGCCAGCGGCCCTACCTTGGCCCTCAAAACCTGCTTGTTCACCAACAGCCCGGACGAGCACTTCATACTGGACCGCCATCCGAGTTTCGCCAACGTGTTCATCGCTGCCGGGTTCTCGGGCCACGGCTTCAAGTTTTGCAGCGTGGTCGGCGAGGTTATGGCGGACCTGGTGGAGTCCGGCGACACCCCCCACGACCTGAGTCTGTTCAAGCTCAGCCGGCTGTGGGTGGCCTGAAACGGGCCCATTCGTTGGCCCCAGTCTGTCTAAGGACGGTGTCAACGAAATTTGAAGTCCCTTTTGAAATCCGGTGTAGTAATATTTTATCAGTAGTAATGTCTTAGAGGGTGTGTGAGAATGCCCGGCACATATCCAATGTCATGCTGAGGAGCGCAGCGACGAAGCATCTGGGGAGGGGCCACTCCCCGCCACCCCAGATTCTTCGGTTCGCTCAGAATGACATGTCACACATGCTTTTAGCGAAGGAGAGGGCATGAAAATCACCGACATAGAAGCCATCGCTTGTGTCTGGCCGCCGCCCGAGAACCACTTCTGGACGTCCTTCCGGCCCATCGGCCGGGTCAGCGAGTTGATCGTCCGAGTGCACACCGACCAGGGCCTGGTGGGCATAGGGGAGGCCCACGGGGCTGGAATGCCGTTCCCGGGGATCTACAAACAGAACGCCGATGGTAGCCTGGAGGCCGAAGGCGCATCCAGGGTGGTGGTAGATGTACTGAAACCCCTTTTGTTGGGTGAAGACCCGCTGGATAACGAGCGGCTGTGGGAAAACATGTTTCGGCTGAACCACCAGCGAGGCTGGGCCACCGCCGGTTGGGGCCGGCCCCAGATTATGACCGCCATCGCGGGGGTGGATATCGCCCTGTGGGACCTGAAAGGCAAGGCAGCCGACATGCCCGTGTACAAACTGCTGGGGGGCACCCGCAACACCGTACCTTGCTACATCACCGGGGGCTACTACCAGGAGGGCAAGACCATCTCAGATCTGGTCCAAGAGTGTGAGACCTACGCCGACATGGGCTACAACGCCATCAAGCTCAAGATTGGCGGCGTTTCGGTGGAGGAAGACGTGGCTCGAGTCAGCGCCGTACGGCAAGCCTTGGGCCCGGACATGGACCTGATGCTGGACGTCAACGAGGGGTACGACGTGCCCACGGCCATACGGGCAGCTCGCTTGTTGGAGCCCCTGAACATCCGCTGGCTTGAAGAGCCGGTGCATTGGTACGACCGCGTGGCCGGGCTGGGCCAAGTGGCGGCCTCCACCACCATCCCCATCGCATCCGGGGAAAACGCTGTCCACCGTTGGGACGCTCGAGACCTGATCATGCAGGGCGGCGTCAAGGTGATGCAGTTCGACTGTACTCGCAACTCCGGCGTCACCGAGTGCCTGAAAGTAGCCTCCCTCTGCGCCATGCAAAACGTGCGGTTGGCGCCCCATCACGATCCTCAAATTCACGGTCACTTGGTGGCCGCACTACCGGTGGGAGAGATTCTAGAGACCTTCCCCACGGCGGACCGGGACCCGATTTGGGCCGAACTGTTTACCATCAGGCCTGAAATCCACAACGGTGAACTGACCCTTTTGGACCGCCCCGGTTGGGGAATTGAGTTGAACGAAGATACCCTGAATGCCAGGGGAATTTGGGCCTAAACCCACGCGTGCAGTGAATCCATATCAATCGTGAATCCAAATGAATAGGGTATACTGAATTAATGCCGAATTATTTGACCGTCCACGAAAAGCCCGAGGCCCAGATTGAGTATCTGCTCACCGCCTTTGGGGGCTGGGCCGACGCCGCGGAAAGCGCCACCACCACCCTGAAATACTTGCAACGACGGCTCCAGGCCCGGAAGTTCGCCGAGATCGACCCGGAAGAGTTCTTCGACTTCACTCAAACCCGTCCTTACTCCCTGCGCACCAAGGATGGTCTGCGCCGGATCCAGTGGCCGGCCAACGAGTTCGCTTACTCAGTTGGCTCGGACCAGACCAAGGGAATAATGTTCTTTTTGGGGGTTGAGCCCAACCTTCGCTGGCGCACCTTCTCCCGCACCATCGCCGAGTTGGCCCAGGAATGCGGTGTCAAGACCGTGGTGCACGTGGGGACATTGTTGGATGCTGTGCCCCACACCAGGGAGGTTTCCCTGACGGGAACGGCCACTAACCCGGACCTGCGCCGGATAATGGAGGGCTCAAGCATCCGCGCCTCCAATTACCAGGGTCCCACGGGAATCAGTTCCGCTGTTTTGGAGGCCTGCGCCAACCTGGGCATGGGCTGTGCCTCCCTATGGGGGCACACAGCCCACTACCTCCAAGCCGCGCCCAATTACCGGGTTAGCTACACCCTGGCCGAAATGCTAAACAAGTTACTTGGCTTGTCTCTCGATCTTGGAGAGCTTAGCACCGCCGCGCGCACCTTCGATGAAGAAGTAGCCAATGCGGTGACCCGGGACGAGCAGCTAAGCAGTTATGTCAAAAAGCTGGAAGACCAGTACGATGAATCAGCGGCGGCAGGGGAGATACCAGACCCGGCCGAGGTAGTGAAAGACCTGGAACGGTTCCTCAGGTCCGAGCGTCGCCAACCCGGCGACCAGCAATTCTGATCCCTCGGGCGTCGATTTAGCTCATCAACAAGGGGGTTGCTCGACTATATTCGTCATTTAGAAGACGATGTTAGGAATGCGCCTTGATCGTCCACCACATTGTGCCTTTAGGCCCCCATTTCGTTGATCCATGCAGTCATGATAGCAATGCCCAATGATTATCAATATTGATAATATATATTGACACGGCGCAGGTAATAGTTTATACCTATTTGCACGTTTCGCTGGCCATCCCGATACAATCGGGACCGGGCTAATTGGGCGCGACTTGGATTACGTATAATTATTTACGCTGGTCAATCCACCTCACAGCTATAACGCAGGCAGCGAGGCTCTCGCTGGCATGCCACATACCTGACATAGCCGGACCCTGCACTGTTACATCACACAAATTTAATTGGAGGGAACTCATGTCGTACCGCTGGTGGAAAGCCCCCAAAGTGATTCTCATCACATCCCTTTCCTTGCTGTTGCTGGCCATTCTGGCCTGCGGAGGCACCGCCGCCACGCCGATAGTGGTGGAAAAAGAGGTGATCAAAGAGGTCATCAAAGAGGTGGTGGTGGAGAAAGAGGTGATCAAAGAGGTCCCGGTAGAGGTGATAGTTGAGAAAGAGGTGATCAAAGAGATCATCAAAGAGGTGGTGATCGCAGCCCCCCGCTCAGAATTCGTGATTACCGCAGTGCCGAGAGAGGCCAAGAAAGCCCAAACCGGCAAGCTGGCAACCGACAAGCTCGTCGCGGTTCTGCAGACGCCCACCAAACAGTCGACGCTGGACTGCCAGGTGACCGGCAGCGCCACCGTCAACCACCGGCCGTCGGTGGAGTATCTGCTTGGCGTGGACCACAGCACCGGGGAGATCATCCCAATGCTTGCCTCTTCGTGGGAAGCCAGCGCGGACCTGCGTTCATTCAAAGTAAAGCTGCGCAAGGGTGTCCAGTTCCACGACAATTTCGGTGAGTTCAACGCGGCCGATGTGGTCCACAGTATTGCCTACTACACCAACGACAGGTGCAAGGCTTCCTACTCCGACTACTTCCGCAACAACCCGGGCACGGACATAGAGGTCATCAACGACCATGAATTAATCATAAACACGGTGGAACGTCCCGCGTTGATCTACGACTACTGGCTGTCGGAATATCGGGGCGTGCCCATCTCCAGCAGGGCCCAGTTTGACCAGGGATGTCCCCAGGGCTCGTCCCAGTATGAACAAGGGTATTGCCGGGCTGGCACCGCCGCAGTTGACAAGAATCCCTCCCGAACCGGTCCTTACGAATACGTAAACTTTGAAAAGGGCGTGAGCTGGGAATACGACCGGGTGACCTATGACCACTGGCGGGTCAACCCGGACTTCGCCGAGCTGGAAATCAAGATGGTCAAGGAGCCCGCCACCCGGCTGGCCATCCTGCTGGCCAGGGAAGGCAACGTGGGCTCAGTTCCCCGAGCCCTGAACCAGGAGGCCCTGGACGGTGGCCTGGAACTCGTAGACGCTTCGGTGGAGGCCCTGACGACCTTCATGATCTTCGGTGGCAACTACTTCGACAGCTCTCTGGAAGCCGCCTACGACCCCATGCCCTGGGCCATACGGGGCGAGGTTGGTAAAAAGGTCCGAATGGCCATGAATAAGGCCTTGGACCGGGACAAGATCAACGAGGCCATATTCGATGGCCAGGGTTCGAAACAGTGGGTCGCCTCCCTTCACCCCGCATTCGACGGCTACTACCCGGCGTGGGATGCCAAGTGGGAAGAGCTCTACGGCTACGACCCGGAGCGCGCCAAGGAGCTCCTGGTCGAGGCCGGATTCCCCAACGGCTTCGAGGTCCGGGAAAAGCTGTTCGTCCTCAGCGGTGTCCCCGAGCAGCCGGACTTCATGGAAGCTGCGGCTGGAATGTGGGAGGCCATCGGCCTCCAGCCCAAGCTGGAGGAGGTCGAGTTCTCCCGCTGGCGGGAGAAATACCGGGGCCTGGAGACCCAGTGCTGCGTGTATCCCTTCCGCGGCCCGGCCGCCCCGATCGCCACTCGCGTTCACTTCTACTTCAGCCCGGAGCGGTTCTTCCGGGCGGCGGTCACCGACACCATAACCGAGAATAAGAACATTGCGCTCAACACCACTGACCCCAAGGTAGCATCCAGCCGGTGGAAGGCGGTCGCCGACGAGCTATACTTCGAGGTGCTCACCATGCCGCTATTCACCCTGCCGGTGCAGGCGGTTATTGACCCTGAGGTCATCTCCGAGTACATTTTCCTCGGGCCTCCCGGCGGCTCCTACAACAACCTGGAGAACATCAAAGGCGTGCGCAACTAAACCGCGCCTTGGGTTCAAACGCAACTGTTCCTGCGGGGCGGGCGAATTGTCCGCCCCCGCAGGCTTCCCAAATCCATGGGCACCTCCCAAGCAAGACTATCAGGGCACAGGTTTGAAAATTAACGGCGCTGCGAACGCCAAGCCCAGTGTCCGGTAATATCCGCACCTAGACTGGCACGAGAGGTCCTACATGCAGCGGTACATACTTCGCCGCTCGGCCCAAGGGCTAATGGCAATCGTGGCCATCAGCATGATTGTCTTTGCCTTGGCTCGGGTCACCGGCGACCCGACGCAGGTCCTGTTGCCCGACGAGGCATCCGAAGAGCAAATCCTGCTCACCCAGATCGAGTGGGGGCTGGATAAGCCCCTGCACATACAATACTGGGTTTACGTCAAGCGCATGGCTCGCGGGGATCTGGGTACCTCGTTCAAATGGGCCAATACCCCGGCATCCGAGCTGATCTTGGATCGGATCCCGGCTACGTTGCAACTCTCGGGCTTCGCCCTGTTAATCAGCGCCCTAATCGCATTTCCCATCGGGGTGCTGGTGGCGGTGAAGAAGGACACCGGTTACGACTATGCGGGCAAAATATTCGCCATCTTCGGCCAGTCCGCGCCCCCCTTTGTTATTGGTCTCCTCCTTATGTGGGTTTTCGCGGTGCAGTTGGACTGGTTCCCCACATCAGGAAGGGGCGGGATTAGCCACATGATATTGCCCGGCATTTCCCTGGGGTATTACAACGTGGCGGCCCTGATGCGCCTGACCCGCTCCTCCATGCTGGAGGTGTTGGACACCGAGTACGTCAAGCTGGCGCGCATCAAGGGTGTTTCGGAGCGCAGTGTGATCTGGAAGCATAGCTTCCGCAACGCTCTGATCGTACCCCTCACCTACTTCAGCCTCATCGGCGCCGTTCTGATCACGGGCTCGGTGGTTACCGAGACCGTATTTGCCTGGCCGGGCCTGGGGGCGCTGGTCATCGAGGCCATTCTAGCCCGTGACTTTACCGTGGTGCAGGCCGTGGTGTTGCTCTTCGCCTTCGCCTTCGTGACCATCAACATAGCGGTCGACATCCTTTATGCGTACATCGACCCCCGCATCCGTTACGCCTAGCAAAGACCGGCCCATAGTAAATTAAGGAGTATCCCGATGGCAGTAGTAGCCCTTCCAAAACGTGGCTTATTGGACGCCCTTCCCGGGGTTGCCGCGGTACGCCGGGGGTACGGCGCTGCCCGCAGGTATCCATTGCTGCCTGGGGCGGTCCTGTTGTTCGTACTGGTGATTCCGGCATTATTCGCCAACCTGATCGCCCCCCACAACTACCGGATCGGCGATTTGGATCTGGTGAAGCGGCCTCCCGGCTGGGTCGGGCCAAAGATCGTTGAACAAACAGTAGTCCCTAAGGTGGGTCTCAAAGTCTCCCGCCTAAACGAAATCACTTTAGCTTCGGCGAAACGAAGGATTGAGCGAGGTACCGCTACCTTCGTATCCGGCGGCGCCGACGGCACCGTGGACGTGGGTGATAAATTGGCCGTGGTAGTCCGTGAGGGGGGCTCGTGGAGCTACCCGCTGGGCACGGACAAACAAGGCCGCGATGTGCTGAGCCGTATTATCCACGGCTCCCGCATTTCCCTCACAGTGTCCGTTCTGGCTATTTTTCTGGGTGGGGGCGCCGGGATCGTTTTGGGCCTGATCGCCGCCTATCGGGGCGGCATCGTGGATACGCTGATCATGCGTATGGTGGACATCAAGCTGGCCTTCCCATCGATCCTACTGGCATTGGTTCTGGTGGCGGCCTGGAAGCCCGGGCTGGTGACAGTGATCATTGTGATCGCCGTGCTTCTTTGGGCCAGATACGCCAGGGTAGTGCGTGGCGAGGCCCTGGCCCTCAAGAATCAGGACTTTGTTAACCGGGCGCGGGTAGCCGGAGCTTCCGACTTCCGCATCATGGCCCGGCACATATTTCCCAACCTGGTTAATACGGCCGTGGTCCTGGCAACCTTGGAAGTGGGCCACGTCATAATTCTGGAATCTACCCTGAGCTTCCTGGGCGCGGGAATACCCCGGCCCACCCCGGCATGGGGCGTGATGGTGGCCGACGGCCGTGAACTGATCACGGCCGCATGGTGGATCTTCTTGTTCCCTTGCTTGGCCATTGTAATGACTGTATTATCGATGAACCTGCTGGGGGACTGGCTACGGGACAAGCTGGATCCCAAGCTCAGAAACATCTAAACCCGGGACGTATAACGCAATGAGTACAGCTCCCGGCGAGCTGATTCTGGAGGTCAACGACCTCCGAACATATATCTACACCCGAACGTCGGTGGTCAAAGCCGTTGACGGGATCAGCTTCTATCTGAACCGTGGGGAAACCCTGGGGATAGTTGGCGAATCCGGCTGCGGCAAAACCATGACGGCCCTGTCTCTTCTGCGCCTCATACCCAGGCCGGCCGGCCGCATTGTAAGCGGTGAGATCTTGCTCCATGGCGAAGACCTGGTGCAAAAGAGCGAAGAAGAGATGCGCCAGGTCCGGGGTCAGAAAATCTCCATGATCCTCCAGGACCCTCAAACGTCCCTGAACCCGGTCTTCAACATCGGCAACCAGCTAATGGAGTCCCTGGCGCTGACCCACAAAGAAGGGCGCAGGAACCTGTGGCAGCGAGCGGTGGATTCCCTGCGTAACGTAAACGTGGCTGCTCCGGAGCGGCGGATGGACGACTTTCCCCACCAGATGAGCGGGGGGATGAAACAGCGGGTCGTGGGCGCGATCGCCATGTCCCTGGAGCCGGATATAATCATCGCCGACGAGCCCACCACCGCCCTGGACGTGACCATCCAGCTACAGTACCTGCGCTTGCTGAAAGACATTCAAGCCCGGACCGGGCTGGCTATCATCTTCATCACCCACGACTTCGGCGTGGTAGCCCGGATGTGCGACCGGGTGGCGGTGATGTACGCCGGCCACATCGTGGAGCACGGTTCGGTACGGGATTTATTCAACAACCCCCAACACCCCTATACCCAGGCGTTGATGGCGTCGGTGCCCAAGATGGAGGAGAAGGTGGATCGGCTCTATTCCATTGAAGGTCAACCTCCCTTGTTGTGGGACCTGCCGGAGGGCTGTCTTTTTGCCGCTCGCTGCCCCCACGCGCAAGACCGGTGCCAGGAGTATCCTCCCACCTTTACCATCAAAGAGGGGCACACCGCCGACTGCTGGATGTTGGACCCGTCATGGTAGATGGAGCGCCCCTACTTCAGGTCGACAGCCTGAAGAAGTACTTCCCCGTGACCAAGGGCCTGGTCTTGATGAAGACGGTGGGCTACGTACAAGCCGTGGACGGAATTAGCTTCACCATCAAGCAAGGAGAAACCCTGGGCCTGGTGGGTGAGTCCGGGTGTGGTAAGACCACCACCAGCAAGCTCATCCTGCGGCTGGAGGAACCCACCGAGGGGCAAATCCTACTGGACGGTGAGGACATCCAGACCTTCAAGGGCCAGGCGATGCGGGACTACCGGGCCCAGGTGCAGGCCGTTTTTCAAGACCCCTGGTCTTCATTGAGCCCCCGTATGCGGGTCCGTGACATCGTGGCCGAGCCCCTGGTGGTAAACCGCCAGGTTTCCAAGAACGAAGTCCAGGAACGGGTGGCCGAGGTCATGCAGCAGGTAGGCCTGCACCCGGATCAAGCCAAAAACTACCCCCACGAGTTCAGCGGTGGACAGCGCCAGCGCATCGCCGTGGCCAGCGCCCTGGTCTCCTACCCCAAGCTGATCATATTGGACGAGCCGGTGTCGGCGCTGGATGTCTCCATCCGTGCCCAGGTGATGAACCTGCTAAAAGACCTGCAGGACCAGTACAACGTGGGCTACCTGCTCATCGCCCACAACCTGGCCACCGTGCGCTACATGGCCCACGAGACGGCGGTGATGTACCTGGGCCAGATCGTGGAGTACTCGGAGACCGAGGAGCTGTACAAGAACCCGCTGCACCCTTACACCAAGGCGCTTTTCTCCGCGGCGCTGCCTTCCCACCCGGACATGGTGCGGGAAGAGATCGTGCTGACCGGGGAAGTGCCCTCACCGATTAATCCCCCCTCGGGGTGCCGCTTCCATCCAAGATGCCCCTTCGTAATGGACAAATGCGCCGTGGAAGTCCCGGTGGAAAAAGAGGTGGCGCCGGGGCACCGGGTGTCCTGCCACCTGTACTAGAGTCAGGCACTCCGATCTACGCGAACCCTCGGTACAACTGCCTGCGCCTGAGGGCGTGCGACCGTGCCGCCCAACGGATGCCCACCGAGCCATCAAGTCCTGCTTAGCTCTACCTCTGCCCCTACTGTCTAAACTTGAACTCCCCGGTCCCCAGAAGGATGGTGATTCGTGAGGAGGATCCGACGGCGATGTCGAGTTCGTCGCCCTCATCGAAAAGCCCGACTTCTAGCGACTCAGGCCGATCCTGGACGGAAATCGTCACAGCGCCTACGCGAAATGTTCCATCACCATTTCCTGAGAATAAGAATAATTGTGCATTGTTTCCAGATATAACAAAATCAAAATTACTATCTTCATTAAAGTCTCCTGTGGCAGTATCCATCCCCCAGGAGCTTGAACTATAAGTTCCTACTAAAACGCCTGATGCAAAACTGCTTCCAGTTATCGGCGTTACACCATTATTCTCATAGTAATGAATATTACTATCACTTCCTCCTGTTGCAAAGTCACAGTCACCATCATTATCGAAATCTGCAATTGCAGCTCCTCTTACATTATTAGTATCATCAGCCACAAAGCTTGTAGTTGAAAATGTCCCATCAACAAATATTTCAAGAACTTCTAATCTACCATTATCATGCGTTTGGATTAAGAAATTATTACTACAAGCGCTTCCACTAATGTTGTTTATTAAAACAAAATTTGGAAGGATAATTCTTCCTCTTAATGTTGATGAACCATTATTTTGCAAAGTAAAGTTTTGTTTTACTAAATCATCTATTGAAACATTTCCAACAAGCCACTCAGTTGGATCGATAACAGCATTAGGACCTAACACTTCAATAGATACAATTTCAGATGTATTTCTATTTCCAGCAACGTCAATTACTTCTATAAGGAAACTGAAGTTTCCTTTGAAATTTAGAGGAATAGCTATACTATATAAATTTCCGGTCAATCTATTCATACTCTGTAAAAAGTTGTCTGAGTTCT
>JADFFS010000174.1 GCA_022568195.1 Chloroflexota bacterium | reverse complement strand
ATGATGTCCAACCGTCCGAACCGCTCGACGGTGCCAGCCACCAGGCTGGCGATGGTGGAGGGGTTGTCCAGATCACCGGGAAACACAAAGGTTTCCGCCCCGGTCGCCCGGCGGATCTCCTCGTCCGCCTGCTCCAAGTCCGCCTGGGTGCGGCTGCACATCGCGATTTTGACGCCTTCTTGGGCCAGCACTTCGGCGCAGGCCCGGCCCAAGCCTTTGCTGGCTCCGCCAACGATGGCGACTTTCCCCTCCAGTTCCAAATCCATAAGCCGTGGAACTCTCCTTTCCAGCCTCTGTGACGAGGTATGGTGTCTAGGTACGACGTGGCGCCGGACACACTTCCGGCGGAGCGACGCGAGGACGCAGAGTACGATTATATCAAGAGCCCAGGCCGGGGCAAAACAGTACCCCGATTCACCCGCATCTGGGTCCAAGGAGACCATGACCGACAGGCCACGTCTGAGACCTAAGCAGCGCCGTTGGCGGGAAACCCCATGCTATACTGGCCCTGGCCTGCCGGGCGGGATCTCCTACATGCCCACAATCCTGATCTAGTCGAACTGCCCTCTATATCCCGCTTCTGTGTTCGCGGTGGCGGAGTAATACCCTGGAGTAAACAGACATGGCACAGTCCGATACCCTGGATCAACTGCTGGTACCGGCTGAAGAGGCCGTTCAGAGAACTTTAGCCTACCTGGAAGGGCCTGGAGCTACCTCTACAGCGCGTATCGATCGCTGGGGGGTGTGGGAGATAGCCGCCCATTTGCTGCACTGGCACCGGGTGACCGCCGAGGCGGCGCTGGCCGTGGCTAGGGGCGAGCCTCCCAGTCGCTTTACCTCCCCGGTGGACGACATCAACGAAGAGGTGGTGGCCAAATCCGCCGGAATGAACCTGGCCCAACTGGTATCCGAGTTGAAGAGCGCCCATGGAACGTTGGTGCAGGCTATCCGCGACTTGCCCGATCCCGACGCGGTGTTGATGCTCCGGCATGATGGGTCTTCGCCAACGGCAAAGGACCGGTTGAGGACCATCGCCCATCACTGGACCGAGCACCTGGAGGAGCTGCTGGCTGCTGATGGATAACCAACCTATGCCCCAACTTCTTTGGGAAGGGTCTGGGGAACCCTTTCTTGCAAGAAAGGGTTCCCCAGAAGCCCCTCCGAAAGAATCCAAGATAAACCAGGTTTCATGCTCGATAACGAGACCATAGCCCGAGAGATCGAAGCCGCCGCTTCAGAACTTGCTCAGGAAGCGGGGAATATCCTGGCCAGCCGTTTCGGCCGCGAGATGTCGGTCGAGTACAAAGACAAGGGAGAGCGAGACCCGGTTACCGAGGCCGACAAGGCCTCTCAGAAATACCTGGTCGAGGAGATAACCAAGCGCTTTCCTGGCCACAGCATCTTGGGCGAGGAAGACCCCGAAGACTCCGAAAAATCTGATGCTGGCTGCGCAGACTTCCTGTGGGTGTTGGATCCGCTGGACGGAACCACCAACTTTCTCAACGGTCTCCCGATATACGCAGCGTCAATCGGGGTGCTGTACCGGGGCACACCGTTGGCCGGCGCACTGTTTATACCATGGCCTGGGCCGGGAGGGGGGTTCGTACTGCACTGCCGCCGTGGCGGTGGCTGCTTTGCTGGAGAGGAACCCGTGACTGTCTACCAATCCGACGAGGTAGCTAAGAACCGCTTGGTGGGTCTGCCTGGCTCCTTTGCCTACACCACCAGGTTCGGCGGCCAGCTGCGTGAAAACAGCGGCGAACCCCGCACCACCGGGAGCATTGCCTACGAGCTGGCTATGACCGCTTGTGGTGTGTTGCAGTACGCCATAATCGGCGCCCCGCGCATGTGGGACATGCTGGCCGGGGCTCTTGCTGTTCAGGAAGCCGGAGGCACGGTGATGACCCGTTTGCCCGGCGAAAAACGGTGGCACCCCATGGAATCGCTGGTGCCTACTTGGGAAGAAAAGCCGCCGACGATGAAGGAGCTGCGTGGCTGGGTTGCTCCCCTGGTTGCGGGAAACCAGCAGGTGGCTCCCCTGGTGGCCCGAAACCTGCGCCGCCGCTTCCACCTTGGAGCCACCCTGCGTCACCTTTCCAGGCGTTTGCGTCCGGCCCGGAAACCTAGCTCTGAGTGAATTCTTGTCTGCCTTCCAGTTCCGTCCGATCGGTCACTTGAGTGCGCCGTTACGGGGATCCGCCTTTAGCCCACTGGGTCTAAACCGAGACCAAAGGTCTCCAGCGTAGTTGCTCCGGCACCCTGTCTACGCCGTGTCCGGCTCCCATCCCCAAGGCCTTGGCCCCCAACCAGCCTCGAAGACCTCTCCCTTTTTCACGGTGAGCACCGGAACCACCGCTTTGTCGGTCCGCCGGGTCCCGCCGACCACGTCGTAGAGCACCCAGTCGCCCTCTTCCATGTCCAGTACGGAAATGTCGGCTTGCCTACCCACCGCCAAAGTCCCCAGCCTGTCGTCAACGCCCACGGCCATGGCCGGGTTCAGGGTAGACATGGTGATGACCTGCTCAAGGGTGAACCCCATAGTCAGGAAGCGGGTCATCATTTCGGTCATGCTATGCACCGTACGGGCTCGCCCAGGAAGGGTCAAGTCGGTGCTGATGCAATGCGGAACCAGTCCCTGGTCAACCACACGCTCGCCCACATCGAAGCTGAAATTCATTCTTCCGTGGGCGGTATCCAGCCAGACGCCCCGGTCCTTGGCTTCCATGGCCTCGGGTACCACTTTGCCTTCACCGTCCAACACACCGCCGGGGTTGGCGGTGAACAGGTGGGTGACGATGTCTCCCTGCTCCAAGATGGGCAACAACTGGCGGATCACGTTGGGGTCGTACCGCTTTTCCGTGTCGCCGATGTGCACCATGAGCTTGATCCCGGCTTCGGTGGCAGCCCGTTTGGCCAACCTGGGCATCTCCATCCCCATGATCTCCAGCGCCGGCGACACCATACGCGCCTTGATGCCCGCGATGATGTGACGGTTTTCCGAAGCCACTTGGATGGTCTTATCCAGGTCGATACTAGAGGGGCTGAAAATATCCGGCGTGGTGGCCAGGCCCGTCCGGCATATGTGCAAGAAGCAGATGATCTCGGTGGCATTGTCGGGGATGATGTGCCTGGGAAATCCACCGAAAGTGTCGCAGCCGGCGCTACCGGCGTCCACCATGGTCGTGACGCCGGATCTTACTCCGCCCAAGTCGGCTTCCACACCGTTGCCGTTGACGCCGTCGTACACATGGGTATGGAGGTCTATCAGGCCAGGGACCACCATTTTGCCTCGGACGTCCACCACGCGGGTGGCTTCTTCGCTGGCGATGCCGGGAGCGATGCGGGCTATTAGGCCGTCCTGGACCGCTAAGTCATTGGGACCGTTGAGCGACTGGGAGGGATCGATGACCGTCCCGCCCTTGATCAGCAGATCGTACATTCCTGAAGGACCTCCTGGTAACCGGGGTTCCTGGGAAGGGCGGGGGGTTAGTTGAACATTTCACCCACCGACAGACCCCGGTGGATGCGGAAGATCGCCTCCCCCAGCAGCGGCGCTACCGGCAGCACGGTAATTTTGCCGTTACGCTTCTCGGCAGGCAGGGGGATGGTGTCGGCAACCACCAACTCCTTAAAATCGCTGTTGGCGATTAAAACGGATGCGTCTTGAGACAGTACCGGGTGGGTCACGCAGCAGTAAATGTCGCTGACCCCTTGTTCCACCAAGGCCCGGGCGGCGTTGACCACGGTTCCACCGGTTAGTATCTCGTCATCAAAGGTTAGCGCGATCTTTCCTTCAACATCGCCGATTACGTTCAATATTTCAGATTGCCCGTCATTACCCGTGCGCCGTTTTTCGATGATGGCCAGGGGCGCATGAAGCCGCTCGGCAACGTCCCTGGCCCTCTTGCTTATTCCGATATCCACCGCCACCACCACCAGGTCGGAAAGCTCCTTGGCCAGGAAGTAGTCGGTCAAGATGGGCAACGCGGTCAGTTCGTCCACCGGAATGTTGAAGAATCCCTGGATTTGGCCGGCGTGCAGGTCCACTGTAAGCATCCGGTCGGCGCCGGCGGTGGTCAAAAGGTCGGCCACCAACCGCGCGGTTATGGGAACCCGCGGCTGGTCCTTTTTATCAGTGCGGCCATAGCCATAGTAAGGAACGACTGCAGTGATCCTACCTGCCGAGGCCCGCTTGCAGGCGTCGATCATGATCAGCAGCTCCATCAGGTTGTCGTTCACCGGGGCGCAGGTTGGCTGAATGATAAAAACGTCCCTTTGGCGGACGTTTTCGTGGATACGGACGAAGGTGTTATCGTTGGCGAACTTGAAAACATCCGCCTTTCCCAACGGGATATCCAGGTAGTTGCAAACCGATTCGGCCAACTCCCGGTGGGCGTTTCCGGTTAAAACAATGAGCTCGTTCACCATTGAAACCATTATCTGCCCTCGTATGCAGGTTTTCGGGATTCGCGGATCGCTGCCGTCCCTTCCGCGTGGTCCCAGGAGGTTAGGGTTATCGTCTCGGCAGCCGCTGCCATTGTCATGGCGGTGTCCAGGTCGAATTCCAGGCCTTTGTGGAGCGCGTCTCCCAACCCGTCCATGGTCAAATCGTTCAGGGCGTTGAGCCGTTCGGGGCGGTTCAACGTCAGTTTGGCGATGCGTTCGGTGGCATCTTTATCCAGGCGTATGTGCTGATAATCGGGCATTATTCCGCCGAGGTTGGTCGTGGAGCAAGTCAGATTATAGCATAGCCCAGATGGGGTCAAAAGTGTGGCCAACTGCTGCGGCGCCGGTGGCGCATACATACCACCGCCGGTCATCTTGGAGTATGATGTGTCGGGAGGGGTGGCTGAAAGGCAGGGTGCCGCCGCCCCTTGTTGAGGTTAGAAGGATGTTTAGTTACCTGGACCACCTGGAGTGCACCCAGTGTGGCAAGACCTGCTCCCACACCCAGCTCATAAAGGTCAGCCCTTGTTGCGGCAAAGTGCTGTTCCCCCGTTACGACCTGCCCAGGCTGCGCCGTGAAGTTAACCGAGAAACCTGGAGCCAGCGGCCCGAAGGCATGTGGCGATTTACCGAGTTACTGCCCGTGGAAGACCCGGCCAACATCATCACCCTGGGCGAGGGTGGAACACCGCTGCTGAAAGCGGCCAATCTGGGCAAGAAGCTTGGGTTACAGCACCTGTTCATCAAGGAGGAGGGCCTCAACCCCACAGGCACTTTTAAAGCCCGGGGAATCTCGGCTGCGGTGTCCAGGGCGAAGGAGCTGGGCGCCACCGGCTTTACAATGCCCTCGGCGGGAAATGCCGCCGGAGCCTCTGCGGCATATTGTGCCCGGGGCGGGCTGGAAAGCAAGGTGTTCATGCCCCAGGACGCGCCCGACACCAACAAAAAGGAAAGCCTGCTTGCCGGCTCCGAGTTGAACTTAGTGGACGGGTTGATCAGCGATGCAGGACGCCAGGCGGTGGCGGTGGCCGAAGAACATGGATTGTTCGACCTCTCGACAATGAAGGAACCCTACAGAGCCGAAGGCAAAAAAACCATGGGCCTGGAAATCGTCATGCAACTGGGCTGGCGCCTGCCCGACGCCATCATTTACCCCACCGGCGGAGGCACCGGCATCATCGGGATGCACAAAGGTTTCCAAGAGCTGCTGGAGCTGGGTTGGGTGGAAGGGACGCCACCCAAGTTCATTGCCGTGCAAGCGGTAGGTTGCCAGCCTGTGGTAAAAGCGTTTCACGACGGGGCGCTCAACGTGGAGCCCTGGCCCGATGCTCAAACCTTAGCCGATGGGCTACGGGTGCCCTCGCCCTTTGCCGACTACTTGATCCTGCAGGCTCTGCGGGAGACCGGCGGGACCGCTTTGGCGGTGGAAGACCGGGAGATGGTCGATGGGATGTACGAGTTGGCCACCGATGAGGGGATAATCGCTTGTCCCGAAGGCGCCGCTACGCTGGTGGCCTTGAAGCGGCTGGTCAACCAGGGCTTTCTAGGCAGCGACGATACCATCGTTCTGCTCAACACCGGTTCCGGCTACAAATATATGCACTTGATCAAAGCAGTCGCCTAACAAAGCCGTCAGCGTTCAGCTATCCGCCAACGCATGCTAAACTGATGGCCAAAGACGGCCGGCTCATTAATGGGCCCAGGAGGGACGGAATTGGAGGTTTTACTCAGCTCTCCCCGAGGGTTTTGCGCCGGCGTGGTGCGGGCCATCGAGGTGGTGGACATCTGCCTCGAGCAGTTCGGTCCTCCGGTCTACGTCAAGCACCAGATCGTCCATAACCCTCACGTGGTGGCCGACTTGGAGCGGAAGGGGGCAATCACCGTGGAAACCATCGAGGAGATCCCCAACGGCTCTCTGGTGGTGTTCTCGGCCCACGGTTCTCCGCCCGAAGACTTCCAGAAAGCCAGGGAGCGCAACCTGCGGGTGATCGACGCTGTGTGCCCCTTGGTGACGCGGGTGCACAACGAGGCCAAAAAGTACAACGCTGAGGGCAGGAGGGTGCTTTTGGTGGGCCACCGTGGCCACCAGGAGGTAAGGGGCACCATGGGCCAAGTGGAAATGACCTTGGTCGACGACAACGCCGGGTCCCAACTGCCCGACTGGGACTCCAGCGTGGCAGTGGCCGTTTTGACCCAGACAACCCTTTCCGTGGGCGACACCGCGGAAAGTATCGCCGCGATCAAAGAACGCTTCCCCAATGCGGTGGTCCGCAACGATATCTGTTACGCCACGACCAATCGTCAAGCGGCCGTTACCGAGATGGCGGGATCGGTGGACTTGGTGCTGGTTATCGGAGCCGAGAACAGCTCCAACTGCAGCCGTCTGCGAGAGGTGGCCGAGTCCCTGGGAGTCCCGTCCTACTTGATCAACGGCCCCGAGGAGATAGATCCGGCCTGGCTTGAAGGTGTGAACAAGGTGGGTATAACCTCCGGAGCATCTACCCCCGAAGTGCTGGTGGAAAGCGTTATACGTGAGCTGGCCCCAGAAATCGTGACCGTGCTCTCGGGTGTAGAGGAGGACGTAACCTTCACGCTGCCCCAGGAGTTGCGCGGGTCTTGATTCCCCTGGGTCGGGTATCCTCCCCGCCGCGATAATGTTTCCGTTTCGCCGCCTTCCCGCCGGCCCGGTGCCCATCAACCGCCGGGCCCTCTTCCTCCCCACCTTGGTTTCCCTGGGGCTGGCGGGGGCTTTCCTGTATTTTTTGGCAACCCGCTTCGACGTTAACCTGAACGCCACCTGGGCCCAAATCAGCGCCGGCAACCCTTGGTACCTGTTGTTGGCTTTGGTGGTCCACTACACCACCTTCTTCTTTCGAGGGGCTCGCTGGCGCCTGTTGCTGAGAAACACCCAGGATCAAGATTCGGGTACGCCGGGCGTCTTCTATTGCAGTCAGTTGGTGTTGTTGGGCTGGTTCGCCAACTCTGTGGCCGGGTTCCGCCTTGGGGACGCTTACCG